>JAEYZX010000087.1 GCA_023427845.1 Bacteroidota bacterium
CATTTGCGGAGTCTATATACTCGGAATGTACCGATACCACATTGACTTTAGTCTCATTTGCAGCACCAGCATGTATAAATGCTTCAATTATCGATTTATACGAATCCTGAAGTTCTACATATTTTCCGATAAGTCCGATATTGACTACATGCTTGGGATTTTTCAATCGATGAAGAAATACGTTCCAGTTTTTCAAATCCGGCGTATTCTTTTTGGGCAATGCCAATTTCTTGAGTGCAACCACGTCGAGACCTTCCTCAAGCATCAGGACCGGTACTTCGTAAATTGTTGAAGCGTCGATCGACTGAATGACCGCTTCACGGGTAACATTGCAGAACAATGCGAGTTTCTGACGAAGTTCATCCGAAAGTTCGTGTTCGGTCCGGCAAACCAGGATATCGGCTTTGATACCGCTTTCCATCAAGTTCTTGACCGAGTGTTGTGTGGGTTTGGTCTTGAGCTCACCGGCGGCAGCCAAATACGGCACCAGCGTTAAGTGAACCACAAGCCCGTTGTTCTCGCCAAGTTCCCAAACGAGCTGTCGGACCGATTCTATATAAGGAAGCGATTCGATATCGCCGACAGTACCGCCGATTTCAGTGATCACAATATCGTAATCGCCTGAATTCCCAAGCAACTGCATGCGTTCTTTGATTTCATTTGTGATATGCGGAACAACCTGAACTGTTTTTCCAAGGAATTCGCCACGGCGCTCCTTTTCAATAACGGAAAGGTACACCCTTCCGGTTGTAACGTTATTTGCCTGTGAGGTCGGTACATTGAGGAATCGTTCGTAATGGCCAAGATCGAGGTCGGTTTCGGCACCGTCATCAGTCACAAAACATTCACCGTGTTCATACGGATTCAATGTTCCGGGATCAACATTTATATACGGGTCGAACTTTTGAATGGTTGTGCGGTAACCTCTAGCCTGCAATAATTTTGCGAGCGATGCTGCGATAATCCCTTTTCCGAGGGAAGAAGTCACACCACCGGTAACAAAAATATATTTCGTCTGATTCATTATAATGTGTTGTAGTTGTGTTGTTGTAAAAAACGTGGCAAAAATACAATTATAAATTGATAATCGGCCAACGGATAGTTACAATTAAGAAATAACGCTAGGGTTTGGGATAGTTCCTGCGGATATTACGCACAAGCTCTTCAAGACCGTTCAATTTAAGCTCGTAGACCAGTTGCAGTTGCTGTCCGAGTTCGCCTTTTGGGAAACCTTTATTGCTGTACCAAACAACGTAATATTCGGGAAGCTCTATCAGGTTCCAGCCTTCGTATTTGCCGAATGGCATTTTAGTATGGGCGAGTTTAATCAGGGCCTGTTGCTGGGAATCCAAGGACAATTAATAATTGATAATTAATAATTAATAATTGTTAGCTCCACTTGAAGGTGACCTCTTTTTCGATGTCGGGATGCAGGCTTAAATAAACCGGGCATGTCATTGCCGTCCGCTCCAAAATGGTTCTGGTTTTTTCATCTGGTGATAATGCCATCTGAAAACGTACTTCAATCTTCGAGATTTTCCGTGGCTCTGATTGCATGTGTTTTGTGACTTCGGCAGTAGCGCCTGTAAAATCGACATCAAGAGAGCGTGCCTTTATTCCCATGACCGTCAGCATGCATGTTGCCAATGCTGTCGCGACAGTATCGGTAGGCGAAAAAGCTTCACCTTTTCCGTTATTGTCAAGCGGCGCATCGGAAATAATCTCACTTCCTGAATTGATGTGCACCGAGGATGTCCGCAGCTCACCGAGATAAGTTACTTTTGATGTCATTATTGAGCTTCAGTTACCGTAAGGTCTTCATTGTATTGCAGTATGTAAACGCCTTTGTTTACAAATCCGCCTTCTTTGTCACGAATGTAGTTGAAACGGCTTTCCACCTGTTCCGATTTGTCCTGTCCCATGCACGATTCAAATGATTTATCCTGAGACAGACGTAATAATGTATCGAACGTCACGTCAAATCCGCGGGTCGCATATTGATTCGGGAAGACTTTATTCTTTTCCTTATACGCATTTGCGAATATCTGTGCCCGATCGCTATTATTTTCACGTGTTACCGATGGATATAGCATCTTGAGGATTGTGAGCCGTTTCATTGAAATTTCTTCAAAGTCCAAAGTGGCATTAGGCTCGATGATCGCCAGTTGAATCTTGAAATTATTGATTTCATTCAGCAGCAGGTTCGTTGTTGCGAGGATCATCCCGGTACGTTCAGAATCAAGTACGACATAATTTATTTTGTCTTTCACCAATAATTTTTTGAGGTTATCCGGAACGAAATTTCCAGTTTCGCTGAGTTGGGCAAATTTTGCCTGTGGATAATTGGTCGTAATGAATTCGCGGTTTGCTGCTTTCTTTGGATCGCTGACAACGATTATATTCCCGCCTTTTGAAAGCATGAAATTGAACATTGCCGATTTCAAAAAGTTCTCCGTAGGCATCGACTGATATAAATTAAACGATGCTTTACCCATTTCTTTGGAGAGTGGCGAAATAACCACCACGCTGTCTTTTGCCAAAATTCCGGCTGTGGTTTCAAGATGCTCTTGGTAAAACGGGCCAATGACCGCATCAACATTCTGGAGTTTATTGCTGTTTATTATACCTGTGACCCCGGAAGTAAACTTGCTCTCGGCCGAATCGAAAATTCGTACGTTGACGTTAAGGCCCATTGCTTTTGCCGAATCGATTGCCATCAAAACGCCTGAATAAAAATCAAGCGTGAGGTTCAGAAAGGGATCTTTTTTGAGTCTTTCAGTTATTGTGCGCGTTGAGTCGTTTTGTATACGCGATGCATTGAACGGCAATAACATTACAAGTTCTTTTTTTGTACTGGTATCAAGCGATGCAGTGAGGTCTTTAAATCCCGGGGGCGTTTCCATGATCATCGACCCTTTTCCCGGAACTTTTAATATCATTCCGATTTTAACCCCATCAGACAGACTCGGATTCAAAGCTATCAGTTCCTCGGCAGTAATACCAAACATCTGCGTCAGGCTAAAAAGTGTTTCCTTAGGTTTAACCTCATAATTCGCATATGCAATTTTTCTCGTCGGTACCACCGTACTTGTAACCGAACCACTTGGCACCGGTGCACTATCGGGTTTTGCGTCGACCGTCAGCCTATATCCAGCGGGAAGGTTACCTGTCACCATCGGATTTCTCCTTTCGAGATCCGCAACGGTCATTCCGTATTTTTTGGCAATTGAAAACATTGTTTGCCCGGGTTCAACTATATGATAAGCAGTGGCTGAAGAAGTGACCGGTGCGTCGATTTCGTAGACCTTAGGTTCAGGTCGTCTAACGGCTGTCGTAACCGCCGTACTTGTAGAAGTGGCTTCACCGGCAGGTATCCTGATTGTCTGTCCGCTTTTAAGCCCGTCTTGCAAAAGTGCGGTATTTGCATCCTGTAATGCTCTTACGCTTGTATTAAAATTCCTTGCGATGCTGTATAAGGTTTCGCCGGGCTTTACGAGATGCGTAGAAAACGATGTAGGTGCTTCCGAATTATTAGTCGTTGTTGACGATTGCTGCACTGATCCCGGAATGAGGAGTATTTCACCTTCCCGGATGCCAGTTTGCGAATCCGGATTCAACCTGAAAATATCGTAGGGTGTGACTTGGTATTTCTTCGCAATCTGCGTCACGGTCTCTGACTTCGCAACCTTGTGCCTGATAGGGTCCTGCGCACTTGCGTCAAGCGAGAATAGCAGTACTGTGATGAGGGCAAAAAAGAAATGCTTCATAGAATGTTTGTTTAATCTCAGCCAAATATAATTAATTATTTCGCTTTTATCTTAATTACCTGACCTGCCTGCAAACCGTGGGCCAATAATTTTTCATTCTGTTTTTTTATTTCATCCACCGAGACATTGTATTTTTTTGAAATGCTGTACAATGTTTCTTTTGGTTCAACCGTGTGCTCATAAATTTCCCCAATCACTTCGGTCGACGGCGCAGTTGTCGCGATCGCTTCATCTGTTTCGATCCCGCCGCGCGATGGGATCAAAATGGTTTGTCCGGCTTTGAGTCCGCCTGTCAACAGATCGGCATTATGCTCTTTTATCTCGGCTACCGAAATCCCATATTTACTCGAAAGTAAAGAGAGCGTTTCTCCTGCTTTCACCTTATGCGGGACTGCCGAATTTGATCCGGCAGCTGCCATCGGTTTTTTAGCTAAGGAATTCTTTGTTTCCGATTCGCTTTTAACGGCATCCATGACTTTTTCGAGATCTTCATCTGCAAGGACGCTCCCGTTATCGTTCACGGGAAGCAGTTCTACAGCGGCAGTCGCCTTTGTCTGATTGCTTATCGAACCGGATTTTTTGGTACGTGGAATATGCAGCACCATTCCGGGGCTTATCCCATTGACGGCAAATTTATTTAGTTGATAAATATCGGATGGCGAAACCAGATATCTTTTTGAAATCGTCCTTACGGTCTCGCCCGGTTTCACATCATGCATTGTTATCTCGACCTGAAGCTCTTCTTGTCCACAAATCTCGCCACACATGGTAATTAGAAACAGACAAATAAATAAATTCTTCATAATCGGAAATTTAATGTTACTCCCACTCGATCGTCGCAGGCGGCTTAGAGCTGATATCATATACAACCCTGTTCACGCCCCTGACTTTATTGATGATGTCATTCGAGACTTTCATCAGGAATTCGTACGGTAAATGTACCCAGTCGGCAGTCATCCCATCGGTCGATTCAACTGCACGCAACGCAACGACTTTTTCATATGTACGT
>JAEYZX010000135.1 GCA_023427845.1 Bacteroidota bacterium
AAACAAGAATTAAACAAAAAACACGACCGGTCGGCACAATTCAAAACAGTTATCGCCCTGATTCTAGATGGTACGCAACATTTATTCACCGGAATCGTCCACGGCGAGATCACCTGTGAAAAAGCCGGTTCAGAAGGTTTTGGCTATGATCCTATTTTCAAAGCTGACGGGCATTCAGCGACTTTTGCACAACTTTCTGCCCAAGAAAAGGCTGCCATTAGCCATCGTGGACGGGCAATCCGGAAGCTGGTTGACTATCTTTCAAACTAACATTCTGATTATCAATTCGTAATTAAAATTTAAATCTCTAAAACCCATTAGTATTTAACGGATATTAGCTGTACTTTTGCAAAATATTTAAAATACTATATGAATAAATTTGAACAATTAGGATTGAGTGAGTCGCTACTGCGGGCGATTTTAGATCTAGGATTTGAAAATCCGACCGAAGTACAGGAGAAAGCGATTCCCCTCTTATTGGAACAAGACACAGACATGGTTGCGTTGGCCCAGACGGGGACAGGGAAAACAGCCGCGTTTGGCTTTCCACTAATCCAGAAAATCGACGCCAACAACAGAAATACGCAGGCGTTAATCTTATCACCTACACGCGAGCTTTGCTTGCAGATTACTAACGAAATCAAGAACTACTCAAAATACGAAAAAGGTATTAACGTAGTTGCAGTTTATGGCGGCGCCAGCATCACAGAGCAGGCCCGCGAAATTAAACGTGGCGCACAAATTATTGTCGCAACCCCTGGTAGAATGCAGGACATGATCAACCGTGGGTTGGTCAATATTTCGCAAATCGACTATTGCGTACTTGATGAGGCTGATGAAATGCTGAACATGGGTTTTTACGATGACATTGTAAGCATCCTTTCAACATCTCCCGATGAAAAGAATACGTGGTTATTCTCGGCTACAATGCCACAGGAAGTTGCCCGTATCGCTAAGAAGTTCATGAGCGAACCACTCGAAATTACAGTGGGTGCCAAGAATTCTGGATCGGCTACCGTTTCACACGAATATTACCTGGTGAATGCACGCGACCGTTATGAAGCTTTAAAACGACTTGCCGATGCAAATCCCGATATTTTCTCGGTGGTGTTCTGCCGTACGAAAAGGGATACGCAGGCTGTTGCCGAAAAACTGATCGAGGATGGCTATAATGCTGCGGCACTTCATGGCGATTTGTCGCAGGCACAACGCGACGGCGTCATGAAATCGTTTCGTGGGCGTCAAATCCAGATGCTTGTCGCAACCGATGTTGCCGCACGCGGAATTGATGTTGACAATGTGACACACGTAGTGAATTACCAGCTTCCCGACGAAATAGAAACCTATAATCACCGTTCAGGCCGTACAGGCCGCGCCGGAAAACTGGGAACTTCAATCGTAATCGTGACAAAAAGCGAATTGCGTAAAATTTCGGCTATCGAACGCATCATCAAACAAAAATTCGAAGAAAAAACCATTCCATCAGGTATCGAAATCTGCGAAATCCAGCTTCTTCACCTTGCTACAAAAATCAAGGATACCGAAGTGGATCACGAAATCGACAACTATCTTCCTGCAATCAACAACGTACTTGAAGATTTGTCGAAGGAAGAATTGATCAAGAAAATGGTTTCGGTTGAATTCAACCGCTTTCTTAATTATTACAAGAAAACAAAAGATCTTTCGGCTCAGGTTGCCGGCGATCGACGTGACGACCGCGAACCGCGTCAAAGCAACGGCGGTGCCGTACGTTATTTCGTGAACATCGGGTCCCGGGACAACTTCGATTGGATGTCGTTGAAGGATTTCCTTCGCGATACTCTTGATCTTGGACGTGATGATGTGTACAAAGTGGACGTAAAAGAAGGGTTTTCATTCTTCAACACCGATCCTGAGCACACTGATAAAGTAATGGAGGTTTTGAACAACATCCAGCTTGAAGGCCGACGAATCAATGTTGAGATTTCTAAAAACGATGGTGGCGGACGACGTGACCACAATGGAAGAGGCTCCGGCGGATTTGGCGGAAGCAGAAGCTCGGCGCCACGACGTGAAGGAAGTTTTGCCCCACGTAGGGAAGGCGGATTCCGAAGCGATCGTTCAAGCGCACCGCGTGAGGGTGGTTTCCGGAGCGGATCACCGCGACGTGAAGGCGGATTTTCATCGGAACGGCCAAGACGAACCGAAGGTACGGAGCGTGCTCCACGACGTTCGGAAAGCTTTGGCGAAAGCCCGCGGGCAAAGCGCCCAAGGAAAAGTTAAATTTCCTTTGTTAATTTTCTTATAATTATAGGGAGACTGCAATTTATCTTACTGTGTTTTACTACTTTTAGGCCTTTAAAACCAGACATGAGATATTTTGCAGTCTTCTTTTTTTTCCTGCTTGCTGCTACAGTCACCGCACAGTCTTCTGACCAAAAAAATAAAGTCAACGGCACTATTTTAAACGACAACGACCTTTCGCCATTGGCAAATGTCAATATCGTGAATTTGAACAAAGTAAAAGCCACATCGACAAATGATAAAGGATATTTTGAAATCGAAGCTGCGGTAAACGATACGCTGATGCTTTCGCTTATCGGATTTCAATCGCTTAAAGTCCGCGTCACGAACGATTGGATAAAAAATAAAACCACACAAATACAGCTTACCGAAAAAGCAATCGCATTGGAAGAAGTGATCGTTCAACCTTATCTTCTTACGGGTTATCTTGAAGTCGATACCAAACTGATTCCAATCCGGGAGAACTATCGTTACAGCATTTCGGGATTACCGCACGGTTATGAAGCCGGCGAATATTCTCCTGGCGCATTTGGAAATGTTTTGGGTTCGATATTCAATCCGGCAGACATGCTGTACAACTTCTTCGGAAAGAAACCAAGGGAGCTCAAAAAACTGAAAGAGCTTAAAAAAGACAATAACATGCGCGAAATGCTCGCATCGAAGTACGACCGTGAGACCGTTGCCGCCTTACTCGGAATCGACAAAAATGAAATCCCCGAAATCATGTCACGCTGCAACTATTCGGAATCGTTCGTGCTTTCGGCCAACGACCTGCAAATCATGGACGCCATCAGTGAATGTTACGAGGAATACAAAATCCTGAAAAAGAAAAGGTAACTAAAGATTGTTTTCCGCAAAATAACGCGCTTCGATCCGTTTGATGTCCTTAATCGAGTTCCGCGCCCAGTCGAGCCGCTTTTCCATTATTTCTTCTGCCGATAAATGCCAGTCGATATCCGTTTTTCGCAGTCGGCTTGTCAGGTTTTGGATGATTATCGCAGCCGATACCGAAATGTTCAGGCTTTCGGTAAAACCCTGCATTGGAATTTTCAGAAATCCGTCTGCTTGCGCCAATACTTCTTCCGACAACCCGTCGCGTTCGGTACCAAAAAACAATGCCGCTTTCTGCGTAATGTCAAAATCATCAAGATCGCAGTCGTTTTGATGCGGAGTGGTCGCTATGATTCGGTATCCCTTCGATTTAACGGTCGAAATACAGGCTGCCATCGTGTCAAACCGGTTGATGTCGACCCACTTCTGCGCGCCCATCGCGATTTCCTTGTCTATTTTTTTCCCATACCGTTCCTCAACAACATTCAGTTCCTGGATTCCGAAAACTTCACAACTACGCATAACCGCGCTTGTATTGTGCATTTGGAAAACGTCTTCCATTGCAACGGTAAAATGGTTAGTTCGCTGGGAAAGAACTTTCAAAAATTTTTCTTTTCGGTTATCGGTCAGGAAACCTTCGAGGTATTCGAGATATTTGGTGTCGGTCATTTGGCTTCAGATTCTATAAGTGTGTAAATTTATGGTTTAAAAAAGAATTCATGGTCAACAAAAAGAAACTTGTGGTATTGACAGGCGCCGGAGTAAGTGCCGAAAGTGGTGTCGCGACCTTCAGGGATTCGGGTGGTTTGTGGGAAGGGCACCATATAATGGAGGTTGCATCGCCCGAAGGATTCAACAGAAATCCGCAACTCGTCCTTGACTTTTATAATAAAAGACGACGCCAGTTGAAAACGGTCGGGCCAAACGATGCTCATTTAGAACTCGCTAGGCTGCAACAGTTTTTTGATGTGGATATCATCACGCAGAATGTCGATGATTTGCACGAAAGGGCCGGTAGTGAAAAAGTATTGCATCTGCATGGAGAATTATTGAAAGCCCGCAGCGTTACCGATCCATATACCATTTTCGACTGGAAAGCCGATATTCACCAGGGCGACACCGATAGCAATGGAAATCAATTGCGGCCACACATTGTTTGGTTCGGCGAAGCGGTCCCGGCATTGGAAGAGGCAATCGAAATTACTTTGCAGGCCGATTATTTCGTTGTGGTGGGTTCGTCGCTGCAGGTCTATCCCGCTGCAGGCCTTGTCGATTTTGTCGCGCAGTCTGTTCCGATTTATTATATAGACCCGAAACCCGCGCAAATTCCGAATCTTGGCAACCGGCTGACGGTAATTGCCGAACCGGCATCGAAAGGAGTCGCGAAACTCAGCGAAATGTTAGTTGCCGAAGATCGCGAAAATCGTACTTACAGATGATTTTATAAAGCTGCATTTCTTTCATTTCTGAATCCGAAAAGTTATATTTGCGCTTACCGCCTAAACACATAATAAATGCAGATTTTAACTGAACTGAATGCCGTTTCTCCCATCGACGGAAGATACCGGGGCAAGACTGTTTCGCTCTCGACCTATTTCTCTGAGGAAGCGCTTATAAAATATCGAATACAGGTAGAAGTAGAATATTTTATTGCATTGTGCGAACTTCCGCTTCCGCAGCTCACGCACGTAGATTCAAGGCTTTTTGAATCACTGCGCGACCTTTATAGAAATTTCAGTTCAGCCGATGCACAGGCGATTAAAGACATAGAGAAAATCACCAACCACGATGTTAAGGCTGTTGAATATTTCATAAAGGATGAATTCGATAAACTTGGGTTGGCAAAATTTAAGGAATTCATTCACTTCGGACTGACTTCACAGGACATTAACAATACCGCAATACCGTTATCTGCACAGGAGGCATTTCAGAATGTTTATGTGAAAGCGCTGGTTGAGCTTGTGGCGAAATTGAAGTTTCTTTCCAGCGAATGGAAAGACGTCCCAATGCTCGCACGTACGCACGGGCAGCCGGCATCGCCAACGCGGCTTGGAAAAGAAATCGCGGTTTTCGTCGAGCGGCTTGAAGAACAGATGCGGTTGCTTTTCAACATACCTTTTGCCGCAAAATTTGGCGGTGCTACCGGAAACTTCAATGCGCATCATATTGCTTATCCGCAAATTGACTGGAAGGAATTCGGAACAAAATTCGTTAGTGAAACTTTGGGCTTGCAACATTCTTTCCCAACTACACAGATAGAACATTACGATCATTTCGCCGCATTCTTTGACGCGCTTAAGCGAATCAATACAATAATAATCGATTTGGATCGCGACATCTGGACGTATGTGTCGATGGACTACTTCAAACAAAAGATCAAGGCAGGCGAAATCGGATCATCGGCAATGCCGCATAAAGTGAACCCGATCGATTTTGAAAATTCAGAAGGAAATCTCGGAATTGCGAATGCAATTTTTGAACATCTGTCGGCAAAATTACCGATTTCACGATTGCAGCGCGACCTGACCGACAGTACCGTTCTTCGAAATATCGGTGTTCCGATGGGCCATACGCTGATTGGTTTTGAAGCGACATTGAAAGGATTGAACAAGTTGCTGCTGAACGAGGAGAAATTCCATGAGGACCTTGATAAAAACTGGGCTGTCGTTGCCGAAGCGATTCAAACGATACTTCGCAGGGAAGGGTATCCGAATCCGTATGAGGCATTGAAAGGCCTGACACGGACCAATGTGGCGATCGATAAACAGGCGATTCACGGATTTATTGAATCGCTTGATGTAAATGCCGATATCAAAACCGAATTATTGCGGATTACTCCATCCAACTATCTGGGAATATAAATTATCCTGCGAACCCCAGCCCTGATCGCAGCGGCATCCTTTTGCGGCATTCTTTAGGGCGCAAAAGATACAGCGAAGAGCAGGATTGGCTGCAAAAAAAAGAATAAAAGAAATATATGATTGAAGAAACTGTGGAAGTGATCACGGCGGCCGAAGAGTCTTCCCATCACTTGTATCCCCTTATCAGCGATTTGGGACTTATTTTGATGACCGCCGCTGTTGCCGTTTTGCTGTTTAAGAAAATACGGCAGCCTTTGGTATTGGGATATCTGATTGCAGGATTTCTTGCAGGAAGCCATTTTGATTTTTTTCCATCGGTTCAGGACAACCACAGTGTTGAAGTCTGGGCTGAGATTGGCGTAATTTTTTTGCTGTTCAGCCTCGGACTCGAATTCAGTTTCAAGAAGCTGATGAAAGTTGGCGGTACGGCGTCGATAACCGCAATGACGCAAATCATTTGCATGGTCGTTCTGGGTTACTGGGTGGGCCAGTGGATGGGTTGGAAACAGATGGATAGTTTGTTTTTGGGTGCAATACTTTCAATGTCGTCGACCACAATCATCCTTCGCGCCTTTGACGAGTTGGGGGTAAAAGGGCGCAAGTTTGCCGGAATCGTATTTGGTGCCCTGATCGTTGAAGATATTATGGCCATCGTCATTATGGTATTGTTGTCGACAATAGCGGTCAGCCAGCAGTTTTCGGGCGTAGAATTACTGCAGTCGATACTTAAATTGATGTTCTTTCTAACGATTTGGTTCCTGGGCGGCATCTTCTTCATTCCGACATTGCTGCGTGCGACAAAAAACCTCGTCACCGACGAAATGCTGCTCATACTGTCGATCGCGCTGTGCATCATGATGGTGATCCTTGCCGCGAACGTTGGATTTTCACCTGCGCTTGGTGCATTCATAATGGGTTCCATACTTGCAGAAACCATTCAGGCCGAACGGATTGAGCATTTGGTTAAACCCGTAAAGGATTTGTTTGGGGCGATATTTTTCGTATCGGTCGGAATGCTCATCAATCTTGATACACTGGTCGAATACGCGCTTCCGGTGGCAATCATTACACTGCTGACAATTTTCGGAAAAGCCATTTTCTCGGCGCTTGGAGCATTACTGTCGGGCCAGCCGCTGAAACAATCGGTGCAGACCGGTATGAGTTTGGCGCAAATCGGCGAATTCTCGTTTATCATTGCCACGCTTGGTATGACTCTTGGCGTAACGAGTGCGTTCCTGTATCCGATAGTCGTTGCGGTATCGGCAGTGACCACATTTACGACGCCGTTTCTAATTCGATATTCGACTCCATTTTCGGAAAAACTAGAGAGAAACCTGCCTCAAAAATGGATTAAAAGCATAGCCAAATACAGCACGAATACAGAAGCCATAAAGTCGGTCAGCAATTGGCAGGTGATACTCCGCGCAAATTTTATGCAGGTGTTGATCAATTCGGTCGTAATCGTTGGAGTGATCTTATTGTCATCGGTTTACATTTTGCCGTTGGTTGAGTCTTCAAAATTCGGCAATGCACTTGCGGCGTTGATCACGCTGGTGATACTGGCCCCGTTCTTATGGGCATTATCGCTCAGGCGTGTGGCCGTCAAAGAAGTTGAGGCCGTTACAAAAGAGCGCAAGTACCGTGGACCTATAGCGATGCTGATTGTGCTTCGGATTTTGTTGACGATGGTGTATCTTGGATTCCTGTTAAATACGTTCTTTTCGGCCGGCATTGCATTGTTCGCACTTGTGGCCGCGATTGCTGCCTATATCATTTTTCCGAAGAAACTCAACAGGCAGTATCAAAAAATTGAGAATCATTTCCTCAAAAATTTCAACGCACGCGACATTGTTGCCGCAAGCCGCAGCCGCCGCGATCTGACCCCGTGGGACGGGCACATGACGACGTTCAATATAGCAAAGGAATCCAACCTCGCCGGAAAGGCTTTGTCTGAACTTGAAATCCGTGAAACGATGGGAATCAACATCGCATTTATAAAACGTGGCGATATTTCGATCAACATTCCGAATGGTAATGAAAGACTGTTCCCTGGAGACGAAATTTGCGTCATCGGAACCGATAATCAGGTACAACAATTTAAGAATTACCTCGATGAACATGAGGTCGCGGTACCTGAAAAAGTCCGCGAAGGTGATATTGTGTTAAAGCAGATTGAACTGATCAACGAAGAATTTATCGGTAAAAGCATACGCGAATCAAAAATCCGTGAGAAAACAAATGGCATGGTCGTGGGCATTGAGCGCAACCGCAAGCGTCTACTCAATCCGGAATCGAGCATGATACTCCAAAAACACGACATTTTATGGGTTGTCGGAAGCAAGAAAAAACTTGTCGAATTCTTTGCGGAATAATCCTAAATCCCAGCCCTAATTCTTATCAAAAAGAATTATCGGGAATAGTTCGGCGCCTCCTTGGTGATCGTGACATTGTGCGGATGGCTTTCCGTGATTCCGCTTGACGTGATCCTTACAAACCGCCCGGTTTCCTGAAGCGTCGGAATGTCTTTTGCGCCACAGTAACCCATTCCGGCACGCAAACCACCGATGAATTGCTGCATGCTTTCGTTCAATTCGCCTTTATACGGCACGCGGCCCACAATTCCTTCGGGAACCAATTTTTTGATATCGTCCTCAACATCTTGGAAATAGCGGTCTTTTGAACCTTCTTTCATTGCCTCTACCGATCCCATTCCGCGATACGACTTGAATTTACGTCCTTCAAAAATTATGGTTTCCCCAGGCGATTCCTTTGTGCCTGCAAGCAACGAACCAAGCATTACGCTATCGGCTCCTGCTGCAATCGCTTTTGGGATATCACCCGTATAACGTATTCCACCGTCGGCAATTACGGGAATTCCCGACCCTTTTAAAGCGGCAGCAACCTCAAGTACCGCTGAAAACTGCGGAAAACCCACTCCGGCAACCACGCGCGTAGTGCAGATGGATCCGGGTCCGATTCCCACCTTGACCCCGTCTGCACCGTTTTCGACAAGATATTTTGCGGCTTCGGGAGTCGCGATGTTTCCGACGATTACATCAACATCGGGAAACTTGCTTTTAACCGATTTCAGTACATCCACTACGCCCTTTGTATGACCGTGAGCGGTATCGACTATAATTGCATCGACGCCGGCGTTCACAAGTGCTTCGGCCCGTTGAACAGCATCGGCCGTGACGCCAATTGCAGCGGCAACGCGAAGGCGTCCAAAACTGTCTTTGTTTGCGATTGGTTTTTGGGTGAGTTTGGTGATGTCGCGAAAGGTTATAAGCCCAACCAGCTTGTTATCTGAATTCACGACCGGCAATTTCTCGATTTTATGTCCCTGCAGAATTACCTCGGCTTCCTCAAGGGAAGTTCCTTCGGCAACGGTGACAAGGTTTTCGCTTGTCATGATTTCGATGATCGGGCGTGCATTGTTCTTTTCGAAACGCAGGTCCCTGTTGGTGACTATGCCTTTAAGCTTTTGGTCGGCATCCACAATTGGAATTCCGCCTATACCGAATTCCTTCATCGCATTTTTTGCATCGGCAACAGTCGAGCTAAGAGGCAGTGTTACGGGATCAATTATCATTCCCGATTCGGCCCGTTTCACTTTTCTGACTTTAGCGGCCTGCTGCTGGATGGTCATGTTTTTATGAAGCACGCCGATCCCACCTTCCTGAGCCATGGCGATTGCCATTGCGCTTTCGGTTACCGTATCCATTGCTGCTGATACGATTGGGACATTCAGTACGATGTTTTTGGAAAATTTTGATTGTATGCTGACTTCACGGGGAAGTACATTGGAGTAGTTTGGTACAAGAAGTACATCGTCGTAGGTCAAGCCTTCGCCAATAATTTTTGAGTTGTGTGCAATCATTACAATTGTAGTTGAATTGCGTGCAAATATACGGAATTAGTTGGGAAGTTGGATTTTGGATTGATAGATTGGCAGAATTGCAGATTTGGGGATTGGCAGATACCCTACGATGTCTTGCGCTAATTTTCACGGACTAGTTCTGTCATCAATCTCTTCAATGATATTCCCCAAACAACTTTGTAGCTTCATTATACGCACTTTCGAAACTCATCGGGCTCGTATTCGTGTTTTCGTTGTGGGAGGTAAAATAGGAGAGCAATTTTTCGGTTGGCATATTTCCGGTCAAATCGTCTGTTGCCATTGGACATCCGCCGAATCCCTGGACCGCTCCATCATAGCGTCGGCAGCCCGCTTTATAGGCCGCATCGATTTTCTCGAACCATTTATTCGGATTTGTATGCAGGTGCGCGCCGAATTCGATTTCTGGATATTGCGGAATCAAATTCGAATACAAATACGCTATCACATCGGGTGTAGAGCTGCCTACGGTATCGGAAAGCGACAGTATTTTGACGCCCATTCCCGACAATTTTTTAGTCCACTCCCCTACTATTTCCACGTTCCATGGGTCGCCGTACGGATTTCCGAAACCCATCGACAAATAGGCAACTACTTCCTTTCCACTTTTATCGGCAATGTTCAGAATTTCCTGCAGTGTCACAAGCGATTCTGCGATTGTTTTGTGTGTGTTGCGCATCTGAAAATTCTCGGAAATCGAAAAGGGATAACCTAGATATTGTATTTCCGAATGGGTTGCGGCGATTTCCGCACCTTGCCGGTTCGCAATGATGGCCAATAGTTTGGTTGATGTTTTTGACAGGTCGAGCATCGATAAAACTTCGGCAGTGTCCCGCATTTGCGGAATTGCCTTTGGGGAAACGAAACTTCCAAAATCGAGTGTGTCAAATCCCACCCGCAATAACGATTGTATGTATGCTGCCTTTTTGTGCGTTGGAATAAAGGTTTTGATCCCTTGCATCGCATCGCGTGGGCATTCGATTATTTTAATTTGTGCCATAGAATCCCAAAGATAAAAAAGTATTGCCGTTAATAAAATTGGGATTCTTTTTATTTTGGAAGTATTACGGAATTCGGTAATAAATTAAAATATTACCAAATTTGGTAATAAAATAAAATATTACGTAATTTGGTAATATAAAAACCTTGATATGACCAGCATACTGACCGGTGACATCGTAAAATCACGTCGCAGCACTACAACATTGTGGGCTGACGGACTTAAAAAAATATTTTCCGATATTGGACAAACGCCAAAAGATTGGGAGATTTATCGCGGAGACGAATTTCAGCTTGAAGTTAAAAATCCAGCGGAAGCACTTTTGGTTGCAATCCGGATCAAGGCCTTCTTAAAAACGCTCAAGCTCGATGCAAGAATGAGCATCGGTATAGGCGACAAAGAATACGCGGCGCCTAAAATTACCGAAAGCAACGGCACCGCCTTCGTACGCTCGGGCGAACTTTTTGAAACCTTGAAAAAAGAAAAAGTCATGCTTGCAGTAAATTCACGCAATTCGGATTTCGACAACGATCTAAACCTGATGCTTCGCTTTGGGGCCTCAATCATGAACAACTGGCTTCCTCAGTCGGCCGAATTCGTACTTCTGGCAATAGAGAATCCAACGCTTTCACAGGAAGAACTTGGGATTAAACTCGGAATCAATCAAGCGGCGGTGAGCCGTCGCCAAACGAGGGCACAATTCGAACTGATAATGGACCTCGATGCGTTCTACAGAAATAAACTTAAAAAACATATTCTATGATACTATTTGTAAAACTGCTGCTGGCACATTTGCTGGGCGACTTCCTGTTGCAACCAAATTCGTGGGTAGCCGACAAAGAAGTAAAAAGGCATCGCAGCATTTATATGTATTTACACATAGTGCTTCATGGTGCTGTTGCGTGGATGATAGTCGGGGAAATCGAGTTTGGGATTTATGCACTTCTGCTGACCGTAACCCATGGCCTGATCGATTATGCGAAACTCCGATTTCAGCGGGAATCCACGAAACGCAATTGGTTTGTAATTGATCAGGTGTTGCATTTGCTCGTAATTGCACTAATCGCGATTTGGTATGCAAATCCGACGGCAACATTTACGGCTCCGGCTAATGAATTCTGGATTGTGCTCACAGGCGTATTATTCCTTACGCAGCCAACTTCGATATTAATAAAAAATGTCATATCGGTTTGGACGCCCGAAAATAAAGACGCGGCCGACGGCTCATTGCAAAATGCCGGGAATTATATAGGTATTTTGGAAAGGCTGTTTGTGATCTGTTTCATATTGACAGGGCATTTCGAGGCAATCGGATTCCTTCTTGGCGCGAAATCCATATTCCGGTTTGGTGACCTGATGGAAGCAAAGGAGCGAAAACTGACCGAATACGTCCTTATAGGAACACTGCTGAGTTTTGGTATTGCAATGTTGGCGGGACTGTTGGTCCAGTATGCTTTATCTTTGACGTAGTATTGCTTTGTTGATCGATTTTACCAAGGCCGGCCCTTCGTAAATAAATCCGGTGTAAAGCTGCACAAGGCTCGCTCCTGAATTGAGTTTTTCGAGCGCATCTTCAGCCGAATGGATTCCGCCGACACCTATAATCGGAAAGGATTTATTGCTTTTTTCGGACAGAAATCGAATAACTTCGGTGGAACGATTTGCCAATGGTTTTCCCGATAATCCACCCATTTCCTTTTTGTTTTCGGATTGTAACCCCTCGCGCGAAATGGTTGTGTTTGTCGCAATCACACCGGCGATTTTGGTTTGATTGACGATTTCGATAATATCGAGAAGCTGGTCGTTGGTAAGGTCGGGTGCGATTTTTAAAAGGATCGGTTTCTGTTTTTCTTTTGCCGCGTTTTTATCCTGAAGTGTTTGAAGTAATTGCGTTAACGGCTCTTTGTCCTGCAATGCACGAAGATTCGGTGTATTTGGCGAGCTTACATTGACTACAAAATAATCGACATGATCGAATAATGCGTCAAAACAAATTTCGTAATCCGAAACAGCATCTTCATTACTTGTGATTTTATTCTTGCCGATATTTCCGCCAATGAGTACGCCTTTGTTTTTGCGAAGGCGTTCGACTGCCGCAGCGACACCGCCATTGTTGAAACCCATTCGGTTGACGATAGCGGCATCTTCCTTTAATCGGAACAAACGCTTCTTAGGATTTCCGTCCTGGGCCATCGGTGTCAACGTTCCAATTTCAATGAATCCGAAGCCAAAATTCGAAAGTTCATTGTAAAGCCGTGCATCTTTGTCGAAGCCAGCGGCGAGTCCGACCGGATTTTTGAATTTGAGTCCGAATACCTCGGTTTCAAGTCGTTTGTCGCCTACGACATAAAGCGATCGGAACAGTGCATTAAAACCCGGAATTTTCGAAAGAAACCGAATCAGCGAAAACGTAAAATGGTGAACCTCTTCAGGGTCGAACAGGAATAATAATGGCCGAAGCAGCAGTTTGTACATGTCGTGTAGTTGTACTACAAAAGTAGTTCAGACTTTATAGACACGCAAACATTTAGCCCTTTAGGCTTTGATTATTGCATTTGCTATTGGGCAGACAAGCGTTTTTCGGTTCCGGAACGATACATCATCACTGCAAAAATGAGAATCGCAAGCGCGGCAATGTTCCCGAAGATATTGAATCCGACCTGATCGCCGTTCAAGATGAAGTAACCATGCTTGAATGACAGGCTCCAGGTTTCGAAGTCCTTTACCATCGCGATTTCGACCAAAAGATTGGCGACGTTTATAAGAAACAGCACCAACAGCATCATTCCCAGTGAATTAAAAAACAGTTTTTTCATGGATTTCGGTTGTTAATTTTGTGAATATAAATAAAAAATGGAAACGCCTGCCCTAGCCCTGATGGAAGCGGCATCCTTTTTCCTGTTGGGCGATGGTTCAAACCAATCGCCCAACAGGAAAAAGATACAGCGGACAGCAGGATCCGAGCTCCAAAACGAGAATAGGCGATGCAAAAACAGCGTTCGAAAAAACAAGGTAAAATCGGTCGAATTTGTACCTTTGGGAAAATAAAAATCACATGCAAAACATCATAGACCGTTTTCTGAGCTACGTAACCATTGATACTGAGTCGGATGCGTCATCACCAACAACGCCCAGCACCAAAAAACAATTGGTTTTGGCGAACCTTCTTGCCGAAGAATTGAATAAAATCGGACTTACCGAAGTCACAATCGATGAAAAAGGCTATGTAATGGGAACATTGCCATCGAACGTTGATTATGAAGTGCCGGTTATCGGATTCGTGTCGCATTACGATACGTCGCCCGATTTTAGCGGTGCGAACGTAAAACCGCAAATCATCCCCAATTATGACGGGAAAGACATCGTATTGAATGCCGAAAAGAATATCGTTTTATCGCCTTCCTATTTCGAGGATTTGCTTCAGTATAAAGGTCAAACGCTGATCACTACCGATGGAACAACGCTTCTTGGCGCAGATGACAAGGCGGGGCTGACCGAAATCGTGACGGCAATGGAATACCTGAAAAAAAACCCTCAAATCAAGCACGGCAAGATACGCGTTGGGTTTACGCCCGACGAGGAAATTGGGCGCGGTGCCGACTTTTTCGACGTTGAAAAATTTGGCGCGCAGTGGGCCTATACGATGGACGGAAGCCAGATTGGCGAACTCGAATATGAGAATTTCAATGCGGCCGGAGCGAAAATCACTTTCAGGGGGAAAAGCGTCCATCCCGGGTATGCAAAAGGAAAAATGATCAATTCGATGATGATTGCGCATCAGTTCATCAAAAAACTTCCAAAAAACGAAATACCGCAGGAAACCCAGGATTACGAAGGGTTTTTCCACGTGACAAAAATTTCGGGGTCGATCGAGGAAACTGTGGTGGAACTGATCATCCGCGATCACGACCGGCAGAAATTTGAAAAACGTAAAAAGTTAATCGCTAAAATCACCGAAAAACTCAACAAAAAATTTGCAAAGCAATTTGGCGAGGACATTGTGATTGCCGAAGTCAGGGATCAGTATTACAATATGCGAGAAAAAGTCGAACCGGTAATGTACATCGTGGATCTGGCCGAACATGCGATGCGCGATTTGGGAATCCAGCCGATCATCAAACCGATTCGCGGCGGTACCGATGGTTCAAGGTTATCGTACATGGGACTTCCGTGCCCGAACATTTTTGCAGGCGGACACAACTTCCATGGTAAGTACGAATACGTTCCGGTGGAAAGCATGCAAAAAGCGGTTGAAGTAATCGTGCGGATTGCAGAACTTACGGCTACGACCGACTTTTCCACGAAGATTAAATAAGTTTAAAAGAGCCAGGAATTGCACGCATTTTCGGAATGTCCTGCAAATGAGAGGCCACGAACTACAAACTCACCACGGCGATGCGTGAAGTTGTGTAATTCGTGGCCTTTCTTAATTTAGAGGTAGTGTAATGCTATTTCTTCGCTTCGATCGTAGGATTCAGCTTGGCGCTCATTTCCATTGAAATCGCAGAGCGTTCCATTTTAAGTTTTCCCGACATTGTCTCGATCACGACAGTCGTTTCGGCTACTTCCGCTACACGGCCGTGAATGCCGCTTTTGGTGATGATACGGTCGCCCGGTTTAAGTGCGGCTTCAAATGCTTTTTCTTTTTTCATCCTTTTCTGCTGCGGAAGTATCATAAAGAAATAGATAACGGCGAACATTAAAAGAAACGGCAATAATGATTGGAATTGTTCCATGATTTTGTTTTTGTTTGTTAGTTATTAATTTGCAGATGGATCGTTAACATTGGCTTTGATCATCAGTTTTTCGACACCTGCCTGTGTATTGGTATGGATGGTTACGGTTTTGCTCTGCATTCCGCGTCTTCCCGCCGAACTGAATGAAACTTTCATTTCAGCTTTTTGCCCCGGCTTGATCGGATCTTTGGGAAACTCGGGAACCGTGCAACCGCAAGAACCTTTGGCATCAGAAATGATCAAATCGGCTTCGCCTGTATTTTCAAATGTAAAGGTATAATCGACCTTATCGCCCATTGTGATGGTACCGAAATCATGTTCGGTTTGACTAAATGTCATTTCCGGATACTTTCCATCGTGTGGCGCGGCGCGTTTTGTTGATTCATTTTTTATAAGTTCGGAACCGGGCGTAGTCACCGCGGCGGGCGCTATTTCCCCTTTTTTACAAGATGCGGTGATTGTGAGTGATGCAACCGCTAGTAAAACGGCAATTCTTCTTTTCATAATTATTGATTTACATTAAACCTCTTCCGGTTTTGTTCAATTTTTTATTTGCTCCAAATTCTTTGACAAGGTTATCCAAAATACCGTTTATGAATATGCTGCTCTTTGGGGTTGAATATTCCTTTGCGATTTCGAGATATTCATTAATTGTGACTTTGACCGGGATAGAAGGGAATTTCTGAAATTCGCAAATCGCCATTTTAAGGATGATCGTGTCAATTTCGGCAATTCGTTCGGTGTCCCAATTCGGTGTCTTGTCGATGTATTCTTTTGCAAGTTCAGACTCATTGAGCACTGTCTTCCGAAAAAGATTGGTAACAAACTCGCGGTCTTCGGTGTCCTTGTATAACTTCGGAACCCTGAAATTATCGTTACCGGGTTCGATTGCGCGCAATTGCTTGATGATTTGAGTGTTTACAAGCGGAATATCATCGACCCAGGTCAATTTATTGTCTTCAAGATAATCATACAATTTTTCATTCGGCGCGATCACTTCCATGAAAATATCGATGATGAACTGCCTGTCCTGCTCGAAATTATTCACCCGATCGGACATGTACTGCTCGTACAGCGGACTTTTTTTCACGTCCTTCAGCAGAAGCAGAATATAATCGTCGTTTTGCTTCCAGTTGTTGATCTTGCGATTTTCCAATTCTATGCTCAGCGAGTTGTTCTCCTCGAGCATATTCAGAATCGCATTGTTGACAAACTTCAGGTTGGGATTTCGTTCTTCGGCGGTCGAAAGGTGTTTCCGTTTTGATTTTTCGATGAATTCGGCTTCGCTTTTTCTGATTTCGATCAGCGACGACAACATTATCAGATAGAGATCCTGTATATTGTCGATGCTGTGAAGCAGAAATTTTTCATTCTTTTCCAAACTATCGGATCCATTCTGATGCATCGCATAAATGGATTGCATGACTTTGATCCGGATATGTCTTCTATTTAACACCTTGTAAGAACTTTTTAAAATTAAAGGAGCGAAAGAAAACCTTTCGCTCCGCAAAAATAATAATTAATGTCGACACGCTTCTTATTTGGCGTTCTCTTTTTTCCTGTCTTCTATACGCTTTTCGGCAATTGACAATGCAGCCTGATAGGTGGTCAAATTATTTGAATCGGCAAAAGTCAGAATCTCAAGCGTGGTGTTGTAGATGTTTTCGGTACGGCGCATTGCTTCGGCGCTGTCGTAACCTACGATCTCGGCATAAACATTAATGATTCCACCGGCATTGATCAAAAAGTCGGGAGCATACAAAATGCCTTTGTCTTTCAAAATCTGACCGTGAATCTGTTCGTTTGCCAATTGATTGTTTGCGGCACCGGCAATTACTTTTGCCTGAATGCGGTTGATTGTTTCATCATTGACCGTAGCACCTAACGCACATGGCGCATAGATATCGACATCGGCTGAATATACGTCGGCACCGGCAAAAATCTGCGCTCCGTATTTTGCTGAAACTTCCTGAACACGTGCTTCGTTGATGTCGGTAATAAATACGACAGCACCTTCTTTTGCAAGATAATCAACCAAAGTTTCGCCAACATGGCCGATTCCCTGTACCAATATTTTTTTGCCTGCAAGATTATCGGTTCCGAATTTATACTTTGCAGCTGCTTTCATTCCCATGTAAACGCCATAGGCCGTCACAGGCGATGGGTTGCCCGATCCTCCGCGGGATTGTGAAATACCTGTTACGTGTGGGGTGACATCGCGGATCAAATCCATATCGGCAGTAGTGGTACCCACATCTTCGGCCGTAATGTATTTTCCGCTTAGCGAATTCACGAACTCACCGAATTTAGAAATCATAGCCGGAGTCTTGTCGATTTTGGAATCGCCGA
>JAEYZX010000159.1 GCA_023427845.1 Bacteroidota bacterium
AGGCGAATTCAACACCGGTTGGCGCCAACTCCTCATACATAAAATACGCGAGCCCGATTCCGAGCGTGAACGGAAACATGATACTCGCATGACTAATCACGACAGCATCATTTGCTTTGTTCTGCAACGCTTTAAGATCGAGTTCCATTCCGATCACGAACATGAAAAAGATGAGTCCGATTTGACTCAGCAACTGCAAATTCCCAAGCGATTCAAGCGGAAACAGCATGCCTGAGAACTCCGGGAAATAAAGTCCGAGCAAAGACGGGCCAAGTACGATTCCGGCTACCATTTCCCCAACAACCGATTGCTGGCCGATTTTGCGAAAAAACCATCCGAAAACGCGCGCCACAAAAATAATCGTCACAATCTGCAAGAGCAGGATTGCGAGCGAATCGGTAAAATTGTGGAGTATCGAATTTTGGAAATCGTTCCATTGGTCGCCGCGTGTTTGGGGCGAGATGACCGACCTGCCATTTTCAAGGGTTTTTCCGCGAGTGAGAATCCACAACATTATAGTTGAAAATCCCGCAATCGTGACAATGTAAAACAGTGGGTTCCTTAGCTTTTTCATCGAAAAACTATCTGTGCGAAAAACCTCAAATAGCGTATCAAATATATAAATTAATGGTAATGTACAATTACGGTTTGATGCGTTAAATAATAATGTTAAAATCCACTTTTGCCGCCATCAGATATTGCATGGCTAACTAGCCTTTCGCATTTGTTTTACTACCTTTGCGCCCTTAAAAATGAAGAATGATCAAGTGGTTTAGTCTGGGATTTTGGGAACTTATCGCCAGAGTCGTGCTCAGAAACAGGATTTTGATGTTGTCGATGGTATTGCTGGTGACAATCTTTTTGTCGATGCAATGGAAAAACATAAATTTCACTTACACCGAAGCGAACTTACTTCCCGACGATAATATTGCAAATGTCCACTATAAGGCATTTCTTGAAAAATTTGGCGAAGAAGGAAACTTAGTAATTATAGGCGTTAAAGACGACGCTATTTTTAATCCGCGCGCCTATGCGTCATGGAACAAAATGATGTCGCGGCTTAAGGATAATCCCGAAGTGGATCTTGTGCTATCGGTTGGCGATCTTAAAAAACTTCAAAAAAATGATTCGCTGCAGATTTTCGAACTTGTCCCTTTTGTTGATGAAAAACAGATTGCCAACAAGCAATATCTCGACACCGTACGACAACAACTTTTCACCGACCTGCCGTTTTATGAAGGACTGCTGTTCAATAAGGAATCGGGAAGCATCCGGTCTGCGGTTTATCTCGACAAGGAAATCGTAAACACTCCGGCAAGAAAAGATTTCGTGCTCGAAAAACTGATTCCGGCGGTGGCCGAATTTGAAAAAGAGACGAAAATCGATCTTCGCGTATCGGGAATGCCGTATATCCGTACGATGAATACCGAAACGATCAAGGGCGAAATCGGAATATTCATCGGTGCCTCATTGCTTGTAACCTCATTGTTGTTTTTCTTCTTTTTCAGGAGTTTCCGTGCCACATTCATTTCGATTGTAATTGTTGTCATCGGCGTGATGTGGTCGTTTGGCGTACTCGGGCTGATGGGTTACGAAATCACGATACTGACCGCGTTGGTTCCGTCGCTTATCATCGTCATTGGAATTCCGAACTGCATTTTCCTGACCAATAAATACCATCAGGAGTACAAAGTTCAAGGCAATAAGGTCAAGGCACTGCAGCGTGTGACGACCAAAATCGGGATGGCGACTTTGATGACGAACCTTACTACGGCGATCGGTTTTGCGACGTTTGTAGCATCGAACAATGACTTGCTGATCGAATTCGGCGTTGTGACCTCAATCAACATCATGGCGCTGTTTTTTCTATGCCTTATTGTAATTCCGGTTTTCCACAGTTACATTCCGGCACCAAAGGAACGCCATATCAAACATTTGAGCCGTGGTTCGGTTAATCGATTCATGAACTGGATATTGTTCAGGATCAAGAACAATAGATTTTCAATTTATGTTGGCGCGGTCTCACTGCTTGTTTTTTCGATAATCGGAATTTACCAGATGCGGATTTCGGGAAGCCTGATTGAAGACATGCCTAAAAAAACCGACTTTTTCGAAGATATTGTGTTTTTTGAAAAAGAATTCGATGGGGTAATGCCACTTGAAATCATGATCGACACAAAACGCAAAAAAGGCGTGATGAAGATGTCGACATTGAAACGCATGGACGATCTTGAACAGGCGATAGAAGAAATTCCGGAACTGTCAAAACCCGTTTCGGTTGTAAGCCTTGTGAAATATTCAAAGCAGGCATATTACAACGGAAATCCCGAGTATTACGAGCTTCCAACGGCGCAGGAACAGAATTTCATTATGTCGTATGCACGGAACACAGCAAATCAAAACGACGAAAACCTGATGAAAAGCTATGTCGATTCGACCGGGCAATTTGCACGCATCACGACATTCATGCGCGATGAAAACGGCGACCGGATGGAAGCAATAGAAGCCGAAATAAAAAAGGAAGCCGATAAACTTTTTCCGCCCGACCGTTATGATGTGACCGTGACGGGAAAAACCGTCGTTTTTCAAAAAGGCACGACATATTTGCTCGACAACCTGCTGAGCTCACTGCTTTTTGCGATTTTCCTTACTTCTTGCCTCGTAGCGTTTATGTTCCGATCGATAAAAATGGTGCTGGTTTCCCTGATCCCGAATTTATTGCCATTATTGCTCACGGCCGGATTGATGGGTTATCTCGACATTCCGCTGAAGCCATCGACGATTTTGGTTTTCGGGATTGCATTTGGTTTGTCGGTCGACGATACGATACGGTTTTTGGCACAATACCGTGAAGAACTCAAAAAGAACAATTGGAAAATCAAGACGTCGGTTTATGCAACCTTTACCGATGCCGGACTCAGCATGTTCTATACGTCGATTGTGCTGTTTTTCGGGTTTTCGGTGTTTATGCTAAGCAGTTTTGGCGGAACGATAGCCCTTGGCGGACTCGTATCGATCACGCTGTTTTTTGGAATGCTGTCGAATTTGATGCTGCTTCCTGCATTGGTGCTGACGCTAAATAAAACACTCGCCAACAAACAGGAATTGCCCGAACCGATGATTGATATCATTGAACATAGTGATGAGGAAATCGACAATTTGCCGAAAACAAAGTTATAATTGCGGGGAAGCGGGAATCCCTACCGGCAATCGAGGTCGCTACTATCGTCGAAAACGACAATGGCAAGGCGGCATCCCTAGCCCCGATAGAAGCGTAAATCCTTTGTTGCGAGGGAGCGCGGACAGCAGCGACCGAGCAACAAAGATTGCAGCGGATAGCGGGAAACAGCTCCTGATTCGTCTTTAGATCGGAATGACATTAGCGAACAATCTGCTATATTTGCACCGACGTTAGTCTTTAATGAACTGCCTAGTGTTCAACAGTCTAACAGTCTAATGTCTAACAGTCTAACAGTCTAATGTCTAACAGTCCAACAGTCTAAAATCTAATAGTCTAACAATCCAAAAATGAAACATACGAAAGTCAAAGACCTGCTCGAGAGCACCAAAACGCTTCATGAAGTTACAGCAAAAGGATGGGTGCGCACCTTTAGGAACAACCAGTTCATCGCGTTGAACGACGGGTCGACTATCAATAATATACAGTGCGTCGTCGATTTCGAAAACACACCCGAGGAAACTCTTAAACGCATCACGACCGGGGCTGCGATTGCCGTGACGGGCGATCTGGTGGAAAGCAAAGGCGCCGGGCAGAAATACGAGATTCAAGTGACAAAACTTGAAATCCTTGGCGATTCGGATGCCGAGAAATATCCGATGCAGCCTAAAAAGCACTCGCTTGAATTTTTACGGGAAAATGCGCATTTGCGTGTACGCACGAATGCTTTTGGAGCGATTATGCGCGTGCGGTCAGTTTTGTCGTATGCGGTACACAAATATTTTCAGGACAAAGGTTTTGTTTATGTGAACACGCCGATCATTACCGGTGCCGATGCCGAAGGCGCTGGCGAAATGTTCCAGGTAACCTCACTTCCGCTCGACAAACTGCCAAAAACCGAAACCGGAGAAATCAATTACAAAGAGGATTTTTTCGGGAAACATACAAACCTGACGGTTTCAGGCCAGCTGGAAGGTGAAACTTTCGCAATGGCTTTGGGTCAGATTTACACATTCGGACCAACATTCCGCGCCGAGAACTCGAATACCTCGCGCCACCTGGCCGAATTCTGGATGATCGAGCCTGAAGTGGCGTTTGCCGACCTGCACGATAACATGGATCTTGCCGAAGATTTTATCCAATATGTGATCAAATACGCAATGGAAAAATGTGGCGACGATCTGAAATTCCTCGAAAGCCGTTTGCTTGACGAAGAAAAATCGAAGCCTCAGGCCGAGCGCAGCGAAATGCCGCTTCTTGAAAAGTTGAATTTCGTTTTGGAGAACAACTTCAAACGCGTTTCATATACCGAGGCAATCGACATTCTTAAGAATTCGACGCCAAACAAAAAGAAGAAATTTCAATTCCCGATCGAAGAATGGGGCGCCGACCTGCAAAGCGAACACGAACGGTTTTTGGTCGAGAAACACTTTAAATCGCCCGTGATTGTTTACGATTATCCGGCCAACATCAAATCGTTCTATATGCGTATGAACGAGGATGAGAAAACCGTTGCCGCAATGGACATTTTGTTTCCGGGAATCGGCGAAATCGTTGGCGGATCGCAGCGTGAAGAGCGTTACGATGTGCTTATCGAAAAGATGAGGACAATTGGCATAGACGAAGAAGAATTGTGGTGGTACCTTGATACGCGCCGGTTTGGAAGCGCCGTGCATTCGGGCTTCGGACTCGGATTCGAAAGGCTGGTGCTGTTCGTGACCGGAATGTCGAACATACGCGATGTAATCCCGTTCCCCAGAACACCTATGAACGCGGAGTTTTGATGTAAGGGATAAGGCATAAGGGAAGGGAAGATAGGCATAAGGGAGGCATAAGGGAATAGGCATAAGGGATTAGGGACGAGGGAAGAGGGATGAGGGATAAAGGATAAGGCGCAGGGTAAAGGTCAGACGTCGGAATAAAAGACTACAAAATGCCAGGTAATAAACCTGTTCACATTTTGGTCTTTATTAATAAAGTCGTCAACCCGCGTTTAGATCTTATGCCTTATGCCTAATTCCTATCTTCTAACTCCTAATCCCTTATGCCTTATCCCTCATCCCTCATCCCTCTTCCCTCCTACCTCCAATTCCTAAAAAACCCATAAATCGCTACATCGGCCTCGTAAAAAATTTACTTATTTCGTATCTTCGTTCAGAAGTCTAACCAATGCCCATCAGCGGCTAATCGTATGTTAAAGCAGTATCTTAACCTAAAATTATCACAGAAATTATCGCCTCAGCAGATCCAACTGATGAAGCTGATCCAACTGCCAACGCAAGCTTTTGAACAGCGGCTAAAAGAGGAAATGAATGAAAATCCGGCGCTTGAAGCCGGAAAAGAAGACGATGATGAATATGAAAAAGACGAGTTTGAGAACGAAGAATTCGACGATTACGATGATTCGGAAGACGATCGCATCGATACCGAGGATCTCAATATAGACGAATACCTCAGCAATGACGAAGTTCCCGAATACAAGCTTCAGGCCAACAATTATAGCGACGACGACGAACAACGCGAATCGCCATTGGCCTCGCCGGTGAGTTTTCACCAGGATTTGATCAACCAGCTCAATACGTTTATGTTGTCTGACAGCGATCGTGAGATCGCCGAATTTCTTGTGGGAAGCATCGACGACATGGGATACATCCGCCGAAGCATTCCCGATATTGTTGACGACATGGCGTTTACGCAGGGAATCTATACCGATGAAAAAACCGTCGAACGCATACTGAACGTGATCCACGAACTCGAACCTTCGGGTGTTGGAGCACGCGATCTGCAGGAATGCCTGTTGCTGCAGCTCAAACATAAAACGCCAACTGAATCTGTTGCGCTTGCGACCGATATCATCGAAAATCAATTCGACGCTTTTACCAAAAAACATTACGACAAGCTCCAACAGAAATACAATGTATCGCTCGACCAGCTCAAGAACGCGATTTCCGAAATTGAGAAGCTGAACCCTAAGCCCGGCAACTCTTTTACGGGAAGCAACAAAATGATTGAGCATGTCGTTCCCGATTTTACGATCCGTATTGTCGACGGCGAACTTGAACTAACTCTCAATGGGCGTAATGCGCCATCACTTCACGTGTCGAAAGATTATCAGGAAATGATGCAGACGTACAAAGTTTCGAAAGACAAATCGACGCAGCAAAAAGAAGCGGTGCAGTTCATCAAGCAGAAACTCGATTCGGCCAAATGGTTTATCGACGCGATCAGGCAGCGGCAGGAAACGCTGTATGTGACAATGAACGCAATCATGCATTATCAGCAGGAATATTTTCTTGATGGCGACGAAACCAAGCTCAAGCCGATGATACTGAAAGACATTGCCGATTTGGTCGGACTTGACATTTCGACCATTTCGCGGGTCGCAAACAGTAAATATGTTGAAACACCGTACGGCACGAAACTGATCAAGGAATTTTTCTCCGAATCGATGACAAACGATCAGGGTGAAGAAGTGTCGACGCTCGAAATCAAAAAGATTTTGCAGAACGTTATCGAGGAAGAGGATAAACGAAAACCATTACCCGACGATCAGCTTGCTGAAATCCTGAAGGAAAAAGGTTATCCGATCGCACGACGTACGATTGCGAAATATCGCGAACAGCTCGACATTCCTGTTGCGCGGATGCGGAAAAAGATTTAATTCGGTTCATTTGAAAAAAACACTCCCCTTTTTTTCATATCTTTTTCATCCGATTTTCATTCCGGTGTTTGCCGTGCTGTTTTACTTTATGCTGGGCGCCAACTTCTTCAGCAAACAGCAAATGTTCCTGATCGGGATTCAGGTAACAATAATATTAGTGTTGATACCGATCTGTTTTTTTTACCTGCTTCGAATGTTGGGCAAGGTCGATACCATTATGCTGGCCGAACTATCGCAGCGAAAAATCCCACTTCTTGTCCAGGCAATCCTGATCTACATTCTACTGAGCAACAGCCTAGACATCGATCAGGTATTTGAACTTTATTTCTTTTTTCTGGGTGCGCTTGCAAGTACGTTGGCCGCATTGCTGCTTTCACTTTCGAAAATCCGCGCGAGCCTTCATATGATCGGAATCAGCGCGCTGACGGTTTTCGTAATCGGATTAAGCCTCCACAACCACATCAATGCGATAAACACGATTGCCTTTTTGGTGCTGCTCAACGGAGTAATCGCGGCATCGCGGCTGAAGATGAAAGCGCATACGGTTGATGAACTGATTATCGGATTTTTCTCGGGCGCAGGCCCACAATTCGTGCTCTGGTACTTTTGGCTATAAAATATAGAACATCAAACCCAGGTTCAGCGTGCGAAGGTCGATCGACTCGCCGTTCAATTCAGCCGATTTGAATATCGGGTTCAGTCCGTAGTAAACATTGAAGTTCCATGTGTTGTATCCCGTGGCAAGGTAAACGCCATAACGAAAGGAATTCAGGTCGTTGTTTCCGGTTACGATATATTCGCCTTCATTGCCTACAAATCGCGATCGGTCGTAAAACAGATAACTGAATTTAACACCCGTATAAATTCTCCAAAACTTGTGGCTTTCGGGCGTTGATGTCCGCCAGCGGAATTCGATCGGAAGTTCTACAAAATGAAGCGACAATTTATTCTTGTCATAACCTGATCCCGCCTCGATCAAATTATATTGCGGTTCACCGGCAGCTTCCGAAATCATTAAATTTTGATTGTAATTCTGCAAAGAATACCCAAAGCCGGCCGCAATTGCAATTGTCCGATCCTTATTAATGGGCATATCGCGCAAAAATCCGATTCCCAGACCAGCCGAAAATTTATTCTGTGATATTCCGTGATTTTCGCCACTCAAAATGTTGTAGGTAAATGATATATAGAACTGGTCCTCGCGATAGAGCGAATCGACCGCATCAAAATCGGGAATCTCGGCTTGCTGTGCACCGACGTTAAATGTCAGAAGTAAAAAAAATGCATTTCGAAGGAATTTCATCTTGTTGAATTTTAGGTTTAAAATTACAAAAATTTGTGCGGCGGCAGGCTAAAAATGCATCCAATTAAGGCGCCGGAAAATCAGGTTTCAAAAGATGTTTTTTAATTCATAATCTTTTACTAATTAGGTCATTATTTACCGCTACGATTAATAAATTTGTGAGACAACCTAAATACAATTATTATGATGATAAAGATTCATACCGACAATACTTTGGACGGCCACGAGAGAATGGAAACGTATTTCACAAACGTAGTTGATGAAGCGCTGAAACGTTTTGAAGACAATATTACGAGAGTTGATGTTTATTTAGGAGATGAGAACAATGGCAAGTTTGGAACCGACGATAAACGATGTACAATCGAAGCCCACATGGCCGGAAAACCACCGTTGGCAGTCGTGAACCATTCGGATACAATCGAGAAATCAGTTAATGGTGCGCTCGACAAAATGAAAAAGGTGCTGAATACCACTTTCAGCAAGATGCGAAATTATTAATGAAATGCTCCTTCGGGGGCTTTTTTTTTGAAATTGTGTGAATTCTTGGGCGTTCCCTTCGGGCGGGCTATCGGCTGCACGCGGTGCCGGCCTCACACGAGAGAAGCGAACTGACCGAAGGTAATCCCTAACGCGGGGGCCGCATGACGGGAACACCTCTAAAATATCATATGACGCATTACGAATGCTCGATATGCCCGGAATGTTTAGTGTATCCGTACCTCTGGTTAATAGGATTTCAAGAATTTTAATGCCGGCGCGCTGCGACACAGCATTTTTCATTTCAGGCCTTAGACAAAACTGGCGTTTTGCCACGGGATTACCTCCGGTGATCCACGAAAGGGGATCGATCAAAGAATTTAATGCCGGCGCGCTGCGCCATAGCATTTTTCATTTCAGGGCTTAGACAAAACTGGCGTTTTGCCACGCCCTGAAATGAAAAATGCTCCCTCCGGGAGCATTATATTCTTTGCAGAGAGGATGGGATTCGAACCCACGATACCCTTGTGGAGTATACACACTTTCCAGGCGTGCGCCTTCGACCACTCGGCCACCTCTCTAGAGCGGTGCAAAGAAACAAAAAAATAGTGGATTTTGTTCGAAAACCTATGATAATTCGCCCCGGATCGATGTCTCAAAAATAGTCTTGAACACCGATGGAGCAACCTGTTCGCCGAGCAGGTACATAAGTTTAGTGATGGCCGCTTCGGTTGTCATGTCTTTTCCCGAGATTACACCGATTTTCTTAAGCATCGTACTGGTTTCATAATCGCCCATGCTTACACTTCCACCGGCGCATTGCGTGACATTCACAATGTGGATGCCCGATTTGATCGCAGCTTTTAAAGTTGACAGGAACCAATCATCGGTTGGGGCATTTCCGGCTCCATAAGTTTCAAGGATCACCCCTTTCAGATTCGGTATCGCAAAAATGGAACGGAGCACATTTTCATTGATTCCGGGAAACATTTTGACAATTACGACATTGTCATCAAGTTCGCGGTGCACAATGAGTTTCTTTGTGGGTTTAGGCAGCAGCAGTTCGTCATTAATTCTGAGATGAACACCCGATTCGGCCAGCGCATTATAGTTTGGCGATGTGAAGGCATTAAAATGCTCAGCATTGATCTTTGTGGTCCGGTTTCCACGGTACAATTTGTATTCGAAGTAAAGACAAACTTCGGCAATCGCCGGCCTCTTTTTATATTGTAACGATGCTATCTGAATGGCAGTTATCAGGTTTTCCTTTGCATCGGTTCTCAAATCTCCAATGGGCAATTGCGAACCTGTGAAAATGACCGGCTTGCCGAGATTTTCAAGCATAAAACTCAATGCAGATGCCGAGTACGACATTGTATCGGAGCCATGCAATATGACGAATCCGTCGAATTTTTGGTAGTTTTCCTCAATGGTATCAGCAATTTTTACCCACGACCGCCGATTCATATTCGAGGAATCGATGGGAGTTTCAAATGATGTGGTTTCGATCGTGCAGTCAAGCTGGTGCAACTCCGGTATATTTTCAAGCAGCTTGTCGAAATTGAAGGCTTTTAACGCACCGGTTTCAAAATTCTTCACCATGCCGATGGTACCACCGGTATAAATCAATAAAATTTTGGCTTTAGACGGCGTCGGCATATTTAAGTTTATTTACGACCGGATTCGCATACATCGCCAAAAACCCTTGAAGCGCGACGGGATTGTTTTCGTCAATTCTGATTTCAAGTCGGCGCTCAAACAACGACTTTTCGTCGTCGGTGTATTTGTTGGCGTACTTCGTCGTATTGTAAAGCAAATCGTATGCAATGTAATTCGTGGGCCATAATTTATACGAGCTCAATATTGAATCATCAATGACCTGCGCCAATGCCTGAATGCGTTTGTTGCCATTGTCGGTTTGTGACGCGATCGCATCGAGTTCCTTGTCCAAAACATCGCCCACGTGAATATGGATGCGCTTCTTCTGTCCCATTATTCCGCTGAGCAACGTAACAAAATCTTCGTTTTTTTCCTTAATATAGGTTTCCTGATTTGCCTCGGCCATCAATTGCGGCATTTTCAATGCATCGGTCGGATCATATTCATACGATATCGAAACCGGGACAATCTTCAGGTTTTTGAAATACTGCATCGCATCGATTCCGTCGGCGCCCATCGCAAGCATTTTCAAAACACCCTGATGTGTTGCATCATTCCCGTCCTTTGTTCGGCCTTCACGCTGCGCGATCCACACCGACCGGTTTTCCCTGAGTAAAAGTTGGCCGATATATTCGGAAAGCAATTTTGAGCTCTGCAACAATTCCCTTGGCGGCAGCCCGCGCTGTACCAGGAAATTCCGGTTGAGTTTCGACAATGTATAAAGAAAAGACTTTTTGACAAGATTATCGCCAATTGCCGATGCGGTCATGATTTGCCCGTGATCAAACAACGCCGAATTCAATAAAGAAGTGTCGAGAATTATGTCACGATGGTTGGATATGAAAAGATAAGCAGTATTCCGATCCAGTTTCTCAAAACCCGAAGTCGACAGTCCTTCAGAACTTCGCTCAAGGACTTTCTGCACCGATGTATATATAAAATTACCTTGAAAATCGCGTATCGAATGCGTCTTTAAAAGCTGTTCCTTCCAAACCTGATCGTCGGTTTCGGGAAATGTAAAATTCATCAGCGCCTTCATCATGGGGTGGTTAATCACCGAACAAATCCCCTCATTGACTTCGGAATCATAAAACGGACGAATACTATCAAACTTCGACATTGGCAATATATTTAAGAATCTGCAAAAGAACGAAATTTTATTGTAAAATAAGACGATCAGCGGCTAAATGCCAAAAACCGAACGCGAATTTTCAGTTGTGATCCGCGCAATTTCAAGGGCCGGAATTTGGTACAGTTCCGCCAGTTTATCGACCACCTTAACCACATACGATGTCTCATTGCGTTTGCCTCTGTACGGTACCGGCGCCAAATACGGAGAATCGGTTTCAAGAACAATATGTTGCAGATCGATTTGGTTCAGAAACTGGTCAATCTTTCCGTTTTTAAACGTGACAACTCCGCCAATTCCCAACTTCATGTTCAGCGAAATCGCGTGCCGTGCCTGCTCGTAGGTTCCGGTGAAGCAGTGAAAAATGCCGAATAATTCGGGCGATTTCTCTTGCTCAAGAATTTCAAAGATTTCGTCAAATGCGTCGCGGCAATGAATGTTGATTGGAAGTTTGTATTTCTTGGCAAGCTTTATCTGTCGGCGAAATGCGATCTGTTGGATTGGAAGCGTCGATTTGTCCCAATACAGATCGATGCCGATTTCGCCAATCGCGACAAACTTTCGGCGTTCCAGCTGCGTTTCAACGAATCTCAGCTCGTCTTCATAATTTTCCTTGACGTAGGTTGGATGCAGCCCTATCATCAGAAAAACGTTTTCGGGATATTTTTTTTCGAGCGCATACATTCCGGAGGTATAACTTGAATCGATTGAAGGAACAAAAATCCGCCGCACCCCGGCATCGAAAGCGCGTTGCATCATTTCGTCGCGGTCGTGGTCAAATTCTTCACTATAGATATGCGAATGCGTGTCGGTTATAATCATGCTGCAAAAATACGAATCTTTTGCCACTGCAAACTGCGACTGCAACTGCCCGGTATTTAATAACTTTGGGCGTTTCCCGTAAAATCCGCTGCTGTCGCCTCGTCTTTTCCGGGGCAGGCTGTACGTTTCAAGTCCTCGCTTTGCTGCGGGCTTTTCACTGCCATCCTTAACGCAGGCGCTCCTAACCTATATATCTCTTTCCATTATTATCAAAAATGAACTTGTTGCTATTGAAATTGCTATTGCCCCTGATATTCCCTATTTTTGATTTCATCTTATTTACATGAAAGAGCACCTTCTGGATCTGTCCGACTACAAGAAAATCAAATTCAAGATTACAAAAACAAATCACCTACTGATAAAGGCGACAATAAACGGGATTGCGGGGAATTTCATTCTCGATACCGGTGCATCAAACAGTTGCGTAGATTTTGAAAATGTCGGGCTTTTCAAGTTGCGGGCGCGTAATTCAAAAACAAAGGCAGCCGGTGCCGGGGCGGTTGACATGATAACACAAACCGCACGTAAGAATCTGCTTAAAATTGGAAGATGGAAATACGACGAGTTCAATCTGGTTGTTTTCGATCTTTCGCATGTTAACATGGCACTCGAGCAGCACAAGGCAAAACCGGTTCAGGGAATTATTGGCGCCGACGTGCTTCTGGCGGGCCACGGCATCATCGATTATCCGAGTAAATTACTGTACCTTAAATAGTAACGTCGTAAAAATTAACACGCATTTTATCAGATCGTCGCGAACTTTTGATATGTTTGCAGTCCCTAATCTTTTTATATGAAACTTATATTTGCATTTGCTGCATTAACTATTTTCGCAGCTCAGTCAGCGTCGGCCCAGGACAGCGTTGACATTCATGGAATCGGAACTGCTCTCAGCATTGAAAATTCAGCCAACTATTTTACCGACGATACCGGATGCAAGAATGGCGGACCGATGAACGAAGGCGAATTCTTACAAATCGTAAATTCAATAAAAACGTTTGACGACGACAAAGCCCGATTCAACTCGGCTTCACTGATCTTCAGAAAATCCTGCCTGACTTCAGCACAGATAATTGAAGTCTGCAATACCTTTCAACTTGAACCTTCAAAATTGGAGTTCGCCAAATTCGCATTCTCGGCATGTGTAGATCCTACAAATTACAAGACCGTCGCGAATTTGTTTAAAAACACCGCAAACACCAAAGAACTTAATTGGTACATTGCCGGTAAATAATTCATCATGTTTTAGTGAGATCGGGACACCCGGCGAAGCTGATTTTGACTCATAATTTTGATTGCGATGCAAACAAAAAAACCCCGTCTCATTGAAACGGGGTTTTCTTTTAAGATATGAATTTTACAATTCGAGCGCTTTCTTTGGATTGTTGTCCATCAGCAATTCTGCCGGGTTTTCCAATCCTTCTTTTACAGCAACCAGGAAACCAACCGACTCACGTCCGTCGATGATTCTATGGTCATAAGACAGTGCCACATACATCATTGGGTGGATTTCAACTTTACCGTTGACAGCAATCGGGCGCTCAATGATGTTGTGCATCCCGAGAATTCCGGATTGCGGCGGGTTGATGATTGGAGTTGAAAGCATGCTTCCGAAAACACCGCCGTTCGATATCGTAAACGTTCCGCCGGTCATATCGTCGACCGTGATCTGGCCATCGCGTGCTTTTATCGCAAGTCTTTTTATCTCAGCTTCGATTCCGCGGAATGTAAGGTTTTCAGCATTTCTTACAACCGGAACCATCAATCCTTTAGGACCAGAAACAGCGACAGAAATATCGCAGAAATCATAGGAGATTTTGTGATCACCATCGATCATCGAGTTCACATCGGGATATAGTTGTAACGCACGTGTGACCGCTTTGGTGAAAAACGACATATAGCCAAGGCTGATACCGCCGTGTTTCGCCTTGAAAGCGTCTTTGTATTCGTTGCGGATCTGGTTGATCGGTGTCATGTTGACCTCGTTGAAAGTCGTAAGCATGGCAGTTCCGTTCTTTGCCGAAACCAGGCGTTCTGCAACCTTGCGGCGAAGCATTGACAGTTTTGTGCGCTCCGAACCACGGTTCCCGCCTGTTGGCGTTCCCATCGATGGAGTGGCATTTACAGCATCGTCTTTTGTGATGCGGCCACCTTTTCCTGTCCCGGAAATTGACGAAGCGTCTATATTCTTTTCATCAAGTATTTTCCTTGCTGCAGGTGAAGGTGTTCCTGTGGCATATGTTTTTTCGGCTGCCGGTTTAGCGTCCTCTTTTTTAGGTTCGGCTTTTGGGGCTTCTTTCTCTTCGGCTTTAGGTTTTTCCTGCGCAGGCGCTTCTTTTTTCTCAGTATCTGCTGCTGGAGCATCGCCTGATTTAGCACCTTCGGTATCGATCAGGCAAACAACCTGTCCGACTTTTACCGCTTCACCTTCTTCGGCTTTTAGCGTAATTGTTCCGCTTGCCTCGGCTGGCAACTCAAGCGTGGCTTTATCCGAATCCACTTCGGCAATTGCCTGGTCTTTCTCGACATAATCGCCATCTTTTACCAACCAGGTCGCGATTTCAACTTCGGTGATGGATTCGCCCGGTGAAGGCACTTTCATTTCTAAAATCATCTTCTGTAATTTTATTTAGTTTTATTCTATGAATTCAAATTTACGACAAAACTCCTAGCCCTGATTGAAGCGGCATCCTTTTTTGCGTTGTATGGAGCTTGTCGGAGTACACCGCAAAAAAGATATAGCGGAAAGCAGGAAACAGCTTCCAATATTAATTAAACAAATTTTTATCGAACACCATCGCAATTGCTGCGGCATGACGTTTTTTGGAACGTGCGTAACTACCGGCGGCAGGCGCACTATAGGCTTTAAGCGATGCGACCCGCAGCTTCACTTCGTTGAAATTCATAAGCATATAGCTGTAAGCACCCATGTTTCGCGGCTCTTCCTGTGCCCAAACGTAATCGTCGGCGTTTGGATAGGATGCGATTATCTCTTTCAGTTGATCAATTGGCAACGGAAACAACTGTTCAATACGTACGAACGCAACGTCATCGCGTCCGTTAACTTCGCGTTCGGCAAGCAGATCATAATAGAATTTACCGGTGCAGAACACAAGCGATTTAACTTTTTTCTTATCGACTGCCACATCATCGATCACTTCGTGGAACGATCCGTTCGCGAATTCATCAACCGACGAAACTACGAGCGGGTGACGAAGCAAGCTTTTTGGCGTGAACACGACAAGCGGCTTTCTGTATGTTGTTTTCATTTGTCGGCGCAGCAAATGATAGAAATTTGCAGGTGTGGTACAATCGGCAATAAACATATTTTCGTTTGCGCACATTTGCAGGTAGCGCTCCATTCTTGCAGACGAGTGCTCGGCACCTTGTCCTTCATATCCGTGCGGAAGCAACATCACCAATCCGTTCTGGTTGTTCCATTTATCTTCGGCAGCCGAGATGTACTGGTCGATCATGATTTGTGCACCGTTCGAGAAATCGCCGAATTGCGCTTCCCAGATTGTCAGTGTTTTCGGACTTGCGAGTGCATAGCCGTAATCAAATCCGACTACCCCGTATTCGGACAGCAGTGAATTGTAAATGTTGAATTTTCCTTTGGCGTTTGGTAACTGCTGGAGCAGGATCACTTCTTCTTCAGAATCTTCAACCTTAACGACTGCGTGGCGGTGCGAAAATGTTCCGCGTTCAACATCCTGTCCTGAAATCCTGACGTCGAAACCTTCGGTGAGCAATGAGCCATAAGCAAGTAATTCGGCCATCGCCCAGTCGAGTTTATCGTTCTCGAACATCGCTTTCCGGTCGTTGATCAGCTTAGTGATTTTATTGATGAATTTCTTGTCGGACGGCAATTCAGTAATCGATTTTGCGATGTCTGTCAGCGTTTCCTTTGAGAAAGTCGTATCTACTTTCTGAAGCATTTCTTCCTGGTTCGCCTGTTTGAATCCTTTCCATTCGTTTTGCATGAACGGCGTGATGATGGTCAGATCCTGTTTGCGCGAAGCTTCAAGATTTTGTTCGAGCTCGGCTTTGTATTTTTCTTCGAGCCCTTTTACGTATTTGTCGTCTATGACACCGTCGGCAATCAGCTTCTCGGCATAAATGTCGCGCGGGTTGCGGTGTTTCGCGATGATTTTATAAAGTTTTGGCTGTGTAAAACGCGGTTCGTCGCCTTCGTTGTGCCCGTACTTGCGATAACCCAAAAGGTCGATGAAGACATCGCTTCCGAAAGTCATCCGGTAGTCGAGCGCAAAAAGCATTGCATGAACGACTGCTTCGGTATCGTCGGCATTGACATGAAGTACAGGCGCCAGGGTTACTTTTGCGATATCGGTACAATATGTCGATGATCGAGCGTCGAGATAATTCGTAGTAAAACCAACCTGGTTGTTGATTACCACATGTATCGTTCCTCCGGTTTTATATCCGTCGAGCTGTGCCATCTGAACGATTTCATAAACAATTCCCTGTCCTGCAATCGCAGCATCACCGTGGAAAGCGATCGGCAGTACTTTAGAAAAATCGTCCGGAAAATAACGGTCCTGTTTTGCGCGGGTAATCCCTTCGATCACCGCTCCGACAGTTTCGAGGTGCGACGGATTTGGCGCAAGGTTGATATTGATGCTTTTTCCTGACTTCGTCAATCGGTCGGATGTTAGACCGAGGTGATATTTTACGTCGCCGTCGAACATCGCATCGTCATCGTAATCTTTTCCGTCAAATTCGGAAAAAATATCCTGGGTCGATTTTTTAAAGATATTGGCAAGCACGTTGAGACGGCCACGGTGCGCCATTCCCATTACAAATTGCTCAACGCCTTTTTCGGCTGCGGCATCGATCAACGCATCAAGACCGGGAATAATCGATTCGCCTCCTTCGAGTGAAAATCGTTTTTGTCCGACGTATTTGGTATGGAGGAAGTTTTCAAATGAAACCGCCTCGTTCAATTTCTCAAGTATTGCTTTTTTCTGATCGGCCGAAAACTTGGGCATGTTGTCGTTATAACCGATTTTATCCTGAATCCATTGGATGACTTCAGGTTTACGGATATACATATATTCGACTCCGATCGATCGGCAGTAGATATTTTCGAGATGCCCGAGGATTTCCTTTAACGTGCATGGCGCCAATTTCATCGCATTTGCAGCATCGAAAACCGTATTCAGGTCGGCCTGTGAAAGTCCGTAGTTCTCAAGCGCAAGCGTAGGCGAATACGTTCGGCGGTCGCGTACCGGATTGGTTTTAGTGAACAAATGACCGCGCGTGCGATAGGCATCGATCAATTTGAGGACATTAAATTCTTTCTGTAGCTTGTCTGAAACAATACTGCAATCCTGATTGTTTTCCGCTGCGAAAGCGGCCATTTGGGCAGGTGCGGAATCGTTCGAGGACGAAATACCAAAATCGAAGCCCTGGAAAAAACTTCTCCAGCTTGGCTCGACGCTATCGGGATTCTCTAAATATTGATCGTATAATTCAGCAAAAAATTCGGTATGTGCAGCGTTTAAGAAGGAAAACCTATCCATAGTATTTTTGAATATCCTGGTTTAGTAAAATGGTTAGGCAAAAGTACGATAAATGCTATAATTGAATTGTATATTTTTTGATACTTTTATGTTTTAAGAATCAATCGATGAACTGCTATGAAATTTAGGGTTTTTACAAATTTTCGGTCGTTGTGTTTGGCGTTGATGATTGGATTATTTTCTGTCAATTTATCGGCACAGGATCAGCAATCAAAAAGTGAGTTTTGGCGGAGGGTGCAATTTGGAGGGGCACTAGGGCTCGCGTTTGGCTCAAATTATACGGACATAATGGTAGCACCAAGCGCAGTTTATAACTTTAATAATTATTTCGCTGCGGGCGTTGGCCTTCAGGGAAGCTATGTGAACGTAAAGGATAGCTACAATGCCTATATCTATGGCGGCAGCCTGCTTGCATTGTTTCATCCAATTCACGAAATTCAGCTATCGGCCGAGCTGGAGCAGTTGCGGGTAAATGCCGTTTTTGATTATCTCGGTGCCGATGTGGAAGACAATTATTGGAACACCGCCCTGTTTCTGGGTGCAGGATATCGAGCCCAAAACGTTACAATTGGCGTTCGATATAATGTATTGCACGACGACAAAAACTCGGTTTATCATGAGGCATTCATGCCATTTGTGCGGGTCTATTTCTAAAACCTGTTTCGAAACCACACTTTTTGCCACTCCCTTTTTAAAATCAGAAATGCTACCTGTTCGGATAATTCCGAAATATCGGAGCCATCAAGTTTCTTTACTTGGTCTTCTGCAACATCTACAATATAAAGCAGGTTCAGATATTCGGCGAAGCGGAATTGAATAAGGCGATAAATTTTCTCGTGAAGCTGGATTTTTAATTCTGAAGGCGAAGTGCTCATCGGAAAATCGACCGGTTCATTCGCAAGGTTGAAATCCTTATTGACCTGCTCCAGAAGCTTCAGGTACAACTCTTCATTTTGGGCTTCGGCCAATAGCAGTTCGGTTGTGGCAGGCGCTGTAAACATATGGGGCAGTTTTTTTAAGCTATACTTTTCGGAGCATCAGGTTTTCTCCGAATTCTTTTAAAAGTTGTTTTTTATCGGCAGCAATTTGCATGCCCTCCAACGTCGCAAATGCTTTAAATGTAAAGTCGCGGATTGCGGATAATGTCGCAGCGGAAGCCCCGGTCGAATTAAAAATGGCCTTGACCGATTCGATTTTATCGTGATTGTCACTCGGACTAACAGAATAAAGGTGCAGCAGTTGTTCGGCCTCACCATTCTTTGCGAACTCCATGGCTTTAATATAAAGGTAGGTTTTTTTGTTTTCGATAATATCGCCGCCGACCTGCTTGCCAAAAGTTTCCTGGTCGCCAAAAGCATCAAGATAATCGTCTTGAAGCTGGAATGCGATCCCGAGGTTTCGTCCGAATTCATAAATCGCATCGCAATTCTTTGAGGAAGTCTTTGCGATGATTCCGCCCATTTTCATCGCCGCAGCAACCAAAACAGCAGTTTTGTATTCGATCATTTTGAGATATTCGTCAACTTCAACAGTCTCGCGCGATTCAAAATCGACATCCAATTGCTGGCCTTCGCAAACTTCAAGCGCTGTTTTGCTGAACAGTTTTGCGAGATCGCGGAATACACTTGGTTCATACTGCTCAAAATACCGGTACGCCAAAATCAGCATCGCATCTCCTGATAAAATACCGGTATTTAAATCCCATTTCTCATGTACGGTTTCATTTCCGCGCCTTAGCGGAGCATCGTCCATTATGTCGTCATGAACGAGCGAAAAATTATGAAACACCTCGATTGCCATTGCGGCCGGCAGCGCGTCAGCGAAATCAGCGTCAAACACTTCGGCCGCCATCAGCGTCAGGATTGGGCGCATTCGCTTGCCGCCGAGGCCAATTATATAAGAAATAGGCTCGTATAAATTGCGCGGTTCTTTCAGTATCTTCTGTTCTACAAGGTATTTACCAAACTGTTCGCGGTATTCGTTAATGGCGTGCATAGCAAAGAATTTCGGCTAATTTAATGTAATAACATCGGACAGCAAACTGACGCAAAAAATCGACTGTTAAATTTTTGTGAATACTTTGGAAACTATTTTTGTACTCAAAGTTTCCGAACTACATTTGCCGCTCAATAAATGTGGAGTTTAAAGGATAAAAATGAAAGAGAAAATTATTGCAAAAGCTACGGAAATGTTTTTGAAACTCGGTTTTAAAAGCATCACTATGGATGACATTGCCGGGGAAATGTGCATTTCAAAAAAGACAATCTATAAATATTTCATCAATAAAGAAGTGCTGATCGCCGAAAGCACGGAGACCATGCATAAATCGGTTCATGAAATCATTGAAACGATCATTTCAAAGGATTACAATCCGATTCAGGAGAATTTTGAAATCCGGAAAATGTTTAAAGGCATTTTCCAGTCGGCCGAAAATTCGCCTCTCTATCAATTAAAGAAACACTATCCTGAAATTTACGAGAAGGTACTAAGCCAGGAACTTCAGGAAGGATATCGGTATCTGCGCCATAACCTTGAAAAAGGGATGCGCGATGGCTGGTACCGTCCTGACCTTGACATTCAGGCCGCGAGCAAACTTTTTTATATGCTGAATTTCGCCATCAACGAAAACACGCAATCGGAGCGTGAAGCTCAGGAATTGGAAATGAAAGCATTGGAATATCATACCCGTGCCATTGCGACGGCGAAAGGTATCGAAGAATTAGAAAAACAATTATCCACACCTATATAACTAGTCTCTATGAAAAAAACAACTTTATTAATATTGCTCCTAATCGGATTTTCCGGCTGGGCGCAACAGGCTGCAACGGTCTCACAACCACAGCAACTGACATTGAAAGACGCTATACGATATGCGCTCGAAAATAAATCGGAAGCCCGGAAAGCGCGTCTATCAATCGAAAATAGTGAGTACCAGATCCAGGAAGTGCGTTCGCGTGCGCTGCCCAATATTGCAGCAACGGGTACCCTGACCTACAACCCGATCTTACAATTAAATGCGATCGATTTTGACCAATTCCAACCACCGGGAGCCGAACAAACCGAATCTGCCGGAGTAGCATTGGTCCCGTTTGGACAAAAATGGAATGCGCTTGGCGGGGTGACGCTTACTCAGAATATATTTGATCAGGCAGTTTTTACCGGATTGAAAGCGGCCCGGTCCACCCGTGAATTTTATCAGATCAATGCGCAGCTTACCGAAGAGCAGGTCATAGAACGTGTAGCAAACAATTACTACCAGGTTTATGTTTTGCGTCAGCAGCTGACTGTACTGGATAGTAATTTTGTGAACACCTCCAAAATTCGGGATGTCATTCAGGGTCAATTCGACAATGGGCTGGCAAAAAGGATCGACCTCGACCGGATGAACGTAAGCCTTTCCAACATTGCTACACAACGCCAGCGTGCGCTAAATGCGGTGCAGCTTCAGGAAAACACACTCAAATTTTTTATGGGAATGCCGATTGAAACACCGGTTATAATTCCGCAAACCGAATTCGATGTGACTCCTGTTGCCTTTACCGAAAAACCAGATCCAACAATCCGGACAGAATATCGATTGCTTCAAAAGCAGGAGCAGCTTCTTGATTTTCAGCGGAAATCAATCGTTGCCGAATATTATCCAACACTCGGTTTATCGGCAAGTTACAACTACATGGGTCAAGGACCTGAAATGCCGCTTTTTAAAGGTCCTTCCGATGGAGTTTACTGGTCTGATTTCTCATCGGTGGCGCTGAATTTAAGAATTCCGATCTTCAACGGCTTTGGAACGAGGGCGCGAATCCGCCAGGCCGACATAGAACTTCGCGAAATTGAAGAAGATTTAAAAGATACGCAGTTGTCACTTGACCTGGCTTATGAAAATGCACGTACGCAGATCAACAACAGCATCATTACGATCGAAAACCAGCGCTCAAACGCAAGACTGGCTCAGGAAGTGCTTGCTGATACGCAAAACAATTATCAACAAGGACTTGCATCGCTTACCGACCTATTGGATGCCGAAAACGAAATGATCGAAGCACAAAATAATTATACCGCTGCATTACTCGAATACAAACTCGCGGAAATCCAGTTGATCAAATCTAAAGGAGAACTTAAAACACTAGCAAACTAACTCATGAAAAAAATAATTTACATCGCAATTGGCATCGGGGTAATCGCATTGATCGCGTTCGTGCTTACAAACAACAAGAAGAAGAACGAGGCTGAAACGGCTATCGTTTCTGCAAAAAATGCCGCAGTCGCCGTTCGTGTAGACACCGTTCGCACCGAAAATGTCTCAGCCGAATTCATTGCCAACGGAAATTTCGAACCTTCGCAGCGTCTTGAATTTTCTGCTGAAAATGCAGGCCGTGTCAGAAGGGTAATGGTCGACGAGGGAAGCGCGGTTAAAATTGGCCAGGTCCTCGCGGTAATTGAAGGCGACAAATTATCTGTCGATGTTCAAAGTGCCAACGCGGCCTATCAGACAGCTTTGGCCGATATGCAGCGCTACGAGAACGCATTCAAAACAGGCGGTGTTACAAAACAGCAGGTAGATCAGGCACAACTGGCGCTTTCAAATGCGAAGGCACGTCTGGACCAGGCCCGCATCAGCTTTGGCGACGCAACGATCCGCTCGTCAATAAACGGCATCGTCAATAAAAGGATGATCGAACCGGGATCGGTTGTTGCACCCGGAACGCCACTGTTTGAACTTGTCAATGTTTCAAAATTGAAACTTCGTGTAACCGTTAGTGAAAACCAGATTGCATCGCTGAAGGTTGGAAATACGGTTCCGGTCAGAGCGAGTGTACTTCCTGACAAGGAATTTTCGGGTAAAATTTCGTTCGTTGCCCCTGTTGCCGACGCATCGCTGAATTTCCCTGTCGAAATTGAAATCACAAACACCGGAAATGAAATTAAAGCGGGAATGTACGGCACCGCGGTATTTGGAGCGGCCGATGCCCAGCAAAAACCACTTCGGGTTATTCCGCGCAATGCGTTCGTAGGCAGTGTCAACAGCAATCAGGTATTTACGGTAAAAGACAGTGTCGCAAAACTTACAAAAATTGTTGCAGGACGCATTTTTGGCGATAAAGTGGAAGTACTGCAAGGATTACAGGATGGTGAAATCGTCGTGACCAGCGGCCAGATCAATCTAACCGACGGGACTAAAATCGCACCCATTAAATAGTCACGACGAAATACAAATAAATAATGAAAATAGCAGAAATATCCATCAAACGGCCTACACTGATTGTAGTGTTGTTTACCATACTGACTCTCGGTGGGATCTTCAGTTACAGCAATCTTAGCTATGAACTGATACCGAAGTTTGAAATCAATGTCATTACGATATCGACAGTCTATCCGGGAGCATCTCCGGGCGAGGTTGAAAATACGGTCACAAAGAAAATCGAGGACGCCGTCGCAACGCTCGAAAACGTAAAAAAAGTTGAATCCAGTTCGGTTGAAAGCCTTTCCATTGTGATGGTCACGCTTGAAGCGGATGCGAACGCCGACTATTCGCTTAATGATGCGCAACGAAAGATCAATGCAATCGAAAAAGATCTTCCTGAAGATGTCGATCCACCATCGCTAAGCAAATTCTCTTTGAGCGATTTGCCGATCATGACTATTGGTGCGACCGCCAAAATGGACGAAGCGCAATTTTATGACCTTCTCGACAAAAAAATCCAGCCGATACTTTCACGCGTAAACGGGGTTGCGCAGGTAAATCTGGTTGGTGGTGAAGAAAGAGAAATCCGCGTAAGCCTTGACCAGGCCAAATTAAAGGGCTACGGACTTTCAATTCCGCAGGTACAGCAGGCCATCCAAACGTCGAACCTCGATTTTCCGACGGGAAATATTCAGACGCGGGAATCGACAATGTTGGTCCGTTTGGCAGGTAAATTCCGTACGGTTGATGAACTTCGCAACCTGGTAATATCGTCGCAGAATGGCATTCAGGTACGTCTTGGTGAAGTAGCCGACGTTCAGGACACGCAAAAAGAAGTTGAAAAAATTGCGCGTGTGAACCAAAACAATGCAATTGTACTGCATGTAATCAAGCAAACCGAGGCGAATGCAGTTGCGGTAAGTGAAGAGATGCGCAATGAAATTGCACAGGTAATGGAAGACTATAAGGAGTTCGGACTCGACCTGAAAGTGGCAAACGACAGCAGCGAATTTACGCTTGCTGCGGCCAATTCGGTTATTTTCGATTTGTTCCTTGCGGTGTTCCTCGTAGCGTTTGTGATGTTGTTTTTCCTTCACAGCATCCGAAACGCTTTTATCGTAATGGTTTCGATTCCGGCATCGCTTATCGCAACATTCATCGGAATTTATTTTATGGGTTATACATTAAACCTGATGAGTTTGCTTGGGCTTTCGCTTGTTGTGGGAATCCTTGTGGATGATGCGATCGTGGTGCTTGAGAACATTTACCGCCACATGGAAATGGGCAAGAACAAAGTGCGTGCCTCGTATGACGGAACACGTGAAATCGGATTTACGGTAACGGCCATTACACTCGTTATTGTCGTGGTGTTCCTCCCAATTGCAATGTCGACCGGATTGGTGTCGAATATCATCACGCAATTTTGTGTGACCGTAATCATCGCGACTTTGCTTTCGTTGCTATCGTCGTTTACGATCGTCCCCTACCTTTCGTCACGTTTCGGAAAACTCGAGCAATTGAGCAACAAAAATGTTTATGGTCGGGTGATTCTTGGTTTTGAAAAAGGATTGGACAATTTCACGCACCGTGTAACCAACATTCTGAAATGGTCGCTTGGCCATAAAAAGTCGACGTTGCTTATCGTTTTGGTCCTGTTCTTCAG
>JAEYZX010000031.1 GCA_023427845.1 Bacteroidota bacterium
CCGCTACACTCATGATGCAAACAGCCTTACCAAAAACCTGAACCTGACGATCTCGGCAGCCGATTTTTCTAAATTTTACGAGGCTGAAAAAACGAATCCGAAGTTAAAAAGTTACCTCGACCGAAACCGGTTTTCACTCGCGATAAAAGCAAAACTGATCAATGACAGCCAGGCTATTGAAAAGCAGTACAGCGAAATCGATCGTTCCAACCTCGGAATTAAAAAAAGGCTGCTATTGAAAATGCCGCGTTGGGTTTTGAAATTACTTATCGATTTCAATCACCTGATGGTTAAAATCGGAATAAAATCATCCGTTTTTAAATGATTCAAAAGCAGAAAAATCCCTGATATAGTCGGCTTCATCAAATTCGGCCGAGGCAATCACCAGGCAAACCGCGCCTGACGAGAAATTCCGCAGTTCACGCCAAATCCCCTCGGGAATCAGCAATCCTGAATCGGGCATGTTAAGCATTACCGACTTTGTGTTAACTCCGTCACTCATCACAACTTCAAAACTTCCGCTAAGTGCGATCAAAACTGCCTGTTGTTCACGATGCGCATGTCCACCTCGTTCTGCGCCGGCAGGCACATCAAACAGATAATAAACGCGTTTGATTTCAAAAGGGACAGTTGTCTTCTCGACAACACCAATATTGCCGCGTACGTCATGGATTTTAGGAATCGTCAAAAGACGAATGTCGTTGATAGTGCTTTTCATTTTTGAGATAATATTTGATTCCATTGAGGAGCAATGTTTTTAACTGACAGGTGGTCGACGCTATCCAATGCATTTGCTTTACAGCGATCATACAACACGGTATCGGATAGCATTACGTTCATCGCATCGGCCAACGCACGTGCATTATTATTTTCGACCAATAGCCCGTTTTGTTCGTGAGTGATCAGTTCGCGCGGACCCGATTTGCAGTCGACCGAAACTACGGGAACTCCCAGCGCAAGCGACTCTACTATCGCAAGCGGAAAGCCTTCGAAACGGCTTGTGAGGACCGTGAACAACGCCGATTTTACAATCGCAAACGGATTTTCGCGGCGCGGCAAAAAGATGATTTTTTCCGATAGTTCAAGACTGCTTACTTTATCAACCAGCATTTGTTTGTCTTTTCCGTCTCCCATAATGTACAAAAGTACGTTCTGAGCCGGAAGTTCCGATTTCGCATACGATTCAATCAACAGTGAAAAGTTTTTGACCTCGTCGTCAATCCGTCCGTACGATAATATATAACGGTCCGCAACGGTTGCATTTACCTTAATGTCAAACAAATTCTCATCAACCGGATTATAGATTCTTATTACATTTTTATAACCGTATTTTGATTCGATTGCCGATTTTATATCATCCGAAACCGCAACGATATATGGCGATTTTCGATAAATATATTTGGCAATGGTTTTATTTTGCGGAAAATAGAAATCGATTTTGTAGCTGTGAACCATGTAAATCGTTTTGGCTGGTTCATACAGCCATCGGGAAATAATCAGTTCCGACCACGTGATGGTGCGGGTGCGGCAGTCAATGATACGGTGAAAATCGTGGCTGTCCAGATATTTTTTAAGGTGCAAAAGACGCTTGAGCCGTCCGATGGTTGAATCATCCGCATTTTTAAGTTTACCGAGGTTCAACAATTTTCCGCGATATTCGTATTCGATATGATCGAGCACCGAAACAATATGGACATCGTAACCAAGTTCGTCGAGCATGACCGACAACTGCGCGGCCGCACGTTCGGCGCCCCCAATTCCGAGCGACGAGGTTATGATGGCAATTTTTGTCCGCGACCCATTCATTCCTTTCAAATAATTTATATTTGGCCAAATATACATTATTATGAAGATTCTACTCGTGGGCGAATACAGCAGGTTGCACAATTCCTTAAAGGAAGGACTGCTGGAACTCGGACATGAAGTGGTGATTTTGGGATTTGGCGACGGGTTTAAGGACTTTCCCGCCGATTTCAAACTAACACGAAAATGGGATTCGGGAATCCTGAGAAAAATCCGCGTGGCTATCTATAAAACATGTGGTTTTGATATTGGATCGTATTTAACCTACCGGCAATTCATAAAAAACAAAGACCGTTTCAGGGATTTCGATGTCGTACAGCTCATCAATGAAAACAGCTTTTATTGTACGCCAGATTATGAAATAAAAATCCTCAAAAACCTGTTTGCGAACAATAAAAAAAGTTTTCTCCTGACCTGCGGCCCCGATTTTCTTGTAACAAAATATGAATTTGAAAACATAGGTAAAAAGTCGATTTTGATGCCGTACACCGCTGGGAAAGTATCGGATAAAGCGTTTATCAACGTGCTAAAATTCAGGACGAAAAGTTTTAAAAAACTCCACGATTACGTATACGAAAACATAAGCGGAATCATCGCCTCGGATATCGATTATCATATTCCGCTATCCGAAAATCCCAAATACCTCGGAATGATCCCGAATCCCATCAACACTCAGAAACTAAAATTTTCGCAAAAACGCACCGAAAAAATCAAAATTTTCCACGGAATCAACAATGAAACCTATTATTTAAAAGGAAGCGATTATTTTGAAAAAGCGCTCGATATCATCCGGCAGCGCTATCCCGATAAGGTTTCTGTAAAAGTGACCCGCAGCATTCCGTATACGCAGTACATCAAAACCTATGACGATTGCCACATCCTGCTCGACCAGGCGTATGCATTCGATCAGGGCTACAATGCACTTGAAGCGATGGCGAAGGGCAAAGTCGTGTTTACGGGAGCAGAAACGGAATTTATCGAATTCTATGATCTTGACAGGCGCGTTGCCGTGAATGCGGTTCCCGATGTGGATGCAATCGTAAGTGAATTGTCGTTTCTAATCGAAAATCCCGATGAAATCGACAAAATCGGAAAAGCTGCACGTGCATTCATTGAACGCGAGCACGATCATCGGAAAGTCGCGGCAAAATATCTTGAAATGTGGAATCAGTAATGGTGTTCGTTGGCCTGCAGGTGTTTTAAATATTCAGGTTCCTCACTCAAAAACGCAAAAAGTATCCGGAATAAATTCACCGATGTTTTTAAGTTTTGGTCGTATTGTTGATGTTTTGGACTGTTCCATTTTATGGACAAGGCCGAGCCAAAAACAGAATTCCGAAGTTCTTCAAGTGGTTGTTCAAAAACTTCGAGCGTATACTCATAGCCCACAAAACCGCCATGATCGGCACCGATTATGATGATTGCCCCGGGATCATTTTCGGTAATGAATCCAACCATTTCCTTTAACCATTTGTTCGTTTCGCCAACGCGTTCCAAATATTCTTTGCGCTCCTGCTCCACTCCTTTGCTGCTGCTTTTCGTAACCGCGATATGCCCGGGAGTAAATTTCTCGATAAAGAAGAAATTCGTTGTGTTTTTATTTTGTTGAATTTGCTGTTTCAGGTCGGCCGTAATGTTGCTTGTAACTTCCCAACCGTCGCGCAGGAACGGAAGTTTCGTCTTTTCAAAATTCGTATAATCGAAACTCACATCGGGCCGGTTCATCAGCATATACGGTTTTTCGGCAATGAAAAAACTTTTGTAGCCGTTGTTTCGGAACACTTCAACTACCTTGTTTTCCCCGACTACAAAATCGCTCGCCGTCTTAAATAGCACGCTCTCATTTCCATAATGATGCTTCATGTTAAAAAGTGAGGAATTTGATTTCAGGGTTGAACTGTAATTGCTCTTGAAATCGGCATATTGCGTGAATCCGCTGTTTTCCAGCCACGAATCAAACGCTGAATTGTCGTAATTATACGGCGCAGTTTTTAACGTATTCGCGTTTGCATAGCCATCGGTTTGGATGTAATACACATTGGGCTTTTGGGTGAATTTAGCCGCAAGAATGTTGTCAGGCTGCAGGGTCCAATCGGGATTCGTCAGGTTTTTATAAACGATTTTACTGAAATCATATGCAGGAAAAACCGACATCAGCGTCAAAATGAAAATCACTATTTTATAGTTTCTGAATTTGAACGACACCAAAACGATAACAACCACCGAAATCGCAAACAACTTTTTATACGAATACGGCAAATGCGCATGCTGCAACACATACCAGCTTAAAAATGACAAGGCAACAATAAAAAGCGCCTGTCTTGTATAACGGCTGAACCGCGAGTTTTTTGCAATCAGATAGGTGCCATACAATGCGGCACATGGCACACCGACGTAATAAATCAATGCAAAAAGCAGTTGCGGCCATGAGTTTGCATGAGTAAAGTTTTTCGAATAATAAAAAAGCAGCATGTAGATGCCGATGCTAAGACCGGCCAGAATCGGGTATTCACGGTCGTTGGCGATGAAGGCCTCGAGATTTTTCCTGATTTTATCCATTGCGTACTTTCATTGCGTAAAGAATGCGCGCCGATCCTTCAATCGGGAATTTCGATTCGATCGTAAAATATTCAGAATAGGCCTGTTCAAATGCGGTTTCATTGTAAAAGTCGAAATGACTTCTCGCGTCGCGTTTACTGTCGAGCAGGAATTGCACCCAAGAATCGTCGCGGGCCGGGAATTCGATCAGCAGGTTTGGTGCCATTTTTGCGAAAAACTGCGCCGACATATTGAACGGAATATTTCCCGATAAGGTGATGTGATGGATTACCGCAAGTGCGAGGCATCCTGAAAAATGCTGTTTCGAAACCCGGTCGATTAGTGAAAACCGTTCGGCGTTGTTGAATCCGTAACCTGCCGCCGGATTCAGTACGTCGGCAACAAGCGGCAAAATGTGACGTTCACTGTTTGCAATGATTTTGCGGTAATTCTGCTCCACGGCATTCGGATCGATATCGGCCGCAACAATGAAATTTGCACCGTCAAGTTCACGCGCAAACGTACCGTCATTACCGCCAATGTCGATTACTGAAGTTCCGGCAATTCCGACGAACCAATTCTTTACATACTCCTTTTTGACGCGATAGGCCTGGTCGTTGTAATTGAGCTGGTTGTAATAATCATCCCATTCGGTAGCCGAGTTGACTTTGAGGTCTTTGATATAATTGTAGAGCGAATCGAGAAGCGTCAGTTGCGCCGATTTTGATATATTTTTCGTGGTCACTTTTTGCGATTGTGAATATTTGTGATCGTACTTCGCCAGTAAATGGACGTTTGTGAAAAGCGTCGGGTTCAGATACGTTTTAGCGGGCAGCAGTTTTGACAGCTTCTTAAGCGGAATCCCGTCGATTTCTGATGCGAGTGTTTTCAGGAAATCGTGTCCGTAATATTTTGTCAAAACCAGCGGTCCGAGGAAATGCATGATGAACTGCTTGTAGGCTTTCCACGGTGCATTTTCTTCATAAAAATCGAATGACAGCGTATCGATAAATATTGGTTTTCCGTTGTGGAAAGTAATATTAAAAGCCGAAGCGTCTTTTAATGTGAAATTGTGCTTCAGACAAAATTTTTGCAGCTTTAACGTCAGCAGTGCCGCGTGTTTGTACTGAAGGAAACTCCATTCGTACGGATAACTGATGAATGGGATTTTCTCGGCCTCAAGCTGGATTTGACTTTCGTCGCGTGAGATTTCGGTATGCGGAATCAGGTATTTTTTCGCGAATAAATCGGCAAATAAACCTGACTTTGTTAGGACGTCGTATTGCTTAAAGTATATTGGATTTATAACCCTACGGATATTGTCGCCATCGGCATACACAAAACCCGACGGATCCCTGAATGATGATGTAATGCGGTTGGATTCCATTTATTTTTCCTCATCGTTGGCCGGAAGATCATCGGGCAGGTCGTCATTGTTCTTGCTTTTGAAGCCGAAAATCGATTTGATCTTTGCGATGACGGTTCGGTAAAACAGCAGAAAGCCCGCGACCGCAGCTGCTAAGAATTGAGCAATGAGTGCGCCGGTACCGGGATCGAAATAAAGGAAAGTCATTTGTGGAGTTTTTTCAAAGGTAATTATTTAAGCGAAAATCAGGCGGCGGAAATATACAACCAAAACCAACAAATAAACAAAATATGTAAAAAAATACGCCATGACAACACCTTCCAGACCCCAAACAGTAACTGCAAATATGCTTGAAAAATAAAGTACCGCAAACGAAATCATCTCAGTAACGATAAACGCTTTAATTAGGTTTTTGGCGAAAAACTGATAGCCAAGTATAAGCGATGCGGCTTTAAATACATCACCGAGCAACTGCCAGATGAAGAGATCTGAGACAGCGGAAAATTCGGCCGTGAATAATAGGCTGATTATAAATTCACGAAAAATATAAATAACGATTGCTCCCAATATGAAATAAGGAAGTACGCCCCTGTAATAGTTAAAGAAAATCTTTTTGGTTGCATTATCATTCTGTGCCAACGCCAACTTTGGCAAATAATACACAGTGAGGAGTGTGGTGATAAACATCAGGTAATAGGTCGAAATCCGCGTGATGGCTTCCCAATAGCCGGCTGCTTCGACTCCGTTTGAATCTATTAAATGATTTCTGATGGCCAGATACACAATGGGTCCAATGATAACGGGAACAAATGTCATCAATGAATAGAATGACAAATTACGTAGCATTCCGAAATTGAAATACTTTACTGATATTGTCCCTAAGATTGCAATCTCTTTATTTAAAAACAGCAATGTGACGAGTAACAATAATGAAGGCGCAATTATTATTGACAAAAGTGCACCCATTGTATGTAACCACAAAATCAAGGTCGCAGTAACGATCAACCCTAAAATGTTGCCGGAAATAGTAATCAGTATTACTTTTTTATATTTTCCAAGACCATTTATTACTGAGATGCCGAAAACAGATAAAGCACTCCAGGGAAGTGCAATCGCAAGAATTTTAAATACAATTCCATAATTATCTGAATCGTCAAGGATAAGTTTGCTCCAATAATCCGCCAAAAAATATAGCGTACTACTTAAAACAACACCTACGCAGGCAAGTGCGATAAAAACGGTCGAAAGAATCTCGCGAAGTTTTTCCCTCTTTTCCGAATTTTCGGCCACATACTTAACAATTCCATTTTGTAAACCCAAGGTCGCGAGACTTTCAGCCGAGGTCGTAAAATTTCGCAGGTTCCCTACTAACGCCATTCCGGCAGGTCCAACGAAAACTGCAATGATTTTAGAACTGGCAAGCCCAACCACGATTTTAATGACAACACTCAGTCCGTTCAAGGACGCTATCCTGAACAAGGGTGTCCGCCGTATTTTCCTGAGCAAAATCAATTAGTATTTATTTAATGCGTTGACTATGGTTTCGGCCTCATCCAGTGTCAGCAGCGGACTCATCGGCAAGCTTAAAACCTCCATGTGTATTTTTTCGGTAATCGGAAATGAAAGCGAATTCAATCGTGATAAAGCCTTTTGTTTGTGTGGCGGAATCGGATAATGGATCATTGTCGATATGCCGTTTTGTTGTAGATACTGCTGCAGCTTATCACGGTTTTCTGTGCGGATCACAAAAAGATGAAACACATGGCTTCGGCCTTTATACTGCGGAAGAACGATTTCGGGATTGTTGATGTGGCTGAGATAGTAATCGGCAATTTCCAACCGCTTTGCATTTTCGCTTTCAAGGTGTGGAAGCTTCACGTTCAGGAATGCCGCCTGCAACTCATCGAGCCTGCTGTTATACCCGATATGATCATTGTGATATTTCGTCGTTGAGCCATAGTTGCGTAGCGACCGAACCATTTCGGCAAGTTCGGCGTCGTTTGTCGTTACCGCTCCGGCATCACCAAGTGCCCCGAGGTTTTTCCCGGGATAAAAGCTGAATGCGGCGGCGTGTGAGAGATTGCCTGCTTTTGGGTACAGGGGTTGTGCATCAATAACATCAGGATGACCGTCGGTTAAATTGGTATTGTCGTGCTGAACAAGTTCTGACTGCCTACTGCCTACTAACAACTGCCTACTAAAAACAGCTCCATGCGCCTGCGCCGCGTCTTCAATCACAAGCAGGCCGTATTGATGCGCGATTGCGCTGATCGCATACATGTCGGCTAATTGTCCGTATAAATGAACCGCAAGTACCGCTTTTGTTTTCGGAGATATTTTTTCGGTAATCTTCACGGGATCGAGGTTATAGGTTTCAATTGTGGGCTCGACCAGGACAGGAACAAGATCCGATTGGATTATTGCCAGAATGCTTGCGATATAGGTATTTGCCGGCACGATGACTTCATCGCCTTTTTCCAGTTTGCCGAGTTCAATGTAGCTTTTGAAAATGAGTACCAATGCATCGAGTCCGTTCCCAACGCCTATGCAATGGTTGGTACCGCAGTAGGCCGCATAATCCTTTTCAAATGCCGCGATCTCATCGCCCAGAATAAGCCAGCCTTTTTCCAAAACCAGACGTAGTTTCTGCTGGAATTCGGCTTCGTAGGCAAAATTGATTTTTTGAATATCTAAGAATGGAATCATAACATCATATTTTCAAGCAGATTATAATTCGCGGTTTCTACCGTGTAAAAATCCTGAGTTGCCGTCCGCGCTCCAAAACTTTCCTTCCAAAATAGCAGTCCGCTATTCATTTTAGTTCCATTTTGCTCGGTTGAGGGTCCAAAATCAAAATATTTAATGTCACGAAAAACGTCGTGAATCAGATGACTGTACAGATAGTCCAGACTTCCGGTCTCATTCTTTAATTCGTTAGCAGAAATATTTTGCGGATGTGCAACATTTTTTGACAGGAAAATTGTTGTTCCCGCAATTATCTTATCATTATGATAAACATTAAAATGGCGTATATTTTCCGGAAAACGCTGATGCAATTTTGTAATTTCTTCAATGGTGTGCACCGGCTTTACTCCGTGTTTCCTGTTCATATTCGGAATAAGGATTTTTTTCCAAAACGCTTCAAATTCAGGTTCCTCGCGAATTTGCAGTTTATTTCGTTCGCCACGCCGTGCACATTTAATCCGATCTTTTGAAAATTTGAACGGCTTTTGACGATCGATCACCGAAAGATTGTCACGGCGATAGAGCGATGCACCGCAAACAAAAAGCGCATACGCAGTTTCATCTGCTAAAGTATCCCAATAAATCGATGGTATTAGTTTAATGTTCAAAAGTTTAAACCCAGAATCTGACAAGAATTTCAAAATATCACGAAGCACTAAAATGACACCAGAAAGTTTAATATCACTGCCATATACGATTCCGCCATAAGTTAATCCCTTGTGAGAGTAAATTACGTCAGCTTCCTTATTCGCAGGTAGAATAGCGATTAATTTGTTCTTATCAAAAACCATCAACGAATAATCCTCAAAGCGGTCGGAATGATACTCCATGTAATTGCGGTTGAAAAGGAATGTCGCATTCTTGGCTGTGAGTAGAAATTCATTCCATTGGGCCGCATCGGTCGGTAAGTACTTTCTTACGGTATATTTTTGCACTTCGGTAGTTTAAACACGGGCAAATTAAGCATTTTATCAATACCAATAAGCCATAGCCGATTGTAAATTTGAAACCCCTTTTCGAAAATAATGCTATCTTTAGAAACATTTCGAGAAATTGCTATCCCGTGAACTCCAAACTACTGCGATTCAATATTGCCGTTTTTCTGTTACTTTCCTGCTGTGCTTTTTCGCAGGACATCACGCTTTATGAGCAATTCAACGGCCGGTACGATTTCACTTTTGTCGGCAATACGCTTAACCCGCAGGAAAATTCATATCAACCAACACCCACAATCTACACCGAATCGACCGCAATGCTCGAACTCGGCCCCGGCGATGAAATCCATCGTGCGTTCCTGTATTGGGCCGGTTGCGGGACAGGCGATTTTGACGTATTGCTTAACGGAAATTTTATAACCGCTGAACGGTCGTTCCCGTACATCCGGTCCGGACTTCATTATTTTAGTGCTTTCGCCGATGTGACGCAACTTGTTCAATCGACCGGCACGGGCAACTATACATTGTCGGAACTTGATGTCACGAATTTCATCGCAATGAGCTTTCAAAACAGGACCAATTTTGCAGGCTGGGCGATGGTTGTGATCTACCACAACGAAAACCAGACGATTAATCAACTGAATGTTTACGACGGACTCCAGGGCGTTCCAACCCACATCTCGATTGAGTTGAACAGCCTGAATGTCATCGATAGCGTTGGCGCTAAGATAGGGTTTCTCGCATGGGAAGGCGACGAGAACATTGCCGATGCCGAAACGCTTACGATCAACGACCTTCCTGTTGGCAATCCGCCGTTAAATCCCGAGTACAATGCATTCAACAGTACCAACAGCGTTACGGGTTTGAGCACGCTTTACAATATGGATCTTGATATTTATAATATCCAGAGTTTCATCCAGCCGGGAGATTCGACCGCGACAATCGAACTAACCTCAGGAACCGATTTTGTGATGGTGAACGCAATTGTCACCAAACTAAACAGCCAGG
>JAEYZX010000030.1 GCA_023427845.1 Bacteroidota bacterium
TGTAGTCTGTCTAACATTGTAGTCCTATTAATGGACGGCAAAATTACGAAAAATAGTTTACCGGAAGTTATTACCCAGCTACTGTAATTTTGTTAATTTTGGACGAAATAAACAATAAGATGAAAAACAGGATTACAATTTTAGCGATCATACTTTTCGGGATGATTTCATGTAAAAAATCGGAAACGGACGAAGCTGGCGCGACTCCAACAAAGGCTTATGGCGAACTTGAAAAAGCCGGCTGGCTGATCGGGAAATGGGAAAACAATACGCCACAAGGTAATCTGTCGGAAACTTGGTCCCGTAAGAACGATTCGGTTTTCACGGCTACGACTTACTTCATTATGAACAACGACACTATGTTTTCGGAAAGCATTGAACTTATCGAAAACGATGGGAAATTGATTTACAATGCTAAAGTCAGCGATCAAAACAACGGTGAGCCAGTTCCTTTTACCGCCACTCAAACTACTGATAAACTGATCGAGTTTGCGAATCCGAACCACGATTATCCAAATAACATCGCGTACAAACGAATTTCTGCCGATAGTGTTGTCGCTATTATCTCGGGAATCGAAAACGGCAAGCAGAAGCATGAAGAATTTGGGATGCGCAGAGCAAAATAACTCTTCCGACCAAAATAACATAACCCGCTTTTTTGCGGGTTTTTTTGTGCGATAATTTTCGAGTGAAGCTAACTGTTAAAATTTTTATTAATAATTATTCTAAATAAGATTGATTTTTTGAAATCATTAACTACTTTTGCGTCATTATTTTTATTAAATCTAAATAAATCAAGCTTTCATGAAAAAAATAACCAGTTTCACTGCGTTGGTATTCGGGTTTCTGACAGTATCGGCACAGCAAAATCCAACTACCAAGACAGATTCTCTAAATGTTCTAACCGAAGTCATCATACAAACGAGCGCAAACAAGCTTAAACGCGACCAAAGTGCCACCGTATCAAAAATGCCACTGAAAGACATCGAAAACCCGCAAGTCTATAATGCAATCCCATCAGAGGTTTTGAAAGAGCAGGTCGTAACGAATTTCAGCGATGCGATTAAAAATGCGACCGGAGTGTTCCGGCTTTGGGAATCTACGGGGCGTGGCGGCGATGGTGCCGAATTTTATTCGATGCGCGGCTTCGCAGTCCAACCAACGATGATCAACGGGCTTCCGGGAATCAACAACGGCAGCATCGATCCGGCGAATGTCGACAACATCGAGGTCATCAAAGGACCTTCGGGAACCTTGTTCGGCAGCAGCCTCATTTCGTACGGCGGCTTGATAAACATAGTGACCAAAAAGCCTTACACTTATTTTGGAGGTGAAATTGCATACAATGCCGGCAGCTACGGACTCGATCGCATAACTGCCGATATTAATGTGCCACTGACCAAACAGAATGATGTGTTGTTCCGAATCAATACCGCTTATCAGAGCGAAAACAGCTTCCAGGATGCCGGTTTTAACAAGTCACTGTTTGTAGCTCCGGCGCTCACCTACATCGTAAATGATAAACTGACTTTCCACATCAACACCGAATTTACGAGCCGGGAATCTGCAAATGCTCCAATGATTTTCCTGAATCGTTCGAATCCGCTGATGTTTGATTCGATTGAGCTTTTCGAAAACAATTACAAAAACTCGTTTACGACAAATAACCTTACCATCAGCAACCCGACATTCAATTTGCAGGCGCAGATGATGTATAAGTTGTCTGGCACGTGGACCTCGCAGACCGTACTTTCACGAAGCAACAGTAAAACGGATGGCTATTACCACTACTTATTCGACAATTCGGATGGAAGCACGTTCGCAAGATGGATTACGAAACTCAATGGTGAAACGCTGACAACCGACATCCAGCAAAATTTCATCGGAGATTTCAAAATCGGAAATATGCGGAACAGGATCGTTGCAGGCCTTGACTACTACACTTCAAACATTTTAAACGGAAGTTCGGGATATGTCGGCAACGGCGAAGTGAACCTGCTAACGCAAACCGACACGGGAATACTTTCTCAGGAAGGTGTCGACAATCTTTTGGTGGCAGCTCCACCAGGCAATTTATCGGCCGAAAACAAAGTTTACAGCGCATACGTTTCCGATGTTATCAATTTTACCCCGTCTTTATCCCTTATGGCAAGTTTGCGCGTGGATCATTTTACCGGAAAAATTTCGCAGTACTCGGCCGACGACACCAAAGGTCAAACGGCATTTTCACCCAAATTTGGCGTGGTGTATCAGCCGGTGATCGACAAAGTTTCAATCTTCGCAAACTATATGGATGGGTTTATGAACGTTGATCCGTCGGCCCGCTATGATGCGGAAGGTAACCTTCTGGGCAATCAATCTTTCGATCCCGAGCATGCCAATCAGTTTGAGTTCGGCGTCAAAACAAATTTGTACAAAGACCGAATTTCATTGACCGCAAGCTACTATAACATCACCGTTAAAGACCGCGTGATGATCGACCCGGACAACGTACTGAACTCGATTCAGGGTGGCGAAGTCCAGAGCAAAGGTTTTGAGGTGAGCATTGTTGCAACTCCAATTACGGGATTAAACCTGATTGCGGGCTTCAGCAACAACGATTCTGAAGTCACCAAAGATTATGTTGACAGCGGCTACCTCGGTATGCGACCAGAAGAAGCCGGACCTGAGACATTGGTGAACTTCTGGGCAAGCTATACTGTTAACGAAGGCCTATTAAGCGGATTCGGACTCGGGTTTGGCGGAAACCATGCAAGCGAACATAAAACGATGAACCGAAGCGGAATCGGGACTTTTGAGCTTCCCTCGTATACAATATTGAACTCGGCGTTGACCTATAACGCAAGCAGATTTGCAATTGCATTAAAGCTCAACAATATGCTTAACGACAAATATTATACCGGCTGGTCGACCGTAACGCCGCAACGTTTGCGAAATGTAACTGCAGCATTGACTTATAAATTTTAGTTAGTTGGTTGGCTCCCCGATCCGTTGGGGGGCTTTATTTTAAAAAGATGAAAAAAAGTTCGTTTAAAAAATCGGTTCGTATCGTTCACCTTTGGCTCGGAATGGCCTCGGGAATTGTCGTTTTCATTATGGCAATCACAGGATGTTTGTATGCGTTCCAAATGGAAATCCAGGACCTCACGCAGGAATATCGGCACGTAGAAGCACAAAACACCGAATTTCTTCCGCCCTCGATACTCGAAAAAATTGCGCGTGCCGAAGTGCCAAACAAAATATTGCACGCAATCCAATACAGCGAACCCGATAAAGCGGCAGAAGCAATTTTTTATAGTTACGAACCCGAGTATTATTACATCAGTTATATCAATCCGTATACCGGTGCGGTGCAGGCGACCGTTGACCAACATAGCGGATTTTTCCCATTCATACTCGATGGCCATTTTAATCTATGGCTGCCGCACGAAATAGGACGGCCAATCATCGCTTCGGCCACGTTGATTTTCATATTTATGCTGATAAGCGGACTCATTCTCTGGTATCCGAAGAATAAAAAAGCGGCCAAACAACGATTCTGGTTTCGGTGGAAAGACAGCACCAAATGGAAAAGAAAAAACTACGATTTCCACAACATCACCGGATTTTACATAATGATGATTGCAATGATTTTTGCACTTACCGGACTTGTTTGGGGTTTTGATTGGTTTGCAAGCGGCTATTATTCGGCTATGGGAGGCGAGAAATCGCTTGTGTACGAAGACCCTGTTTCTGAAAAGAAAACCGACCTCGCGCTGGCTACAAATCCGTTGGACAAGGCTTGGCTGATGATGCGCGAGCAATATCCAAACGCAAAATCGATTGAAGTCCACCCGCCCGAAACCGCACAATCCTCGATCGCTGCAAACGCGAATCCCGAGGACGGCACCTATTGGAAAATCGATTATCGATATTTTGACCAATATACGTTGGAAGAAAAAACGGTCGAGCACGTCTGGGGCCGATTCCCCGACGCAACCTTATCCGATAAGGTCATGCGGATGAATTACGACATCCATACCGGCGCAATACTCGGACTGCCGGGAAAAATCTTCGCATTCCTGATCAGTCTATTGATCGCGACGCTTCCGATTACCGGATTTATGGTTTGGCTCGGAAGGAAAAACAAAAGAAAAAAAGCAACCTTACAATTGATTGCCGAATAAATTTGAAAATCACAAAATTCAAATTCCAAATTCCAATGGTAAACAATGGAATTTGGTATTTGGTATTTGGTTTTTGGTTTTTGGTTTTTGGAATTTGTGATTTGTTATTTAATAATTTTGGAGCTGTTCCGGCTAGGCCGAAATCCCAAAAATTCAAATTCCAAATCCCAATGGTAAACGATGGAATTTGGAATTTGGAATTTGGTAATTGGTTTTTGGTTTTTGGAATTTGGTATTTGTTTTTTGGAATTTTGATTTTGGAATTTTGATTTTACAAATACCTTAATTCTTCACCGGAATATTCTCCAGGATCTCCAGCACAAATTTCCAGTATTTCTGCGCCGATGAAATGCTGGCGCGTTCGTCGGGCGAGTGCGCGCCGTGTATGGTCGGACCAAAAGAAATCATATCCATTTCAGGATAATTGGTTCCGAGAATGCCGCATTCGAGTCCGGCGTGGCAAGCTACTACCCTGGGTTTTTCGCCCACCTGTTTTTCGTAAATATTGACCAGAACGTTAAGAATTTCAGATTTTACATTTGGCGTCCAGCCCGGATATGATCCCGAGAATTCAACTTCGCAACCCGAAAGCTCGAAGGCTGAGCGAAGTGCGTTTGCCAAATCGAATTTTGACGATTCGACCGATGAACGGGTAAGGCATCCAACAGAAATTTCGCCGTCTTTTATGATAACGCGAGCGATGTTGTTTGAGGTTTCTACAAGGTCGATCATATCGGCGCTCATTCGGTAAACGCCATTATGTGCGGCATAGATCGAACGAAGAATTCCTTCCTGGACACCGAGATCCATCACTTTTTCTGGGAGTTCGCTTTTTGTGATTTCGATTGTAAGATTCGGCTCCATTGTTTTGAACTCGGCCTTGATCTCATTGATTGTTTCCTGCATGTCGAACACATACGCTTCATCATACATTTTTGCGATGATCACTTTTGCAGTGCTTTCGCGCGGGATCGCATTTCGCAGGCTCCCACCGTCGATTTCGCTTATCTGCAGACCAAAGTTCGTGAATCCGTCAAACAGCAGCCGGTTCATGATTTTATTGGCGTTGCCCAAACCTTTATGGATATCCATTCCCGAGTGGCCACCCTGCAACCCTTTAACGGTGATCGTATAACCAACCGAATCTTCGGGAGTTTGTTCTTCACGATAACTGCGTTTTGCCGTTACATCGACACCGCCTGCACATCCGATATCAATTTCGTCATCTTCTTCGGTATCGAGGTTCAACAGGATTTCACCTTTGAGGATTCCGCCTTTAAGGTTCAAAGCGCCTGTCATACCGGTTTCTTCATCAATCGTAAAAAGAGCCTCCAAAGCCGGATGCGGAATATCGGTCGATTCGAGGATTGCCATTATTGTCGCAACTCCGAGTCCGTTGTCGGCTCCGAGTGTCGTGCCACGCGCGCGTACCCAATCACCATCGACATACATTTCGATTCCCTGTGTTTCAAAATCAAAAACGGTGTCGTTATTTTTCTGGTGCACCATATCGAGATGGCTTTGCATCACGATTGGCTTTCGATTTTCCATTCCGGGAGTTGCGGGTTTTCGAATAATTACATTTCGGATTTCGTCTTCGAAAGTCTCCAATCCGAGTTTGTTTCCAAACTCCTTCATAAATGCGATTACGCGGTCTTCTCTTTTGGACGGACGCGGCACCGCATTCAGGTCGGCGAACTTATTCCATAATGCTTTTGGCTCAAGGTTTCGTATTTCGTTGCTCATTTTCTGATCTAAATTAAGCCGCAAAGTTACAAAGTTTAAAAGCGGGATTCGACATTTTGACTGCATCGGTCCTATATTTACAAAAAGATTATTGTTTGATGCCTAGAAAATACATATTGCCGATATTCCTTGTCGTACAGATCATACTGATTCAGATTGTTTCACAATTTCCTGAATCGGTCGAGCGCTATTACAGCAACGGCATTTTTGTTCCTATCTCGAAAATGCTCCGCATCCTTTTTGGCTGGATTCCGTTTGCGGTGGGCGACATCATTTACTTTATTGTGATTTTCATTATTATCCGCTGGTTTTGGAAGAAGAGAAAAACGTGGCGCATTTCATGGAAGGATAATCTATTGCTGATCGTTAGCGGGATTTCGCTGTTTTATTTTTTGTTTCACTTTTTATGGGCGCTGAATTACCATCGCGTGAAATTGCATGATAAACTTGGGATCGGAACCGAATATACTGATGCCGAATTGGTCGAATTTACCAAACGGCTAATTGTAAAAACAAATGAAATCCATAATAAAATTGAAGCTGCCGACAGTTTAAAGGTGGTATTCCCGTACTCGCGTGAAATTGTTTTCGAAAAAAACCGCAATGGTTATGACCATCTTGCTAAAGAATATCCGATTTTTTTATATGAAAAACCCAGCGTCAAGAATTCGATAATCAGCCTGCCGCTGACAGTAATGGGGTTTGCGGGTTATCTGAATCCGTTTACGAACGAGGCGAATGTCAACGAAAAACTGCCGATGTATACTTTTCCGGCTACTGCCAATCATGAGATGGCGCACCAGATTGGGTATGCGTCGGAAAGCGAAGCAAACTTCATCGGATTTCTTGCATCTATAAAAAACGATGATTTGTATATTCAGTATTCCGGTTATACGCTCGCACTTCGTTATTGTTTGCGCAGCATTGAAATCCGTGATGAAAGGCAACTGGAAGCACTTTTGCCGACAATCAATTACGGTATTCTAATGAACATCAAAGAAAGCAACGATTTCTGGGAACAATATCAATCGTTCATCGAACAGGGATTTGAATTTTTCTACCACAACTTCCTAAAAATGAATCGTCAGGAAGAAGGAATGGAAAGTTATAGCAGGTTTGTTGATTTGATGGTGAATTATTACACGAGTCAGGAGTTAGGATAAAGGAATTAGGAAATAGGAGTTAGGGTTTAGGAACCAGGCGATTGGGAACCAGAAGTTAGGACTGCCCTAATCCCTAATCCCTAATCCCTTATGCCTCTACTACACTTCATCACTCGTAAAAGCGGTAAAACTCTTCTTTTTATACGGTCGGATTATGAGTCGGCCTTCGCGGTCAAACCGGATATAGTTGTAAACCCAGTTAAGGAAAACCACGGCTTTGTTTTTGAAACCGATCAGTGAAAACAAATGAACGAATATCCAGACAAACCATGCAAAAAATCCACTGAAATGGCCTTTGGGCAAATCTACTACCGCTTTATTGCGACCGATAACCGCCATCTGGCCCTTATCGTTATATTCAAAAGGTTCCATAATTGTTCCTTCAAGTAGTTTCAGGATATTTTTCGCAAGCAGCTTTCCCTGTTGAATTGCGGGCTGTGCCATCATCGGATGCCCGCGTGGATATTCGGGCGTTTCCATTTGCGCAATATCGCCGATTGCAAAAATATTCGGATGTGAGAAAACTTGATTGAATTGGTTGACGCGCAGACGTTCGGCGCCGGGAACAATCGCTTCAGCATTTAGTCCGTTTACCAGCGCGCCCATAACTCCGGCGGTCCAGATTACTGTTGCGCTTGAAATTACCGTTCCAGAATTTGTGTGTACGTAACGGCCGTCATAACCCGTAACGCGTACGTTCTTCATGATATTGACGCCGAGTTCGGTCAGGAAACGTTCAGAAGCCGCTGAAGATTTTTCGCTCATCATGTTCAATATGCGGTCACCACTTTGAATCAGGTTGATCTGCATGTCGTTGATGTCGAGATCCGGATAATCTTTTTGCAAAATCCCGCGTTTCATTTCGGCAAGCGCGCCGGCAAGCTCGACACCTGTTGGCCCGCCACCGACCAGGCAAAAATTCATCAAATGCAACCGCTCTTCGCGATCGCTCGTAAGAACGGCCTGTTCGAAATTCTCGAGGATCAGGCTGCGGATATTGAGTGATTGCCGCACGGTTTTCATCGACATCGTATTGCGTGCGATTTCGGCATTTCCGAAGAAATTCGTTTTCGAACCCGTTGCAATTACAAGATAATCATAAGTGACTTCACCAATATCGGAAATAACCTTGTTGTTTTTAGAATCGATTTCACTCACACGCGCCATACGGAAATAGAAATCCGGACGATGGTGAATGATCTTTCGTATCGGATATGCAATTGAGCCCGCTTCCAATCCGCCGGTTGCAACCTGGTACAACAAAGGCTGAAAGTTATGATAGTTGTGCTTGTCGATCAGTACAACCTGCGCGCGCTGGCGGCAGAGTTCCTTTGCGAGGGCCACTCCGGCAAATCCGGCGCCGATAATTACGATTCGTGGGTATGATGATTTTGGGATGTTCAAGGGTTAGGGATTAGGGATTAGGGATTAGGGATTAGGGATAAGGGATAAGGGATAAGGGATAAGGGTGTAAGGTGTAAGGTTGTTCTAGGATCATAATTCGTTAAATTAATATTGCACGTAATTGTCATTAAGGTGTAATGTGATTGTTAAAGTTACGTATTTATACTTTTATCATCGACTACGATTTTTTACAACAATTCCACTAAAAGCGGCTGCAGCTATTCAGGACCAGTAGGCAGTCTGCAGTCGCAGTAGGCAGTCTGCAGTCGCAGTAGGCAGTCCCGGTGTTATTGGCAGTTTCCGAGTGTCATTCGCGGTCACTCGAAAACAAAATAAGTTTTGCAAGAGCCTACCATCTATAACTTACTTATACCTACACCCTACCCTTTAAAAGCACGTCCACGTTACCTAGCCCCGGTTGCAGCGGCATCCTTTTTTGTTGCCAAAACAAAAAAGATACAGCGAAAAACGGGACGCGGCACGATGGGAGCGAAAAGCATCTGCTCCTGAAAAATAACGGCAGATTAAAATAAATGCTATATTGTAACAAAAATCGCTAATCCGTACTAATGCCGTTATGAGTGAGACTTTAGAACAGTCGTTTGTGCAACAGCTTCGGCAGAACCAGAACATCATCCACAAAATATGCAGGCTGTACACTTCGGGTGAAGATGCGCACAAGGATCTGTTCCAGGAAATTACAATCCAGCTCTGGAAAGCCTATCCGAAATTTCGCGGTGACTCCAAATTCTCTACATGGGCTTATCGCGTTGCGCTGAATACTGCCATTACTTTATATCGGAAAAGCACACGCTCGATCGCGACATCGGAATATGATGCCGCGCGTCACTTTATACGTCAGGAGGAATACAATTACGAGGAAGAGGAACAGATAAAATTGATGTATGAGGCGGTTTACCAGCTCAGCGACATCGAAAAAGCACTCGTATTCATGTACCTTGAGGACAAGGATTATGCGGAGATATCGGAAACATTAGGGATCAGTGAAGTCAATGCAAGGGTGAAAATGAACCGGATCAAAGGGAAACTTAGAAAAATATTAAATCCGTAATGGAAATGGAAGAACTGGATTTATTGAAAAAAGACTGGAAGAAAAGCGAAAATCACTTTAACCAGGTATCGGAAAACGAGATTTACACGATGCTTCATCGCAAGTCGTCGTCGATCGTAAAATGGATACTGATCGTCAGCATCATCGAACTCGTAGTATGGAGCGCGTTGAGCCTGCTTGGCAATATGGATGATTTCCTGAAAAAAATCAACCATCCTGAATTGCTGATGTACTTCAAGGTCTTCAGCATTTTTCACTATGTCGTGATTGCGGTGCTGATCTATCTGTTTTACAGAAATTACATCAACATTTCGACAACATCGTCGACAAAAGAATTGATGCGAAGCATTTTGCGTACGCGAAAGACGGTCCAATTTTATGTGTGGTACAATCTTGCGATGATAGCGATAAGTTTCGTGATCGGATTTACGGTGAATCTTGTCTATAATCCTGAAATGGACGCGCTTCTCGACAAAATCAACAACGATGGTAGTTTTATGGCGGGGATTCTCGGGGGACTAACCGTATGCGTATTGGTATTTGTGGGATTGTTTTGGGCAATCTATCGCCTCATTTACGGAATGCTTTTGCGTAAATTGCTTTCCAATTATAAAGAACTGAAGAAGATAGAGTTATGATACAGAAAATTTTGGTTGGATTGCTGGCTTTCGCCGGATTGGCATCGAATGCGCAAAATTCACTTTTGTGGAAAATATCCGGAAACGGACTTTCGGCGCCTTCGTATCTGTATGGTACGATTCACATCACCTGTGATGCCACGCTCGATGCGGCGACAAAAGCGGCTATGGATAATACGCAGCAGCTTTATCTCGAACTCGATATGGACGACGAGTCGATGATGACGGCAATGATGATGGGAATGATGATGAAGGACGGCAACAAAATGTCGACTTTGGCCTCTCCCGAAGATTTTGCGATTGTCGATGCCTATTTGACAAAAACCCTTGGTTCTCCTGCAAAAATGGTCGATAATGTAAAACCGTTCATGATCAGTACGATGATATTGCCGGCCTTGATGGATTGTCCGCTGCAATCGGTCGAGACCGAGCTGATGAAGATTTCAAAAGAACAAAATGAGAACGTATACGGACTCGAAACTGTCGAGGAGCAGCTTGCGGTTTTCGATGCGATTCCGTATAAAGACCAGATGGACGAACTGGTTGCGTCGATTAAAGATGATTTTGCAGCCGACAAAAAGCAGCTTGCCGACATGTTTCGGATTTATGCTGCGAAAGACCTCAATGCGATGCTTGATTTGATGGATGAAGACGACGGAATCATGGCGGCACACCAGGACGAATTACTGACGAAAAGAAATCTGAAATGGATTCCGAAAATAAGCGAAATCTCAAAACAAAAACCAACATTTTTCGGCGTTGGCGCGGCGCACCTGGCCGGTGAAAATGGAGTAATTGCATTACTTAGAAAGGCAGGATATAAAGTCGAAGCCGTTCATTAATAATCCCACTGCCGTTTTTTGTTGAGTTGCTTTTCGATCTCCTTTTCTTCGGCCGGTATCACTTTCAGGAACGATGGATGCTGTTCAATCGCATATTCGACTTTTTCAACGATTTCTTCGATCGTATCGTTTTCATAATCGATTTCCATTGGAGGTTTGATGATAAACGACTGCAGAATTCCTTTTTTCTTTACGCGAAGCCCTTTTTTATCGAACGACCGTCGAAATCCGTCGATTACGATAGGAACAACAATCGGTTTGTGCTGCTTGATGATGTGTGCGGTACCTTTTCGGACAGGCTTGAACGACTTTGTTGTGCCTTGCGGGAAGGTGATCACCCAGCCGTCGTTGAGTGCAAGTTTGATGTTTTCGGTATCATTCGGATTGAATTCACGTTTAACCGCCTTACCCTTATCGCGCCACGTACGCGCCACAGTGATCGCCCCAACATATGCGAAGACTTTTGGAAGAAACCCTTCTGACATTGTTTCTTTTGCCGCAACATAGTAGATGTTGAGTTTAGGGTTCCACAAATAACCGATGTTCTTTATCGTATCAACACGGCCATTCAGGCTTGCATTGAATACGTGGTACATTGCGGCAACATCTGCAAAATACGTTTGATGGTTTGCAATGAAAAGTACATTTGTTGGAGGAAGATCTTTTATGATTTCGGAGCCCTCGATCTGCAGTTCATTAAATCCGCGGTAACGGCGGTGACTGATTGCGCCAAAGACCTGGATCAATAACCGTTTTACAAAAAGTAGATGCCCAAAAGGATTGCGCGTGAAAAATCCCATAAAAGTTGTTCAAAAAAGAACTGCAAATTTACGAAAAGCCCGACTTTAAATCGCTCTTTTGATTACATCTTTTAACTCGCTTAACATCATGGCCGTGGCACCCCAAACATGGTGATCGCCAATTTTAAAAGCGGGATACGAAATGGATTCGGAGTACGAAGTGGCACCGGTGTGATTCACAACAATACGGTCGTCGAGGAATTCGGCCATTGAAATTTCGATTATTCCGGCAACCTCGGCAGGATCAGGAAGAAACTTAAGCTCCGATTCGCTATAACCCAAAAACGGAAAGACCATGAAATTGCTCGGCGGGATATAAACTTTCGTAAAAGCGCGCACAATGGTTATGCTTTCTGGAGCGACACCAATTTCCTCATGGGTTTCACGAAGGGCCGTTTGTTCAAAAGACGCATCTGTGGTTTCGACCTTACCGCCGGGGAACGCAATCTGCGACGAATGTACGCCATTGTAGGTATTGCGTAAAATCAATGCCAAATGGGCAGCACCATTTCTTGGATATACGAGCATCATCACGCCGGCTTTTCGAAGGTTCATTTTTTCGATATCGAGCGTTTTGAGAATTGCCATCCGCTCGGGAGGCGCCATTTTTAGGTGCGCGACCTCGCCCGGCAGCGATTCTTTTGCTATTTTTGGTACGTGGCTTAAAAATTCCCGAAAGTCCATTGTTTCGCTTTTTATAAATATAGCGCACATAACAAATCTGTCAAAATCTTTAACCTATTAATTGCAACCTTATGTACAGCCGCGAAGAAACACAACGATTGAAACACGAATTTTGGGTTGCGTTTGCGGAAAAATATCCACGAAAATGGCTGTTGTACGATACCAAAATCAAGGATTTCTCCTTTAAGTTTTTTGTCGATAACCGCAAGGCACAGGTGCTGATCGACATCGAACACCGAAATGAAGAAAAGAGAATGGCTTATTTTGAAAAAATCGAATCGCTAAAAACAATCCTCGAAGAAGAATTTGTTCCGGATTTGGTATTCGAGAGAAATTTCTATTTGGAGAACGGGAAAACAATCAGCCGGATTTGGGTTGAAAAACTTGATGTCAGCGTGAGCAACCGAAAATACTGGGATGAAATTTTTGATTTCTTCAACGAGAAAATGAACGCATTCGAGTTATTTTTTTACGAATACGGCGATTATATTAAAGATTTGGATTTGAATTCATGATTTTTTGGGCGTTCCCCTCGCCAGGTGTTCCGCATGCCGGATCCACCCGCCGGCTCGGGTCGGGCTGTACGCTGTATCTTTTTTCAACCCTTCCAGAGTTTAGAACTCTGGAAGGGTTTTTAGAAAAAAGGATGCCGCTTCCATCCCTAACGCGGTTAGTAAGAATACAGACGACAGACGTTTAGACAACAGACTTTCAGACAACAGACTTTTAGACGACAGACTTTTAGACGACAGACTTGCAGAAGACAGACTATTAGACGACAGACGTTTAGACAACAGGCTTTTAGACAGTAGACTTCTAGACCGCGCAGTTTGCTTTGCTTCAAATCCAATGTTTTCCAATTTATTATAGGCGGTAACTTCGCGCCCTGGCGGCTTTGCGTGCAATACACCCTGTGGCCCTCAGGTATTTTTAAAATAGTATAAAACAAAAAATCCCTCATTCTCATGAAGGGTTTTTAAAAAGACCCGAGG
>JAEYZX010000038.1 GCA_023427845.1 Bacteroidota bacterium
ACCGACGACCGCGTGCATGGCGTAATGGACCGCGGCGATCACTCGAATATCTCAACCTGTTTGTCGAAAGCAATCACGAATGAATTTTCCGGAAACATGATCGATGTATGCCCGGTTGGCGCCCTGACCGATAAAACCTTCCGATTCAAACAGCGCGTTTGGTTCAACAAACCTTATAATGCGCACCGCGACTGCGACAAATGCTGTGGAAAAACCACGCTTTGGATGTTCGGACAGGAAATTCAGCGTGTTACCGGACGAAAAGATGAATTTCACGAAGTGGAGGAATTCATTTGCAACGAATGCCGTTTTGAACATAAAAACGTAGCCGACTGGGTGATTGAAGGTCCGCGTAAATTCGAAAAAGACTCGGTTATCAACGCAAATAACTATACCAAACCGATTAAACCTGTTCACATCGAAACCGAGGACAAGATCCTGAAAGGGCGTGATGTTGACAGAAAGAAAATCAGCATGCTCAACGTGCCGCTGAAAAAAGAAGAGCAGGAAGTGTTTAAACAAGGAAATCTTTAAGAAATGGATCAAGCATTAATACTCGAAAAAGGGATTTTCATCACCGTCATTTTTGCGATTACGATGCTGATGGCGATGTACTCCACGCTTGCCGAACGTAAGGTTGCGGCATGGCTTCAGGACCGCGTTGGACCTAACCGTGCCGGAAAAGGTGGAATCCTGCAGCCGCTTGCTGACGGTCTAAAATTATTTTCAAAAGAGGAGTTTTTACCAAATACACCTAACAAATTCCTGTTTGTGGTTGGGCCTGCCGTTTCGATGAGCGTGGCTCTGATGACGAGTGCGGTAATTCCGTGGGGCGACCGGTTACACATTTTTGGCCGTGATGTAGTTTTACAAGCCACCGATATTGATGTTGCCATTCTTTATGTTTTCGGCGTATTGAGCGTGGGCGTTTACGGAATCATGATTGGTGGATGGGCTTCGAACAACAAATTCTCTTTGATGGGTGCCATGCGTGCCGCTTCGCAAATGATTTCGTATGAGGTTGCGATGGGTCTTTCGATAATTGCATTGCTGATGATGACCGGAAGCTTGAGCCTTCGCGAAATATCGTTGCAGCAAAGCGGGATGGACTGGAATGTGTTTTACCAACCGCTTGGATTCATCATCTTTTTGATTTGCTCTTTTGCCGAAACCAACCGTACACCATTTGATTTGGCCGAATGTGAGGCGGAGTTGGTTGGCGGATACCATACCGAATATTCTTCGATGCGAATGGGATTCTATTTGTTTGCCGAATACGCGAGCATGTTCATCTCGTCGACAATTTTGGCGGTATTGTATTTCGGTGGATATAATTATCCGGGAATGGAATGGGCGGTTCAGAACTGGGGTGTAAACCCTGCGAACATAATTGGAATTTTCGTTTTGTTCATCTAGATCTGTCTGTTCATATTCCTGTTTATGTGGGTGCGCTGGACAATCCCGAGGTTCCGTTATGATCAATTGATGCGATTGGGATGGAAAGTATTGATCCCGCTTGCAATCCTAAACATTTTTGTGACGGGTATCGTGATGGTACGCGGCGAACTTTTTGAATTATTGGGATTCTAGAACAGTATAAGGCCTAGCCCCGATTGACGTGGAAATCCTTTTATTGCTTATTGATGTCGCCTTTCGAGGTTAAATATCACAGGCAATAAAAGATTGAAACAAAAGCGGGAAAGATGCTCCAAAAAAAAATCGAATGACGGTTTAATAAATAAAAAAATGTCAATAGAAACTATATCATTATCGGGCAATAAAAAACAGGTTTCGAACAAAAAGATGACTTTTTGGGAGAGCTTGTACCTTGTTGCGATCGCGAAAGGGCTGTGGATTACGATCAAGCACCTGTTTACGCGAAAGGTTACCACCAAATATCCGGAGCAGGTTCGCGAGCGAAGTGCCGTTTGGCGTGGCCAGCACATGCTGAAGCGCGACGAATTGGGCCGCGAGAACTGTACGGCATGCGGATTGTGTGCCTTGTCTTGCCCGGCCGAAGCGATTACGATGACGGCCGCCGAACGCAAACCCGACGAAAAACATTTGTACCGCGAGGAAAAATACGCATCGGTATATGAAATTAATATGTTGCGCTGCATCTTCTGCGGACTGTGTGAAGAGGCGTGTCCGAAAGACGCGATTTACCTGACCGAATCCAAAGTCCTGGTTCCGTCGATGCACAAACGTGAGGATTTCATTTTCGGGAAAGACAAATTGGTGATGCCTTTGGAAATGGCCATCGCAAACGGAAAAAATAAAAAAGCAAACTAATGTCAGTAGTCCTCATTACCTTTTGTGTTTTAGCTGCAGTTACCCTTGCTACGGCGTTTTTGACAATCTTTAGTAAAAATCCAATTCACAGCGCAATTTATCTTGTGATCTGCTTTTTCTCGATTGCAGGGCATTATTTATTGCTGAATGCACAGTTCCTTGCAATTGTGCACGTCATCGTGTATTCGGGTGCGATCATGGTTTTGTTCCTTTTTACGATCATGTTGATGAACCTCAATAAAGAGGATGAAGTCCACAAGCCACGTGTAACGCGATGGGCGGCCGTAATTTTCTTTTTGTTGATGTGTGCAATCCTGATTGCGATTTTCATCAATTCGAAACCGGTTGTCGGACCGTATATCACGACGGGCGAGGATTATCAATCGATTAAAGTCCTTGGTCAGGTATTGCTGAACGAATACATGGTGCCGTTCGAGTTCGCATCGGTATTGTTGCTGACGGCGATGATCGGAACCGTTTTATTGTCTAAAAAAGAAAAAGCAGGTAAAAATGGATAATATTTTAAACCAGATTGGAATCGAAAATTATCTTTTCGTTTCGGTAATCCTTTTCTGTATCGGTGTTTTCGGGGTTTTGTACCGACGAAATGCGATCATCGTGTTCATGTCGATCGAAATTATGCTGAATGCCGTAAACCTTTTGTTCGTTGCTTTTTCGACCTATCATCAGGACGCATCGGGACAGATCTTCGTATTCTTCTCGATGGCCGTTGCAGCTGCCGAGGTTGCGGTTGGGCTTGCAATATTGGTTTCGATTTACCGCAACCTGAATTCAATCGACATTGATAATTTAAAAAATTTAAAAGGATAGACCCGAAATGGAGACAAGCTTACTTCTACTCTTATTATTGGCCCCTTTAGGCGGGTTTTTATTCAACATCTTCTTTGGAAAAAAAATCAGCGAACGCACCTCGGGAATCGTTGGTACGCTGTCGGTAATCGTATCGTTTGCGATGACGCTGTACTTTTTCCTAAACGTCAATGCGACACAGCAAGCAATTGAAATTTCGCTTTTCGACTGGATTTCGGTAAAAAACTTTACGGTCGATTTCGGGATATTGCTTGACCAGCTCTCATTATTATGGCTGATGTTCGTAACCGGAATCGGATCGCTCATCCACATGTATTCGATCAGCTACATGCACGGAGATGCGAACTTCAATAAATTCTTTGCCTATCTGAACCTGTTCATTTTCTTTATGATAATGCTGGTTGTTGGAAGCAACCTGTTGGTAATGTTCATCGGATGGGAAGGCGTCGGATTGTGTTCGTACCTGTTAATCGGATTCTGGCACAAAAACCAGGATTACAACGACGCAGCAAAAAAGGCATTCATCATGAACCGGATCGGGGATTTAGGATTTCTGATTGGAATCTTTATCCTCGGAATTTTGTTCTCGACATTGGATTTCATGGAACTCAAATCGATAATCGCTCCACGCATAACCGAAGAAAATGCCTGGTGGATTGGTGCAGCGGCATTAGCATTATTTATTGGCGCATGTGGTAAATCGGCTCAGCTTCCTTTAGCCACCTGGCTTCCGGATGCGATGGCAGGCCCAACTCCCGTATCGGCATTGATTCACGCAGCGACGATGGTCACCGCCGGAATATTCATGATCACGCGAATGAATTTCCTTTTCGGGATTCATATCGACAGCATCATTCTTGTAAATAATATCATCGCGATAGTTGGGGCCGTTACCGCATTGGTCGCCGCAACAATCGGACTGATGCAGAACGACATCAAAAAAGTCCTTGCCTACTCGACCGTATCGCAACTCGGACTGATGTTCCTGGCATTGGGATTGGGTGCGTATGAAATCGCGGTTTTCCACGTAATCACGCATGCCTTCTTCAAAGCGTGTCTGTTCCTTGGCTCGGGATCGGTAATCCATGCACTAAATGGCGAACAGGACATGCGAAGAATGGGCGGGTTGAAGAATTGGATGAAAATCACGTTTGTAACCTTTTTGATTTCATCGCTCGCCATTTCAGGAATACCGCCATTTTCAGGATTCTTCTCAAAGGATGAGATTTTGATGACTGCTTTCCACCACAACATCGGACTGTGGATCATTGCTTCGATTGCCTCGATAATGACCGCATTCTATATGTTCCGATTGCTTTATCTGACGTTTTTCAAACAGTTCCGAGGTACAGAAGAACAAAAGAGCCATCTGCATGAGAGTCCGTCGCTGATAACTTTCCCACTGATCGTTTTGGCAATCCTTGCCGCTGTTGGAGGAATCATCAGCCTTCCGGGCAACAGCTGGCTCGCGCACTATCTTGATC
>JAEYZX010000067.1 GCA_023427845.1 Bacteroidota bacterium
GTACTCCCTCATTCAAGTTGCTGAAACGCGCATTGCCCGGAGCCTATACGTTCATCCTGCCGGGAAACAACAACCTTCCAAAAGAATTCAAAAAGAAGACGACTGTCGGGATCCGTGTGCCCGATAATGCGATTGCGCTGGAAATTGTTCGCCAATTGGGGAATCCGATCGTATCGACCTCCATTTATGATGACGATGAAATATTGGAGTACTCGACCGATCCCGAACTGATTTTTGAAAAATGGCAAAATAGGGTTGATCTTGTAATTGACGGCGGGTATGGCGACAATCAGGCGTCGACCGTAATTGATCTTTCGGGCGACGAACCTGAAATTATCCGCGTTGGAAAAGGTGATCCTGATATAATTTAAGCTTAAAACCGCTTCAGGCAAATTGTTCAAATAGATGCAATTTCGATAAAGTGCATAAAAAATTAGCCACAAATCTCCGAACTAAATATTCGTGAATTCGTGGCTATAAGATGAAGCGCAGCAATGTGTTTATAAAAAGTTAGCCACGAACATCTGAATTAAGTCATTCATGAATCCGTGGCTAATTATATTAAAGAGCTGTTTAATTCCTCAAACCTGCTTTTTGATTTTTCATCTCCTTTTCGATCATATCATAAAACTGATCGATTTTAGGAAGCACTACGATTCGGGTCCTTCTGTTGGTTGAACGGTTTTCGGCGGTGTTATTATCAACCAATGGTATAAATTCACCACGTCCGGCGGCAATAAGTTGTTTTGGCGGTACACCGTGCTCTTTTGTCAAAACCCGTACAATCGATGTCGCGCGTTTCACACTAAGATCCCAGTTGTCAAGCAACACGCCGTTGCTGATAAATGGCACATTATCGGTATGCCCTTCAACCATGCATTCAAAATCAGGTTTGTTTTTGATGACTTTTGCGACTTTCCCAAGCACTTCTTTTGCACGGTCGGTTACGATATAGCTTCCGCTTTTAAATAGCATCTTGTCTGAAATCGAAATAAAAACTACACCTTTTTCAACGTTGATTTCGATATCTTCATCATTGAGCCCGACAACGCTTTTTAAACTTGTAACAAGCGCAAGGGTAACGCTGTCTTTCTTGGTAAGCGCATCCTGAAGCCGGGTGATTTTCAAATCTTTTTCTTTTAAGCTTTCAAGCGATTTTTCGAGATTTTCAGCACCTTTGGAAGATAAAGTGGTCACATTTCCAACTGTATTGATCAAATCCTGATTATTTGCTTTCAAGAATTCCAACTGTGACGAAATTGCGTCTTTTTCCGAAAGGCAGACATTCAGTTTAACGGTAGTACTATTCAGTTGATCCTGGATTTCCTTGTTTTTTGCTTCCAGCGCTGCAATCTTTTTTGTACCACATGAGGTGGACAACAGCGCAATCACGGATAATGCTAATACGGCTTTTTTCATAGAAAATTTCTTTTATGGTTTCTCGTCAAAATTAGTGTTAAAACGCATCATTTTTAACTAAGTCTGCTTAAACTATTGTTAAAATAACTCGGAATATGTTTTATGGCCGTTAATATAATAAGCCCTGATTATACTGCCTACTTTAAAATAATGCCGTTTTTGGTACGGAACCCGCTTCAATGCATTAGCATTCATCATCTTGTAAAACGAAAAATGCGCCCTGATGATTGCAAGAGTATGCCGGGGTAGTCCCTGAATTAGAAAGCGCGCGCCAGCAATCCCGTCGAATATCAACCGCGAAAGCAAAATACCATACAACGATGCAGCGGGAACATTCTTTTGCAGCATCAGCAACGAATTGCGGAAATTCAGATACGTCTTATGCGGATTGCCCTGCTGAAGCGTTGCGCCACCAACATGATAAACTACCGATCCCGCCAGATAGCGAACGGAATATCCGCTGTTGAATGCGCGCCAGCATAAATCGATTTCTTCCTGATGCGCAAAAAATTCATCGTCGAATCCGTTGAGTTGCTTAAAAACTTCGGCACGTATAAAGAAACATGCGCCTGATGCCCAAAAAATATCACAATCGTCATCATATTGACCGCTATCGGTTTCAATAGTGTCAAAAATTCGTCCGCGGCAAAATGGAAATCCGTATTTATCGATGAAGCCGCCGGCGGCACCGGCGTATTCAAATTTTTGCTTGTTTTTGTAATCGCGGATTTTCGGCTGAATGATAGCGGTTTGCAAATTGTTTTCAAACTCATCGATTATCGGCCTCAGCCAGTTTTCAGTAACTTCAATATCCGAATTCACAAGCGCGTAAACATCGGCATTTATTTGCTTTAGCGCTTCATTGTAGCCTTTCGCAAAACCAAAATTATCGGAATTCTGAATGATTTTAACCGAAGGAAAGTTAGATTTTATGAATGAAACCGAGTCATCTGTCGACGCATTGTCGGCAACATAAATTTCGGCCCCGGCTGAAAAAGACAGAATAGATGGTAGAAATTGTTCGAGCAACTTGACGCCATTCCAGTTCAGGATTACTACTGCGATTCTCATCTTAAACAGTTATGCGGTTTGTGGCATAGTCAGGGATTTCATGAAGGAATTCATATTTTTCCTTTTCAAAGTCCATCCTGCAATAATAATGGCGAATCCCATTGGTGACCATCAGAAAATCGGCTTTCAACGTCAAATTGTATCGCGCAATCTGGTCAAAGGTTTGCTGACCGACTGTAATCTCAGGTGCCTTACACTCAACGAGGAGAAAAATAGATCCATCAGGATTAAATACCACAAGGTCATATCGCTTTACAATGCCGTTGATCTTCAGTAATTTTTCGACATTGATCAGCGATTTCGGATAACCTTTTTGATCCAGCAGAAAACGAACCACATGCTGCCGCACCCATTCTTCAGGCGTTAAAACAACGAATTTCCGTCGAATCTCATCAAAGATCGCGGTTCGCGTGCCAATGCTTTTGAAACGGAAATCGTATGTTGGAAAGTTGAGTGGTTGCATAGCACAAAGAAACAAATTAAACGTGCGCATCTTACTGTGGGAAGTGTTTAGTTTCAACAGTATTTTCAACAAATTTTAGTGGTCTGCAGGTACGGAAAGCGCCATAAAATGTTACTTTTGGAAGCTAATAGCCGAAATGGGATGGACGAAGTTGTAAAAATCGTAAACGATATCAAATCCGGAAATATCAAGCCAATTTATTTCCTTATGGGCGAGGAGCCGTACTATATTGACAAACTGACCGAATATATTGAAAACAATATTCTTTCCGAGGACGAACGCGGTTTTAATCAGACTATTTTTTACGGTCGCGATGTTTCAATGGAAGATGTTGTAGGTGCCGCCAAAAGATATCCAATGATGGCCGAGCGCCAGGTGGTGGTGGTTCGCGAAGCACAGGATTTAACCAAACAAATCGAAAAACTTTCCGATTATGCCGAAAATCCGATGCCGTCGACGGTTTTGGTTTTCGCGTATAAATACAAAACCCTTGACAAACGGCTGCGAATCAATAAATCCCTTGCTAAAAACGGGCTTGTTTTCGAAAGCAGAAAATTAAAGGATCACCAACTTGGCACGTGGGTCGAGCGGTTGATGAAATCACGCGGTTATGTCATTGAACCCAAAGCTACGATACTGCTGACTGAATTTCTGGGAAATGATTTGTCGAAAATCAGCAACGAGCTCGATAAACTGCAACTGATCCTACCTAAAGGCAGTACGATAACAGCCGCTTCAATTGAGGAAAACATCGGAATCAGCAAGGACTACAACGTCTTCGAACTCCGAAAAGCCATCGGCGAACGGAACCAGCTCAAGGCCTACCAGATCGTAAAGTATTTTGCCGAAAACCCAAAAGACAATCCCATCGTTTTGACTACCGGATTGGTTTTTGCATTCTTTTCGCAATTGCTTCAGTACCACGGACTCAAGGACCGGAGTTCTAAAAACGTCGCGGCTGTCTTAAAGGTCAATCCTTTTTTTACAAAGGATTACGAAACCGCTTTCCGCAATTATCCGATGAAGAAAGTCAGCGCCATTGTTGCAGCGCTTCGCGATATTGATGTCAAAAGCAAAGGCGTTGGCGCGAACTCGGTTTCGAACGCCGACCTGATGCGTGAAATGCTGGTGAAAATTTTCAATTAAGCTGCAGTCCGAAAGCCTGGGATCGCATATTATCAACATTTTTTTGCCACTAGAAATAGGAATAGAATTGCTCGGTTTTGTTAAACATTATATTTCACGATGCGGTTTTAATTTCCGATATTTGAGCCTCTTAAAAAATACCACATGGGAATAAATAAAAATACAATTTTGGGTTGGGCAACCTTAATCATGATCATCATGGGCCTCTTGTTGATCGCTCTCGGAGCTTTTCGCTATTATGATATTGCCGGATGGGGCTTTGGCGCGGTAGGAGTGGGGTTTCTTGCGAATGCGTGGGTTTTCAGTTCCCTGAAAGGCCGTGTCTAAAAGGATAATAACAATTAAACAATCAATAAATGTCAGACGATAAAAAAGTAATATTCTCGATGTCGCGCGTCTCAAAGACGTATTCGAGTTCAAACAAGCAGGTTTTAAAAGACATCTATCTGAGTTTTTTCTACGGAGCAAAAATTGGAATCCTGGGATTAAACGGTTCGGGTAAATCGTCGCTTTTGCGGATCATTGCGGGCGAGGATAAAAACTTCCAGGGCGATCTTGTGTTCGCTCCCGGATATACGGTCGGTTATCTTGAGCAGGAACCGAAACTCGACGAGAACAAAACCGTCATAGAAGTCGTTCGCGAAGGTGTTGCCGAAACCATGGCTGTCCTGGACGAATTCAATAAGATCAACGATATGTTCGGTTTGCCCGAGGTTTATGAAAATGCCGATAAGATGCAACAGCTGATGGATCGTCAGGCGAATCTTCAGGATAAAATCGATGCACTCGATGCATGGGAGATCGACACAAAGCTCGAAATTGCGATGGACGCGCTTCGCACACCTGATGGCGATCAACCGATAAAAACACTTTCGGGAGGTGAAAAACGACGCGTGGCACTGTGCCGTTTGTTATTACAGCAACCCGACGTATTGCTGCTTGATGAGCCAACGAACCACCTTGATGCCGAAAGCGTTTTGTGGCTTGAACAGCACCTTGCGCAGTATGCAGGTACCG
>JAEYZX010000078.1 GCA_023427845.1 Bacteroidota bacterium
TCGGCTCTTCTCACTTCTTTTTTGGTACGTACAACAACTGCAGTAGATACAGCACCTTTTTTAACGTTTCCGTTTGGTGTTGCGTCTTTGATAGAAACTACAATTTTATCTCCAACAGAGGCATAACGACGTTTCGTTCCTCCAAGTACACGGATAGCCAAAACTTCTTTTGCTCCCGTGTTGTCTGCTACTTTTAATCTTGATTCCTGTTGTACCATAATTACTTAGCTCTTTCAATGATTTCAACTAACCTCCAACATTTGGTTTTGCTCAAAGGACGCGTTTCGCTGATCCTTACCGTATCGCCAATGTTACAGTCGTTTGTTTCGTCGTGTGCGTGAAACTTTTTGGTTTTCAACACGAACTTACCGTATAGTGGGTGCTTAACTTTGGTTACCTGTGCAACAACAATGGATTTATCCATTTTGTTAGAGGTTACAACACCTACTCTCTCTTTTCTTAAATTTCTTTTGTCTTCCATTTTAGCAGATTCCATTATTGTTGCTCTCTTTTGCTTAACTCAGTAGCCAATCTCGCAACTGTACGACGAACCGTTCTGATTTGAAGCGGGTTCTCGATTGGAGAAATCGAATGAGCCATTTTTAAGTCGGCATAGGTTTTCTTAGTCTGGCTAAGTTTTTCTTGCAACTCTGCTGCAGAAAGATCTTTTATTTCAGATTGTTTCATAATGATTATTAATTATGCTTCGAAATCTCTAGCAACGACGAATTTGGTTTTAACCGGTAGTTTCTGGGCTGCAAGACGCAAAGCTTCTTTAGCAACCGACATTGGAACACCACCAACTTCAAACATGATTCTTCCTGGTTTAACAACAGCAGCCCAATATTCAACGGCTCCTTTACCTTTACCCATACGTACTTCAAGAGGCTTCTTAGTGATCGGTTTGTCCGGGAATATTTTGATCCAAAGCTGACCTTCCCTTTTCATGAAACGGGTTGCAGCGATACGTGCAGCCTCGATCTGACGGGAAGTAAGAAACATTCCACCTTCATGAACGGATTTGATTCCGAACATTCCGTTAGAAAGTTCATGCCCTCGGTTGGAATTCCCTTTCATTTTACCTTTTTGCACCTTGCGGTATTTTGTCCTTTTAGGCTGTAACATTTTTCTTTAATTTAAAAATTTTACTTTCTTTTACGAGCATCCGGTTTACCGCCTTTATTGAAAGGTTTACGGTCTCCTCGCGGAGAATCGCCACCTTTACCTGGTCCGGACTGTTTTTTGTCCATTCCTACAAGCGGGGAAAGATCTCTCTTTCCATAAACCTCACCTTTCATGATCCACACTTTGATACCCATCCTACCGTAAGTAGTATGCGCTTCAGCCAAAGCGTAATCAATATCGGCTCTGAAAGTCGACAAAGGAATACGTCCTTCTTTGAAACCTTCCGAACGCGCCATCTCGGCACCATTCAAACGTCCGGAAATCAAAACTTTGATACCTTCAGCGTTCATACGCATAGAGGCAGCAATAGCCATTTTGATCGCTCTTCTGTAAGAAATACGGCTTTCGATCTGACGTGCGATGCTTGTTGCAACCAAATAAGCATCAAGTTCAGGTCTTTTAATTTCAAAGATGTTGATTTGAACTTCTTTGTCAGTAATTTTCTTAAGTTCCTCTTTCAACTTGTCTACCTCCTGGCCGCCTTTCCCGATAATGATACCCGGACGAGCAGTGGTGATAGTAACGGTTACAAGTTTCAAAGTTCTCTCGATGATTACTTTTGATACACTAGCTTTTGATAAACGGGCGTGGATATACTTTCTGATTTTATAATCTTCGGCCAATTTATCGCCGTAATCATTTCCACCATACCAGTTTGAATCCCATCCCCTGATGATACCAAGTCTGTTTCCAATTGGATTTGTCTTCTGTCCCATCTTAATTATTAGTTGCTTGTGTGTTATTAGTAGCTCCCAACACGATTGTCACGTGATTAGAGCGTTTTCTGATTCTGTGTGCGCGACCTTGTGGAGCCGGACGAAGTCTTTTCAACATCATTCCGCCATCTACTCTGATCTCCTGGACGATTAAGCCTGCTTCAGCTACATTCCCTTCTGCGTTTTTCTGCTCCCAGTTGTTGATTGCAGATAACAAAAGTTTCTCTAGTTTACGTGAAGCTTCTTTAGAGCTGAACCTTAATATATTCAAAGCTCTTTCCACTTTCTGACCTCTTACCAAGTCTGCTACTAAGCGCATTTTTCTAGGTGAAGTAGGGCAGTTATTCAACTTTGCGAAAGCAATCTGCTTGTTAGCTTCCTTGATGCCTTCTGCTCTTTCTCTTTTACGAACTCCCATTGCTTCTTATTTTTTACCTTTATTTTTTGCTCCAGCATGACCTCTAAAAGATCGAGTTGGTGAAAATTCTCCTAATTTATGACCTACCATGTTTTCTGTTACGTAAACAGGTACAAACTGACGACCGTTGTGAACTGCGATAGTTTGTCCGACGAAATCCGGGGTAATCATTGAAGCCCTGGACCAGGTCTTTACAACTCCTTTATTACCTTTCTCGATATTCTCCTGAACTTTTTTATCTAACTTATAGTGAACAAAAGGTCCTTTTTTTAATGAACGTGCCATGTGTCTCTAATTATTTCTTTCTACGTTCTACAATATACTTGTTGCTCGGGTTAACTTTGGAGCGCGTCCTGTAACCTTTAGCCGGGATACCTTTTCTTGAACGTGGGTGACCTCCCGAAGAACGTCCTTCACCACCACCCATTGGATGATCTACAGGGTTCATCGCTACCGGCCTTGTTCTAGGTCGTCTTCCTAACCAACGTGATCTACCAGCTTTTCCTGATACTACCAACTGGTGGTCAGAGTTTGATACGGCACCGATCGTAGCAGAACATGTAAGCAAGATTAATCTTGTTTCACCTGATGGCATTTTGATCGTCGCATATTTTCCGTCTCTTGCCATCAACTGCGCAAACGTTCCAGCCGAACGAGCGATTACCGCTCCCTGGCCTGGGCGTAACTCTATACAAGAGATTACCGTTCCCAAAGGAATTTTGCTTAATGGAAGTGTGTTGCCAATTTCCGGTTGCGCGTCTGGTCCAGAAACCAACTTCTGACCAACCTGCAATCCGTTTTGTGCAATAACATAAGTTTTCTCTCCATCGGCATAAGCCAACAAAGCGATGAACGCAGTTCTGTTTGGATCGTATTCAATAGATTTTACTGAAGCCGGGATACCGTCTTTAGTTCTTTTGAAATCGATGATACGATATCGCTGCTTGTGACCACCACCCGTAAAACGCATGGTCATCTTTCCTTGACTATTTCTACCTCCTGAGTTTTTTATCGGCGCTATCAAAGAGCGTTCCGGCTTATCAGTTGTAATAGCGTCAAAACTATTCACAACTCTAAATCGCTGACCCGGGGTAATAGGTTTTAATTTTCTTACTGACATCTCTGTATATTACTGGATATTGTTGTAAAAATCTATTGTTTCTCCTTCTTGTACTTGAACCATCGCTTTCTTGAACGCGTTGCTCTTTCCACTGATAAGGCCACTTTTAGTGAATTTTGTCGTTCTATCCGGACGGACGTTCATCGTATTGACAGTGGTCACAGTAACACCGTAAGCAGCTTCGACAGCTTTCTTAATTTGTACTTTGTTTGCCTTTTTGTCAACCACGAATCCGAAACGATTGGAAACTTCACTTTCCTTGGTTACTTTTTCAGTTACTATAGGTTTGATTATGATGCTCATATTCCTATTATTTGCTTAAATTTTCTTCAATTCCTTCTAAAGCACCTTCCATCAACACTAAATTATTAGCATTTAAAATCGCGTAAGTGCTTAATTCTGAGCTACTTACAACGCTAGAAGCCTTTAAATTGCGTGAGGACAAATATACATTTTTATTTGCATCGCCCAACACGAACAAGGATTTTTTGTTTTCTAACCCTAAAGCTTTCAAAACGTTAATGAAATTTTTAGTGTTTGGAGTATCAAAATTGAACTCTTCAAGCACGGTGATGCTCGCTTCTTTCGCTTTGATTGAGAACGCTGATTTACGCGCAAGACGCTTCAGGTTTTTGTTCAATTTGAATGAATAGCTTCTTGGACGTGGTCCGAAAACAGTACCTCCACCTTTGAACAATGGGTTCTTTACACTACCGGCACGGGCAGTTCCTGTACCTTTTTGCTTTTTAATCTTACGTGTAGATCCGGCAACTTCAGCTCTTTCTTTTGCTTTGTGCGTTCCCTGGCGTTGGTTTGCAAGATATTGCTTAACATCAAGATATACTGCGTGATTATTTGGCTCGATTGCGAAAACTGAATCAGAAAGAGTGATTGTTCTGCCAGTTTCTTTTCCGTTGAAATTTAAAACTTTTACTTCCATTACTTGTGAATGATTACATAAGAGTTGATATGTCCCGGAACGCATCCTTTTACAAGAAGCAGGTTCTTATCAGAAACCACTTTCAACACTTTTAGGTTTTGAACATTTACATTTACGCCACCCATACGCCCTGCCATGCGCATTCCTTTGAATACACGTGACGGATAAGAGGAAGCTCCTACAGATCCAGGCGCCCTGAGTCGGTTGTGCTGACCGTGCGTAGCCTGTCCAACACCACCAAAACCATGACGTTTTACAACACCCTGGAATCCTTTTCCTTTAGATACACCTTGTACATCTACAAATTCACCTTCTTCAAACATAGTAACATCGATAACGTCACCTAGTTTTTGTTCAGTTGCAAAATTTTGGAATTCAACGACTTTTTTCTTCGCAACAGTCCCCGCTTTTTTGAAGTGGCCGGTAGCCGCTTGCGTGGAATGTTTTTCAGTTTTGTCATCGAAACCAAGTTGCAACGCTTCATACCCGTCGACCTCATTGGTTCTGACTTGGGTAACAACGCATGGGCCAGCCTCAATAACGGTACAAGGAATGTTTTTTCCTTTCTCGTCGAAAATACTGGTCATGCCGATTTTTCTACCAATTAACCCAGACATAAAAAATAATTAATAATTAATAATCAAAAGTTGGCGTTAGCCAATCGTTTCTTTATTTTCGTCAGCTTAGACATTAGAAAAGAGTATTGAGAAATAAATCCCAATACTCGTTTCTGACTTACAGCTGTTTTATCAGACTTTGATCTCTACTTCAACACCGCTTGGCAATTCAAGTTTCATCAACGCATCAATAGTTTTTGATGAAGATGAATAAATGTCGATCAATCGCTTGTACGACATTACTTCGAATTGCTCTCTTGCTTTTTTGTTGACGTGCGGAGAACGCAATACCGTAAAAAGTTTTTTGTGCGTTGGCAACGGAATAGGACCTGTTACTACCGCTCCGGTGCTTTTCACCGTTTTTACGATCTTCTCAGACGACTTGTCGACAAGCATGTGATCGTAGGATTTCAATTTTATTCTGATTTTTTGACTCATTTTCTTTAGAATTATGCGGTTCCTTTTGCTTTTTTGATAACGGCTTCCGAAATGTTTGACGGCGTTTCAGCATAGTGCGAGAACTCCATAGTTGAAGTTGCACGACCTGATGAAAGCGTTCGTAACGTTGTCACATATCCAAACATTTCCGAAAGAGGCACATCGGCTTTGATGGTTTTTGCACCAGCCCTGTCGCCCATGTCATTAACCTGGCCACGACGACGGTTCAAATCCCCAACGATATCACCCATGTTTTCTTCAGGAGTGATCACCTCAATTTTCATGATTGGTTCAAGGACTACAGCACCGGCAGCTTTCGCCACTTCTTTGTAACCCATTTTCGCAGCCAACTCAAAAGAAAGCGCATCTGAATCCACAGGGTGGTAAGATCCGTCCAATAGAGTTACTTTCAAACTGTCAACCTGATAACCCGCCAAAGGACCGGTTTTCATAGCCTCACGGAACCCTTTTTCAACCGCAGGAATAAATTCCTTAGGAATGTTACCCCCTTTAACGGAGTTAACGAATTGTAGCCCGACAGGTACTTTTCCATCAACCTCATCCGCTGGCCCAAGTTCGAAAACGATATCACCAAACTTACCACGACCACCTGATTGTTTTTTGTAAACTTCCCTGTGCTGGGCAACTTTTGTAAATGCTTCTTTATATTCAACCTGAGGCTCACCTTGGTTTACTTCAACTTTGAATTCACGTTTCATACGATCAACAAGAATATCAAGGTGAAGCTCACCCATACCTGAAATGATCGTTTGACCTGAAGCCTCGTCTGTCCTAACGGTAAACGTTGGATCTTCTTCCGACAATTTTGCCAAAGCCATACCCATTTTATCAACGTCGGCTTTTGTTTTAGGCTCGATCGCGATACCAATTACCGGATCAGGGAATTTCATCGACTCAAGAACGATAGGGTGTTTTTCATCACACATCGTATCTCCGGTCTTGATATCCTTAAATCCAACTGCAGCCCCAATATCACCTGCCTCGATGTATTCGATCGGGTTTTGCTTATTGGCATGCATCTGGTAAATACGGGAAATTCTCTCTTTGTTTCCTGAACGCGTGTTCAAAATGTAAGAACCTGCATCCAAACGACCTGAATAAACACGGAAGAATGCCAAACGACCAACATAAGGATCGGTAGCGATCTTAAACGCCAAAGCCGCGAACGGTTCTTTAACATCCGGTTTACGCAAAATTCTTTTCTGATCTTCCTCCAGCAAATCAGCATCATCAGGATGAATTCCTTCGATACCTTCCTTATCCAAAGGAGATGGCAAATATTTACAAACCGCATCCAGCATGAACTGAACACCTTTGTTCTTGAACGACGAACCACATAGCATCGGAATGATGGCCATGTCGATTGTAGCAGCCCTTAGTGCGTTGTTGATTTCTTCTTCAGTAATAGAAGATTCGTCTTCCATGTACTTATCAAGAAGGTTCTCATCATAATCCGCAACAGCTTCAATCAGGTTTGAACGGAATTCTTTTACCTCGGCAACCATGTCTTCAGGAATCGGCACAATGTCAAAAGTTGCCCCCTGATTTTCTTCGTGCCAGATGATAGCCTGGTTTTTCACCAAATCAACTACACCTTTGAAATCATTTTCTTCACCGATTGGCAAAGTGATCGCTACTGCGTTTGATTTCAACATATCGCGAACCTGCTGGCATACGTTTAGGAAATTAGATCCCTGACGGTCCATTTTGTTCACGAATCCCATACGCGGTACACGGTACTGATCGGCAAGCCTCCAGTTCGTTTCAGATTGCGGCTCTACACCATCAACTGCGCTAAAAAGGAAAACCAATCCGTCAAGTACACGAAGCGAACGGTTTACCTCCACGGTAAAGTCGACGTGTCCCGGGGTATCGATAATGTTAAAGTGATACGGCTTGCTTTCAGGAATAACTTTTCCCTGAACCGTTGGAAAATTCCATTCGCACGTAGTAGCCGCAGAAGTAATTGTAATTCCACGCTCAGCTTCCTACTCCATCCAGTCCATTGTTGAAGCACCATCGTGAACTTCACCAAGTTTGTGGGTTTTTCCTGTATAAAAAAGGATACGCTCTGTAGTTGTAGTCTTACCCGCATCAATGTGGGCAGCGATCCCGATGTTTCTTGTATATTTTAAGTCTCTAGCCATTTTCTGTATTAGAATCTAAAGTGAGAGAATGCTTTGTTTGCTTCAGCCATTTTATGAGTATCCATTCTCTTTTTAACTGCAGCACCTTCTTCTTTAGCAGCAGCTAAAACTTCAGAAGCTAGTTTTTGAGCCATGGACTTTTCATTTCTTCTACGTGCATAAAGTATCATCCACTTCATTGCCATAGAAATTTTACGGTCTGGTCTGATTTGCATCGGGATTTGGAAGGTAGCCCCACCAACACGACGGCTACGTACTTCTACGTGCGGCATAACGTTGGTCAATGCATCTTTCCAGATTTCCAATGACGATTTTTCTGCGTCTTGCTTCTTAGCCTCTACGATATCGATTGCATCATAAAATACTTTGAAAGCAGTTGATTTTTTACCATCCCACATCAAGTTGTTCACAAAACGGGTAACCAATTGGTCGTTAAACCTTGGATCTGGCAAAAGAGGTCTCTTTTTGGCCTGTCTTTTTCTCATGTCTTTTTCTTAAAAGTTAAATTACTTTTTGGCTTCCTTTGGGCGTTTAGCACCGTACTTAGATCGTCTTTGCGTTCTTCCGGCAACACCTGATGTATCAAGCGCACCACGAACGATGTGGTATCTAACTCCCGGCAAATCTTTAACCCTTCCACCCCTAACTAATACTATCGAGTGCTCTTGCAGATTGTGTCCTTCTCCAGGGATGTAAGCATTTACTTCGTTTCCGTTAGTCAAACGTACACGCGCTACTTTACGCATCGCAGAGTTTGGCTTTTTCGGAGTCGTAGTGTAAACACGCGTACAAACACCTCTTCTTTGTGGACAAGAATCTAAAGCAACCGATTTACTCTTCTTAGTTATCTGGGTTCTTCCAGTTCTTACTAATTGTTGAATTGTTGGCATAATTACTACTAAAAATTTCTTATATAATGATTTTCCCGCTTTTTACGGGGTTGCAAATGTAGTGATATTTTTTAATCCAACAAATCATAATTCATTAATTTTGAAAGGGATTGGAGATTTGTTTTGAAGATGGATATTCAATTGCAAAAATGGACCCGTCCCGGAAATCCACATCCGTTTTTTTTCATTCCAATCGCGTTCCGATGTAACTCACGCCATTTTATATTAATCTGACTATTTTTGCGTTACTTATCACAAAACTCATTTCTTGAAACGGCTCTTCACCTTTTTACTCTTCCTCATTTGTACTACAGGTGCATTCGCGCAACAATATGAACTTAAAATCAAAGGCGCTTCAGAAAGAGAAACTGCCATCATCGATTCCATTGGCTATCCATCTGTTGTCGAAAATGCAAAAACAGCGGCGACTCACGCAAAATCATTATCGGCAAATCTCGAAAAGGCCGGGTTCATTGCAAATTCCTACCGCGAGCAGCCAAAGCCCAACGACAGCACTTTTTTATATCATTTCAACCTTGGGGACAGAACCCATTTTCTACATATATATATAGGTAATGATTCTGAATTGAAAGAACTCGGAATCGTTGCGGCCGATAATGACACGATCAAACTGCCGTTTACCCAAACCGAAACCTTCCTCAATCGGACTTTGGCACTGTTAGAGGCAAAAGGATACTCGCTCGCAACGTTGAAACTGGTCAACATCAGCAAAAACGGCACTAACCTGACTGCAGGACTTTCTGCGAATCTCGGGACAAAACGCCAACTAAACGATATCGTGATCAGCGGGTACGATAAATTTCCGAAAGGACATCTGAAAAACATTAAACGGATGTATCGCAACAAGACTTTCAATCAACAAACTTTGCGAAAGCTTCAGGGTGATTTTGATAAATTCCGATTCGTCTCCCAGACCAAATATCCCGAAATTCTTTTTACGACCGATACCACCAAAGTATATGTCTATCTCGAAAAGGCAAAGCCAAACCGTTTTGATGGGTTTATCGGATTTTCAAATGATGAAGAAGCACAAAAATTAATCTTTACCGGCTACCTCGATTTGATGCTTGTCAACATAATGAATTCGGGTGAAGAATTTACACTTTACTGGAAAAGCGACGGAAATGAACAAAAGACCTTCAACGCCGGGATCGACCTTCCGTATATTTTTAAAACCCCGTTCGGCGTCAAAGCCGGCCTTAATATTTTCAAACAGGATTCGACATTCCAAAACACCCGGACCACTTTCGATGTCGGATATTTTTTCAATTACAATACCCGCGTATATCTGGGCTATCAGGCAACCGAATCAAGTGATATCCAAAACCAAAATAATTTTTCGATCAACGATTTCAAAAACACGTTTCTGACCTCGAGTTTTGAATACACCGATTACCGCGTCGATGATTTTTTGTTTCCTGAAAAATCGGCGGCGACAATCCGACTAGGTGTCGGTAAACGAGAAGCAAACCTGTCAACAAACAACCAGCTATTTGCCGAAATCAACCTCGCGCACAACCTGTATCTAAACGAAAAGAATATCCTAAACATCCGCAGTGAAAACTACTTCTTGAACAGCGACGAATTTATAATCAATGAATTGTACCGCTTCGGGGGAATAAACTCGGTTCGCGGGTTTAATGAAAACAGCCTTCAGGCAAATTTCCTGTCATCATTGCTAACCGAATACCGCTATGTACTCGCGCAAAATCTTTACCTGCATTCGATAATCGATTACGGATATTTTCGGGACGAGAGTTCGGATAACAGCGGCGGACTACTCGGAATCGGATTCGGCTTCGGGCTGCTCACAAAAAACGGGCTGCTCAATTTGGTCTATGCAAATGGCAGCACCGACGATCAATCGATCAAATTGAGTAATTCAATCGTTCATATAAGCTTTAAAGCAAGTTTTTAATGTTTCAATTGAACAATTTATAAACTAACAAATTGGAGATTAATTGTTACAATGATTAATTGCTACATCGATTAATCGGTACATTATCAAATTAGCTCTTCTCCTGCCACGCCCTTACAAAGTTAAAAACTCCATAACTTATCAGGCCCGCACCGATCGCCGCGAGGAAATACGACCCTAGTTGACCATCATTTAAAAGTGAAAAAGCTTTCGCGGTACCCCCTGCTTCGTTTGAATTTGCCTTAAATGCAGCCCTGAAGAATAACCACGCAATGAGCAGCCACACAATTCCCCGGGAAACATATCCAACGATTCCGGCATTCAACAGTAACCTTTTGTTTTTTCCGACTGTGTCCACATGTTTGCGATGCTTTTCCGATAATCCGTAATAAATCTGATAAACACCAATCCCAACCAATTTCAGCGCCAGAAGTCCCACGATCCACGTACCATAATCCTGGCTCATCAATTCGGCAGCGATTTCTTTGGATCGGTCGCGCGATTGTTGCGCGCCTACCGTCAGCATTTTGAAGACATGGACAGTCAAAGATCCATACGCAACGGCACTGAAGAAGTATCGGAAACGGGTCATGAAATTTTTGCGCTCACTTCCCTGCGTATCCTTATCAGTAAATGTCTCAATAAAACGATAGATCACGTAGCAGATCAATCCGCCGCCAAGTACCGCAAGCAATATTTTGCCGCCGGTCTGCTCATACACAAATTGGAACACGCCCATTTTATCGGCAGCGTCTTCCGATTTCCCAAATAAATGGAATGCGGCCATAACCGTCAATAGTCCCATCATCACATAGACAGTTCCTTTTGCGTACATCCCTGCTCTTGCCAGGTTGGTAATAGCCGATTTTACAGTCATACTTTTTTCTTGTCAAATTAGGATATTGATAAATGTTTAATGTAATATTATAGTGAATCAATATTACAATATTTACAGAAGGAATTAACCCTACCTTTGCACAATGGAAAAAGAGCATCTAATATTCGGGATCCGCGCAATAATTGAAGCGATCCAATCGGGGAAGGAAGTCGATAAAGTATTCATACAAAAGGAAATTTCAGGCGAACTGATGAAAGACCTGATGAAGGTCATGAAACGCGCCAATGTCAATTTCTCGTATGTACCGGTCGAAAAACTGAACCGCCTTACCCCAAACAACCACCAGGGTGCCGTGGCAAGCATTTCGCCCATTGCGTTCCACGACCTCGAATCGCTCGTAACGTCGGTAACGGACTCGGGTAAAATGCCGTTGTTCCTAATCCTTGATCAAATATCGGATGCGCGAAACTTTGGCGCGATAATCAGAACAGCCGAATGCACAGGCGTTAACGGAATTATCGTCCAAAAAGCAGGATCCGCACCCGTAAACGGCGATACCGTAAAAACATCGGCAGGAGCCGTATTCAATGTTCCGGTTTGCAAAGTCGAACATATTAAAGATGCCGTATTCTATCTTCAGGGCAGCGGGATCAAAACCGTGGCCGCAACCGAAAAAACCGATCAGAACATTTTCGACGTCACGCTCAACGAGCCTGTAGCGATCATCATGGGATCGGAAGACCGTGGCATCAATCCGTCGGTACTGAAGATTGTCGATGAAAAAGCAAAACTGCCAATGTTTGGCACCATCGGGAGCTTGAATGTATCGGTAGCATGCGGGGCGTTTTTGTATGAAGCCGTTCGCCAGAGGTCAATTGCCTGATAGCAATTCAGCAATGTAGCAATTAGAACGACATTGGTGGATTAGAAGCTGTTCCCGCTGTACGCTATATCTTTTGCTGCTAAAGCACGCAGCAAAAGGATGCCGCTGCCATCGGGGCTAGGGCAATCCGCTACAAAAAATGATCGCAGATTACTTTAAAGATTACTTTTCATCAGCAGTCCGTTGCCCGTCCTTTGGCAAATACACATACCTGTAGGTCAAATGCGGCTCATCGGTTTCTTCTTCAGGTTCAGGTTTTGGCTTGTTGACAAAATTTCCATTTTCATCAAACCTTTCGAGGAATTTATCACCTGCAGGATCGAAATCGGGCCGCTCCCAATCGTACTTGATAACTTTTTGGTATTCGGGAGTTTTGAAGATTACCGCAAAAGCAAAACCGGTAATGAGTCCGGCCAAATGGCCTTCCCATGAAATTCCGGCTTCAACATCCGGAAAAACATACCACACCATTCCGCCGTAAAGCATGATCACCGTCAGCGACAACGCAACGAGACGGTAATACTTGGTCATGACGCCTTTAAAAAATACAAAACTGACCAGTACATAAATCAATCCGCTTGCACCAATATGATACGATTCGCGCCCAATTATCCAGGTCAGTACTCCTGAAACCAGGATTCCGAGTCCGATTACGCGCATCGACTGTTTGCGATAGAAAAAACGGAGCGCCGCCAAAAGGATCAGCAGCGGAATCGAATTATTGTACAAGTGCTCGAGATTCCCATGAATAAACGGACTAAACAAAATTCCCCGTAGACCTTCAAAATCGCGCGGATAAACCCCGTATTTCGCAAAATTAAAATTGAACTTCAATTCGGCCCAGAACACGACCCAAAGCAGCAAAACCGAAAAGAACGGCAGCAGGATTACGGATGAGGAGAATTTAAAGTCGTGGTCGGTCATGTGAGGGGTTAGGGATTAGGGATTAGGGATCAGGGATTAGGGATTAGAGACTAGGGATTAGGGACTAGGGATTAGGGATTAAGGTTTTGGATTTTGGATTTTGGAATTTGGATTTTGGAATTTGGAATTTGGATTTTAGAATTTGGAATTTGGAATTTGAGTATTGGAATTTAAGTATATATTGGATTTAACCATCCAAACTACTGTCAACCGTAAACTGTCAACCGTAAACTGAAAACTGATCGCTGAAAGCTGACAACTCTAAATTCCATCAAAACATTTTCATTATTAATTATCAATTATCCATTATCAATTATCAATTATCAATTATCAAAGATACTGCCAATCGACCCCGTATGCAATTCTGTCAGTCAGCCCTAGCCCGGATGGGAGCGGCAGCCTTTTGATCCGCTTCTTTAGCGGGCAAAAGCTATAGCAAACAGCCGGATCAGCTTCAAAAACTTTATAAAATATTTAAAACCTAAAACCTTAATTTTACAAAATGGAAGCACCATTAGCAGAACGCATTCGGCCGCAATCACTCGAGGGTTATATCTCGCAGCAGCATCTCGTGGGACCAAATGGGTCGCTGACGCAGCAAATTGCACGCGGGATCGTACCATCACTGATTTTGTGGGGACCGCCGGGAACGGGAAAAACCACTTTGGCGCAAATCATTGCGGAGGAATCAAAACGCCCGTTTTATATTTTGAGCGCGATCAATTCGGGTGTGAAGGACATACGCGAGGTGATCGAGAAAGCGAAACAGGCAGGCGGATTGTTTACTGCAAAAAACCCGATTTTGTTTATTGATGAGATCCATCGTTTCAGCAAATCGCAACAGGATTCGTTGCTTGCGGCGGTTGAAAAAGGATGGATTACGTTGATTGGCGCGACGACTGAAAATCCGAGTTTTGAAGTGATTCCGGCACTTCTTTCGCGTTGCCAGGTGTACATCCTGAATCCGTTTACAAAAGAAGACCTTGAAGCACTGCTTCATCGTGCAATGAAAACCGATGTCGTGCTCCGAAGCAAAAAGATTGAATTGAAAGAAACCGAAGCATTGCTGCGGCTTTCCGGTGGCGATGGTCGAAAACTGCTTAATATTTTTGAGCTTGTGATCAATGCATCTCCACAGGATGAAATCGAAATCACGAACGATCTCGTATTTCATTTCGCGCAGCAAAATACTGTTTTGTATGATAAAACAGGCGAACAACATTACGACATCGTATCGGCATTCATCAAATCGATTCGCGGAAGCGACCCAAATGGCGCGGTGTACTGGCTGGCACGTATGATAGAAGGCGGTGAAGATGTGAAATTCATTGCACGCCGGATGCTGATCGCGGCAAGTGAGGATATCGGCAACGCAAATCCGACCGCATTGGTGATTGCCAACACAACGTTCCAGGCGGTGACCACAATCGGATATCCTGAAAGCAGGATCATCCTGAGCCAATGCGCGGTTTATCTGGCGACCTCGCCCAAAAGCAATGCAAGTTACATGGCAATCGGGACCGCACAATCGCTCGTGAAGCAAACCGGCGATTTGCCGGTTCCGTTACATTTGCGAAATGCGCCTACAAAACTCATGAAGGAACTCGGTTATGGCGACGAATACAAATACGCCCACAGCTACGAAAACAATTTTACCGACCAGGAATTCCTCCCTGATGAAATCGCGAATACTCCCATTTATGTACCCGGGAATAACGCACGTGAAAATTCGACCCGTGAGTTTTTAAAAAACCGGTGGAAAGGGAAGTATGGGTACTAGAAAAGTTGGCAGTTGGCAGTAGCTGTTGGCAGTGAGCTAAGATTTGAGTACACGCTAGATTAAAAAGGGAAAGGTTTGTGGAGCTGCAAGTCGCAGCGTTCAGTTGCAGTGATTAGTAGGCAGTTGACAGTGAGTTACGGGCGACAGTGTTCAGTGGGAGTTACAGTGAAGAGTAAGTAATTGACATAGTACTTGAAACTTCGCATCTATGAAACTATACAACTTTTGACTTTTATTCCGCTGCGCTCCATCCAGTTCAGCTACGCTTGGGTCAACTTTTGACTTTAGACTTTAGACAGTCTTTAAAACTTAATATCCATCGTTTCCGAAAATATCTGGTTTCCGCCATAAAATTCGAAAATCCATTTACCATCGCGCGCAAAAAGAATTCCCCGGGCCTGATCATTTTCGGCTAAAAATACATTCGGCAGCGAGGTCTTTTTTAGTTTTAGAATTATTCGTGGAGTAGTATCGACGATTTGGAAGCCGTTTTCGATGGGTTGCGCAAATAACAAATTGGAATTTGACGCTGCATTTCCGGTGAGTATTTCAGTTGCTTTTTCAGTGGTGACAGGCGTAATGGTCAGCGGACGGTCTGTATTAGTTTGCTGTTTAGCAGCTGCAGCAACCGGCTCATATTTATACCCAACCGCATCAAATGAGTTGAATGCCTCACGAAGCGCCTGCTGGTAGGCAACTTTATATTCCTTTTCCCTGCTTGATCCTTCGGCCGATTTCCAAATGGTCGATTTTGTGCAGTCTTTTAGTAAAACTTCAAGGTTAGTCTTGAACATCGTATTGCTTTCGATGACGTCGACATAAAGTTTGTTACAGTTTGCGTTGGCAAGTTCCATTGGCAAAACCTCATCATCAAAATAAACCGTGAAGCCGTATTTTTCGAGAAACATTTTGGTAAACGTGTTCAATCGGTATTGATCGGCTTCTTTTAGGAATCCGAACTTCTTAGGTACGATGACATATTTATAATCATTGATGTTTTTTTGTGCCGATGCAACAGTTGATGCCAACAGTAGCATCAAAACGAGGATTCTTTTCATGCGCTAAAGATAATTTTTAATTTCAGATAAATGGCTCACGCATTTGATGCCATCGTAATTCGTATCGAGTTGGCAGAACAAAATGGCATCGAGTCCGCAATTTAACGCTCCACGAACATCGGCATCGATACAATCGCCTATCATGATGCTCGACTCCTTTCGCGCATTTGCAAGTTGCAGTGCATGCTCGAAAATAATTGGATTGGGCTTCTTTACGCCTGCCATTTCGGAGTTTGTTATTGTCGTGAAATAATGGCCTATTTTCGAATTGCTGATTTTATGGTTTTGCACTTCATCAAACCCGTTTGTGATGATATGCAGCCGGTATTTTGATTTCAGATAATCGAGCAGGTCGGTTGCACCGTCGAACAAATAATTATAAGTGGGCAAAACCCGGATATATTCTGTCGAAAGCAGTGCGAGCATTTCCTCGCTGATTTCGTAATCAAGTGCCGCAAAAGTATCGCGCAGCCTTCCCAACCGTAATGCTGCCTGCGTAATTTCATCTTTGCGATAGCGTTCCCAATACGCATAATTTAGTGGCACATAATACGTAAGGAATTTGCTCAAGTCAATCTCAGGCAAGTGCGTTTGCAGTACCGATTCAAACGCGAGCGCCGAATTCTTTTCAAAGTCCCACAACGTATGGTCGAGATCAAAGAAAACATCGGTGATTTTTAGGGTCGTAGCATCCATTGCGGCAAAGGTCGCAAAGTTTTGGCAAAGAGTAAATTTAGCGTCACGTTTTTAACTTATAGTATTCCGTCGTCGGCAAAGCTGAAATACGATTTCTCGGTGATGATCACATGGTCGAGCAGCTTAATGTCGAGATTTTCACTTGCAAGTTTGATCTTGCGAGTGATCTGTTTGTCGGCATCGCTCGCGGTGAGTGTTCCCGAGGGATGATTATGACACAGGATCAGCCCTGTTGCATTGTGCTCGAGTGCAATTTTGAATGCGATCCTGACATCGACCACAGTTCCCGTCATCCCGCCTTTTGAAAGCTGGCACTTGTGAACGACTTTATTCGAATTGTTCAGGTAAATGACCCAGAATTCTTCATGCGCAAGTTCGCCCAGGATGGGATGCATAATTTCAAATATGGTGCGGCTGGAGGTGACTTTTGAAAGTTCGACCGAGTCTTCGGCGCGGCGTCGGCGGCTGAGTTCCATTGCGGCCGATATTGTGATCGCTTTCGCTTCACCGATCCCTTTGAACGACATCAATTGCTGAACCGAAAGTTTTCCGAGCAGGTTCAGGTTGTTTTGTGCGCTTAAAAGTATTCTTTGGCTGAGCCCGACAGCAGTTTCATTGCGGCTGCCTGAGCCGATCAGGATCGCAAGAAGTTCGGCGTCGCTTAAAGCCGATTTTCCTTTGAGCTTTAATTTTTCACGTGGGCGGTCGTCTTCCGACCAATTGCGAATGGGGAATGAGGATTGTTCAGACATGGCTTCGAAATTACTTGATGGCGTATAGATTACGATACTTAAACGACATTGTAAACGTTTCAATATCAAAAGCTAAAGTATGAAAATCCTTTTTACGTTGTTTATCGTTGCCGCAATTTCTTCGCCGCCGAGACCGTTCGTCCAGCGATTGTCGTCATAAGGATACGAACGAGAGCGAACGGGCGAAGTGATGACATAAGATTGAATTATCTCACAACGGGAATCAGAACACCATCCTCAGCCCCGATCGAGCCGACCCGAGGCCGACGGAACACGAGGGTTTGTGCGATGCCCGTGCTCCTACTTCACCAGCGACTTGACCTCATCAAAATCGAGTCCGCCGTAATTCCCCGAACTCATCAGCAGCAACGCCGATTCGTGAAGGTCAAGATTAAAAAGGTACTTCTTGAAATCGTCGGGATTTGTATAAATCAGAAGATCATCGCGTTTGAACGCATTAGCGATCTGCTCATAGGATATGTCGTCGAGCTTTTTGATTTTAACGGCGTCGGGCGAATAGAATACGACGGCAACATCGGCACGGTCGAGCGCACCTTCATATTCCTTTAAAAATTCGGGGTTCAGCGAACTATAGGTGTGCAATTCAAGGCAGGCGACCAGTTTGCGGTTTGGGTATTGTTCCTTCACGGCTTTAGTCGTCGCGGCGACTTTACTCGGTGAATGCGCAAAATCCTTGTATGCAACGGTGGTGCGGCCTTCGGCAATTTTTTCAAGACGTTTTGACGCGCCTTTAAAACTCGCGATAGCTTCATAAAAATCGGCTTCATCTACACCCATGTTCTGGCAGATCCATTTCGCACCTGCGAGGTTGTTCAGGTTGTGCGCGCCAAAGACTTCAATTGGCATAGGCCCTTCGGGAGTTTCGAGAAGCGTGACGCCATTTTCGACTTTATAATCGGGAGTTGAATACGGAATTTTTCGGATTGGATTTGTGGCGGCTTCGGCAACGCGTTTCACTTCAGGATCGTTTTCGTTGTAAACGAGAATTCCGCCATTCGTTATTTTCCCGATGAATATCTTAAACTGTTCGACATAATTTTCATATGTCGGGAATACATTGATATGATCCCATGCAATCCCTGAAATGAGTGCTATATTAGGTTGATAAAGATGAAACTTCGGTCGACGGTCTGTTGGCGATGACAGGTATTCGTCGCCTTCAAGTACGATGAAATCATTGTCTGACGTGAGGTGCACCATCGTATCGAAACCTTCGAGTTGGGCGCCAACCATATAATCGACAGCGATATCGTGAAAGTGCATTACATGCAAAATCATTGACGTAATCGTGGTTTTTCCGTGCGAACCTCCGATGACGACGCGTGTTTTATTGCGTGATTGTTCGTACAGAAATTCGGGGTACGAATATATTTTGAGTCCGAGCTCCTGCGCTTTCAAAAGTTCGGGATTGTCGGCTTTTGCGTGCATTCCGAGAATTACCGCTTCGATGTGTGATGTGACTTTCTCAGGAAACCAGCCCATTTGTTCCGGTAGCAATCCTTTGCTCTGAAGCCGGCTTTTCGACGGTTCGAAAATTGCATCGTCGCTGCCGGTTACTTGGTATCCTTTATTGTGCAGTGCCAATGCTAGGTTGTGCATGGCGCTTCCGCCGATGGCGATGAAATGTGTACGCATGGAAAATGATTCAAATTATAATGACGTTATCAAAAGTAGAAAATCTACCGGGATTCACGCAGATTTATTGGTCGATATGCCTTCTGCAACGTAAATACGAAATGTAATGCTTTAATTGTTAAATGAGTAGGAATTTTACACACGCGATATCAATTTAACGCACATTATCGGTAAAATTGGTCGTTTACCTAATCTTTTAGGTAAAATCCAGTCAACGTGGTAAATTATGAGATTTTGATAGTAAGCTCATTTTTAAATTTTAAATACCACAATGACACTACTTTACCCAAACTTCCGTCAGGCATTTTACTTATCAATATTTTTCAGTCTCCATGCATTTTTCGCATTTGCGCAGCCTGCAAATAACAATTGCGGGACCGCAACGCTTCTCACGGTAAATTCGGGAACGACCTGCTCAGCAATAACTAATGGCACAACTGTAAATGCGACACAATCGCAGGCGGGTTGTGTGGGAACTGCAAATGATGATGTTTGGTTTCGTTTTGTGGCTACCGGTACCAATCATGCCATTACCGTTACACCAAATTCTTTGTACGATGCCGTGGTTCAGGTGTTCTCAGGTTCGTGCGGCGCGCTCAGTTCTATTGCCTGTCAAGACAATACTTTGGGTTATGAGACCGAGAATGTGAGTTTATCAGGACTAACAGTGGGCAGCACTTATTATGTAAGAGTCTACAGCTATTACAGCAGCACCTCCGATAATGGAACCTTTTCAATTTGCGTAACGACACCGTCTACGGGTGGATATTGTTATCCTTCCAGCAGCAGTAGCGCCACACGGATTGTTTCATTTACTGCTACGGGAGGACTTGCAAATACGATAAATAACACGAGTGGATATTCGCCGGGCGGTTACGGGAATTACACTTCAATGGTGGTGTCGCAATATCCATCAGGAACGATAAATTTTTCGGCCGATATCAATGGCAATTACAACTCGGCCGGGATAAGGATATGGGTGGACTGGAACCACGATCTGGATTTTACTGATGCTGGCGAAACTGTATATTCTTCAGGCGGTTATGTTTACGGCGCGACAGGAAGTTTCGCGGTTCCTGCGGGTGCAGCGACGGGGAACTATCGGATGCGGATACGTGCCGATTACTGGGCGCAAAATCCTAATTCCTGTGGAGCGATCGACGAAGGTGAAGCCGAAGATTATACATTGAATGTTGCGTCGAATTTATGCGCTGCGCTACCCGGCGGACTTAACGTCAACGGTATCGGAGCAAATTCGGCAACCATTAACTGGACTGCTGCCTCGCCGGCACCTGCGTCAGGCTACTATTATTATTATTCGACCAGTTCGACACCACCTGGAATTTTGTCGACAGGTTCAGGATCTGTGGCAGCGGGTGTAGTAACTGCAGATTTAAGCGGACTTGCCGCAACGACCACCTACTTCGTATGGGTCAGGTCGAACTGTGGTGGTGCAAATGGAATGAGTGCATGGGCGGGGCCTGTTTCTTTCACAACAGGAATGCTAACCACCGGAGTATCAATCTGTGCCGGGGAATCAGGAAACCTGACCGCGTCGGGTTCTTGTATGACTAGCATAAGTGTGGGCAATACGATTAACGGGTCCTGGAATGCAGTAAGTGATCCGATTGCGGCGCAGATAGAAATTGGCATGGAAAACTCGGACGCGTGCGCATTCGATTCTGAAACTGCCAATTATACCACATTTAATTTTACGGTAAGCGCCACTGGAAGCTACACCTTCACGATGGCGCCGAACGCCGCCTATGACGGTATGGGTTATATAGTGGTTGCACCGTTTACACCCGGAGTGTGCGGAAGCGGGACCTGGGTGGTAGGAGATGACGACAGCAGCAATGTATCGCTCGAACCGTCGATGACTGCCGTATTGTCAACAGGCGTAACCTATACATTGGTGTCTACAGTTTTTGGATTTTCAAACATAACGGTCACCAACTCTTATCAATGGAATATAGCCACCTCAAGTGGTGGAACCGTGATGACAGGAGCACCGGGAATCACGCAATGGTACACGGCTGCTACAGGTGGCACCCCAATAGGAACCGGATCGACTTTTAACCCCGTTGGTGTTGCAGGAAGTGGACTTTCTGATACAAATACCGCCGGAACGACTGTGTATTATGCTGCATGTTCTGGGAATCCGACTGTTCGAACACCAACCGAATTTAGCATCGGCGCGCCAACAGCAAGTATCTCGGCCACAGGATCGTTGTGCGAAGGTAATGCAGCACTCGCGATTGAATTGACCGGAACCCCACCATGGAGCATCACATATACCAACGACATTGGCGATCCACCAGTAACCGTAAGCGATATTGTGGCTAGTCCGCACATTATCTCTGTGAGTCCGTCTGCAAATGCCAACTACACAATAACTTCTGTGGGTGATGCGATCTGTGCGGCCGGAACGCCTAGTGGCAGCGCAGGATTCTCGTCGGTCGTATGGACCGGTTCCACGAGCGATTGGAATTCACCCGGAAATTGGAACACCGGATCGGTTCCCACAAGCGCTGATTGCGTAGTCATTTCCGCTGCGGCAAATCACGCGGTCATTAGCGGTGCGGTTGATGCAGTAGCCGGTCAGTTGGTTGTTGAAGATGGCGGGCGACTCGAAATCATCGACGCGCGAACCTTAACCGTTACCGATGGCGTAACCGTAGCAACAAACGGAATTTTTAACATCGAAAATGGTGCGAGTTTAGTACAGATCAATGATGTGCCCAATAGTGGCACGGTCAACATAAAACGCAATGCGAGCATGCGCTTGTACGATTTCACTTATTGGAATTCACCCATCACTGCTGCATCGGGATTTACTTTGGGGGAATTTGCTCCGGCATCACCAGCAGATCAAATATTCAGCTGGACAACAACTATAGGCGGTAATAATGGTAATTGGACAGCTGAAAGTCAGTCATCAGTTATGGATCCGACCCGCGGATATATTATACGGGCTCCTGGCGGAACACCGCAAAACTTCTCAATCCTGCATTCATACACCTTTGTTGGTACGCCGAATAACGGAAACATTTCGATGCCGATTTCATACGGAACCGCAGCGGGCGATGATGACCAGTGGAACCTGCTGGGCAATCCGTATCCATCCGCAGTTTCGGTAGCTGACTTTTTATCGGCGAATTCCTCCGTATTGGATGAAACCATCTACTTATGGACGCATAACACATTACCGGACACGGCAAATCCAAATCCATTTTATGGTGAATTTTACAGCAATTATTCTGATAGTGATTATGCCACAGTCAACAGTCTTGGCGGGGTTGCGGCATGTGCGACATGTGAGATACCGAATGGATATATTTCGTCAGGACAAGCATTTTTTATAAAAAGCAAGGAAGTGCCCGGTGTGGCAGTATTTAATAACAGCATGCGGACAGCATCGAATAACACTCAATTTTTCAGGAGCAATGCGGCCGCTAATTTGCCGGCAGAAAAACATCGCATTTGGCTCAACATGACCAATACAACCGATACGTTCAACCAAATTATGATTGGATTTGTTGACGGGGCGACATCGGGATACGATTCCGGATACGACGGTTCGCGGCTTTCTGCGAGCGACATGACTTTTTATTCTGTTATTCCGAATGAGCGGCTGGCAATTCAGGGCCTTCCGTTGCCATTCAATGAGCAGATTATGATTCCACTTGGATTCAATGCACAAAGTGGTCAATACGAAATCGGGATTGAAAAACTGGATCCATTTTTCAGCGACCGGAATATTTATCTCGAAGACTTGCAGAATGCAGTGATACACAACCTAAAGGAAAACCCGTACACTTTTAATACAACGGGCGGAAGGTTTGATGACCGGTTCGTGTTGCGGTTTACAAGCAATCTGCTTGACAATGGTTCGATCGGAAACAACAACCTTTCAGTTATACTGAAGAACGGTATTTTCTCGCTAAAATCGACTCATCCAATTGCCGACGTTAATGTGTTTGATGCTGCCGGAAGATTGGTGGAGACGCTATTACCTTCGGTGGCAGAATCTGAACATAGCTGGCCCTTTAAATTTGCCCAGGGAACTTATATAGCCAAAATCAATATGCTTGATGGATCAACGGAGACGAGGAGAATATTGAATTATTAACACTGGCACTTAATTTCATAATCTAAAATTACAAAATCCACTTCGGTGGATTTTTTTTACCTATTATTATGCATGTCCATTAAGTAAATCCAAATTAATATAGTACCGCAAAGACAGAAGTAAGAGACGATTAATCATTCATTCCAACCTTTTTCCAAATTATGTACTCCATATAAGAAACGTCGAACATGAAAAAAACCATACTCCTTATTTTTTTGACAGTCACCTCTACTTTACTTGCTCAGGATTACAAAACGAAATGGGAAAAAGTTGAGGAATACGAAAATCTTGGCAAAATCAAATCGGCCGCAAAAGTGGTGGATAAAATCTATAGCAAAGCCGTCCGCGACAACAGCCAGCCACATATCATCAAAAGTTTTATCTATAGTTTAAGATATATCCACGTCCTTGAAGAGGATGCGCAGACCATGATTGTGGGTTCGCTTAAAAACGAGATTGCAAAGGCACCTCCGGCCACAAAAGCTGTGCTGCAACTCTTTTACGCAAAATCGCTTCAGGAGTACCTGCAGCAGAACCACTATAGAATCGAAAGGCGCACCTCTACCGAGCTGATTGGCGAAAATTTTCACACGTGGAGCGCAACCGACTTTGCGGCGACAATCGACAGCCTTTTTGCGGAAATGCTCAGCCAACCCGAAATTTTGAAATCCACGCCGCTTCAGGATTATGAATCAATATTCGAGATTTCTTCCTCCAGCCATGAAGCCGATTTATATAGTTTTATGTTACTCGAAAATATTGCGTATCACCAATCGTCAATAGGCCGGGTATACCGCGTGCGTACTGGATATGCAGGGTATGGGGAAGTGTTATATAGTAGCAGCGAAACATTTACAAAATGGGATGTTTCGGCTGTTTCTGAGACCAAAGTGAGAATGATTCTTGAGTTTTATCAGCAGCTTGAAAAACATAAGCCTACCGGATCCAATATCATAGCCCGAATTGATTTTGTCCGTAATTATTTACTCAATGACAACGATCGATATGTTCGCTCGCTGACTCAACTTCAAAAGCATACTTCCTCAGTTGAAACACTTCAGAAAATACTTTATAAAAAAGGATTTACGTATCGGTCAATGGCAAATAAAAACGCCGCAGTAAACTACAACCAAATGGCACTATCGGCTTTGGACAGTGTTTTAGCCTATAAAGAAGAAACAAATACCCATCATTTGGCTGTCACAATGAAACGCGAAATTTTACAGAAACGGCTTTCGATGGAAATGGAGCAGTTTACATATCCGGGACAAAACAACCGCGCCCGCATAGAGTTCCAAAACATCAACTGTATTGAAATGCGTTATTACGAAATAGACCAAAAGGAAATGGGAATGCTTTCTACAAAAAAACGTGACAGCATTCAATCTGCAATAGTTGCATCGCGTTTGCCGATCGTTAGTGCAACACATCTTCTTCCAAAAATTGATGATTACTTTGCACGTACGACCGACATTCTACTTCCGAATCTACAATTGGGGAACTATTTGGTTGTTGCGAAAAATCTTGATATCGATAACACAGATTCAAAACAAGCTTATACTGCAATAACAGTTACTAATCTGGCCGTTGCAGCTTATAAGAAAGAGAAAAATAGTTATTACCAGGTAGTTGATCGAAAATTTGGCTTCCCGATCCCGGATGCATTGGTGTCGGTAAAGGGATCCAGTCAGATTACCAATTCTGAAGGCATCGCGATACTAAGCGAAACTCCGTACAATTATAATAATCGTGTTACAATAGCCAAAGATCAGGATACTATAATCATGTGGAATAACGCACGTGAACTAGCAGCCGAAGACGACGATGAAGATTTTCGATCTAAAGTTACCTTATACCTGGACCGCGCAATTTACCGACCCGCGCAAAAGGTATTCTTTAAAATTATTGCGGCAAAGAAAATCAAATTTAAACCTGAAATTCTGCCACAAATGCAATTTAAACTACAAGTCTCAGGGCCCGATGACAACGAAGTTTTCGCAACTCACTTTACCACAAATGATTTTGGATCGTATTCAGGCGAATTCACTTTGCCTGAAAATTTAACCGGCAGATTTTACATCTCGGTCGAAGAACCGGATAATATTGAAGTTGATCAGGAAAATGATGAACATCCTTTTTGGGATTACACTGATTTGGAAGATGCGCATCTCTTTTTTGATGTCGAGGAATACAAGCGCCCGAAATTTGAAGTCACATTCGAGCCAATCAACGGCGAACAGGCAGTAAACGAGAAAGTTTCGGTAAACGGCAAGGCGACCGCCTTTGCCGGAAGCACCATTACAAATGCAAAAGTAAATTACCGCGTCCAACGTAACGTCTTTAACAAGCTAGCTCATTACCCGATAAATGAAGAGACTATTTCATCAGGCACAACCGAAACAGATTCGGAAGGCAAATTCACGGTTGAGTTCATTGCTGAAACGCCAAATAATGTCGAACAGCAAGAACTTCCCGTATTTCAGTATGTTGTTATTGCCGATGTAACCGACATCAATGGAGAAACAAGATCTGCTTCAACATCATTAAAGCTTGGATACCATTCGCTGCAATTGGAACTGGATATCGCGACATCACTCCAAATGAATACGCCGGTCGAAGCAACGCTTAAAAGTACAACGCTGAATAATGAATTTCTTCCCGCCATCGGCGAACTTACATTGAAGTTCATCGACTGGGAAACTGCTTTCAAGAAAAGGACATTTGGTGAACCGGACATTGACCCGTTCACAAAAATTGAATTTAATCGACTGTTTCCATATGAGCAATATAAAATATCAACTTCCGATGAAGATTCGGGCGAACTAATTTTTACGAAGAAAATCAATACCGCTATTGACAAGACTTCTGAACTGAATTTTAAAAAACCGGGCATTTACCGCCTGATATTTACTGCTGTTGATTCGAAAGGAAATCAGGTTTCGACCGATAAAATAATTGAAGTAGAGTCGCCCGCAGGCAAGATGTCGCAGTTATTAACTTTAAAACAACTTAACTCCAATCCGAAAAAAGACGGATTTGTCAAGTTGGCCGTGACATCGCAGGTAAAATCGCTGCATCTATTCTATGCCTCACGCACCGACACCGACCTTACAAATGGACATGTATTCCTTGATAATTTTAAAACGACAATCAATATTCCAATTAATGGCGAATACACCGGACCGCTGATCCTATCCGTAAATACAATTTTTGATAATGAATTTTTTGCCGAATCGATTGAGATAATGATGAAATCGGATATAGTACCTCAATTTGAAATAGAAACCTTCCGAAACAAAATCGAACCTGGAACTGCCGAAAAATGGACGTTCAAGCTCGTTGGCACTCAGGCTGAATCGGAAGTACTGGCATCGATGTACGATGCTTCGCTCGACCAGTTTACGATGGAAAACTGGGATAACCCCGATTTCGATTTGCGATCGAGTTATCCGTCGCACAGGGAATTTCTCGGCAATTATCCAGCGAGCCTATATGTACATTTTTATACAACTTACACCGTGCCTGCATACACAAATGAAAACGACAAGCTCCGTACATTCGGATTCAGTTTGACCGAAATCCCAAAATGGAACGTTGATTATGTCGCAAAAACACGAAAAAAGATAAAAATTCCACGAAACGCATCGTTGATCCGCGGTGTGGTTTCTGATCACACAGGGCCAATTCCAGGTGCGAATGTTGTAATTCAGGGTACAATGCGAGGTGTGCAGACCGATATTGATGGTTTTTATGAAATAGCGGCTGCTCCCGGCGAAGTTTTGGTGTTTTCATATGTTGGGATGACTGATTTTTCCGCTACAGTTGGCGCACTCAAAATAATAAATGCGACCCTTGATGAGGGAGTAATACTTGGAGAGGTCGTGGTAACTGCATTGGGGATACGCCGAAAAGCGGACAAAATTACATCATCCTATCACGTCGTCAGCAACGAAGAGCTGGCGCAAACCGGTAATCAGAATGCTGTGCAGTTATTACAAGGAAAAGTTGCAGGATTGCAGATTAACACAACAAACAGCACAGCAAGCGCAGTGGTTTTCCGCGGAGCCCGCTCACTTACAGGAAACAACCAGGCACTGGTGGTGATAGATGGTAAAATAGCATCACTGCAGACACTCGAACAAATTCCGGCGACGTCTATCCAAAGCATCTATTCGCTAAATGGTTCCGAAGGGGCTGCAATATATGGAAGCGACGGCGTAAATGGGGTAATTATCTTAACCACTAAAAAAGCTGCGCATCAATTAATTTCGATTCAGGCGCGAAACAATTTAGCAGAAACCGCATTTTTCTTTCCCGATTTAAAAACCGATGCCGCCGGCCGGGTCAGTTTTAGTTTTACATCACCTGAGGCGCTGACACAATGGAAACTACGAATGTTGTCGCATACCAAACACCTTGACATGGCCTACCTTGAAAAAATGGTCGTGACACAAAAGGAATTGATGATAATCCCAAACCTTTCACGGTTTGTGCGCGAAAAAGACACAATCGTAATCAGCACTAAAATCTCAAATCTTACAAGTACCAAAAAGCTTGGAATGGCATCGTTGCAATTATTCGATGCGTCAACCATGCAGGCCATAGACGCTGAAACAAGTAATTTGCAAGCGATTAAAAGTTTTGCAGTCGAGGCCAACGGAAATTCGTCAGTCAGTTGGAAAATCTCAATTCCGGATGGTCTGCACGGACTCCAATATCGAATCGTCGCTAAGTCAGGTGCATCTTCCGACGGTGAGGAAGCCCTAATTCCGGTACTGACAAATGATATGCTCGTAACTGAAACGATTCCGATTTGGGTCGGGGAAAACAGTAAAAAAGAATATGAATTTACTAACCTGCGGGACAATACTTCGGCAACACTTCGAAATCATCAATTCACGTTCGAATATACGTCGAACCCGACATGGCTTGCGATTCAGGCACTCCCTTATCTGATTGAATACGAACACGAATGTTCTGAGCAAACTTTCGCACGTTATTACGCAAATGTACTCGCTGCAAAAATCATCACCGACAATCCGAAAATAGCTTCGATATTCGACGAATGGAGAAAAGAAAACCCAGTTGCTAAACTTGAGCGAAACAAAGAACTCAAATCGATTTTGCTTGCTGAAACTCCGTGGGCAAATGATGCACGGTCCGATGCTGAAAAGAAACAAGCCCTGGCGCTGCTGTTCGATCTAGCAAGTATGAAAGAGTCGGAACAACAGATACTCCGTAAGCTTGGAGAGTTGCAGACTTCGTCCGGCGCATTCGCATGGTTTAAAGGCGGAACAGAAAACGAATACATTACGCGTCACATCGTTGCTGGACTCGGACATCTCGGCAAGCTTACATCCGATACAGAACAATTTGCAGGCATTCTCCAAAGTGCACTTTCGTATCTTGATGGTAAGTTCATCGAGGGACGGCAGAAAGCGACCTCTAATGATACTCCGGATGTTTTACATTATCTGTACATGCGCAGTTTTTTCGTGAACGATTATCCGATTTCCGAAAAACTAAATCCATCGGTAAAAATAACACTGGAATCTGTTGCGAACAACTGGCTGAATCTTCCCCTTTACCAAAAAGCAATGGCAGCTCTGGCACTCCAACGTTTCGGTAAAAAAACGGAAGCGCAAAAGATAATCGAAAGCTTTAAGGAGACTGCCTCGAATAATGAAGATTGGGGAATGTACTGGATCGAAAACAAACCGGGGTACTATTGGTATCAATCGCCAATAGAAACGCAGGCCTTGATTATGGAATCGTTCGGCGAGGTAACAAATGATACCAAGTCGATTGATGCGATGAAAGTCTGGTTGTTGAAGAACAAGCAAAATAAAAACTGGCCAACGACCAAATCGACTACTGAAGCCATATATGCGTTGCTGACACAGGGAACCGATTGGAACAATGTAAAGCACGATAGTAAAATCAATATCGGCGACCAAACGTTACTGACAAAAAAATTAGCGCAAACCGAAAAAGAAGCCGAAACAGGTTATATCCACTTAACCTGGAATCAGCATGAGATTACAAACGCAATGAGTAAAATCTCGGTTCAAAACAATTCTGAGGTCCCAACATTTGGCGGTGTCTACTGGCAGTATTTCGAAGACCTCGATCAGATCAAAACCAGCGATAAAAGTGTAATGAACGTATCCAAAGAATTGTATTTGAAGAAAAATACATCCACCGGTCAACAACTTCAAAAAATAGAATCTGGTAATGTGTTGCGACTTGGTGACCTTGTTACCGTGCGGTTAATCGTTACTGCAAAAGATGATATGGAATTTGTTCACCTGAAAGACATGCGTGCTTCGTGTTTTGAACCAGTAGATGTGCTGTCGAAATACAAATGGCAAAGTGGAATCGGTTACTATATGAGCACGAAAGACGTGGCAACGCACTTTTTTTTCGACAGTATTCGAAAAGGTACTTATGTTTTTGAATACGATATCAGGGTAAATAACGCAGGCGATTTCGCAAACGGCATAACAACAATCCAAAGCATGTACGCACCGGAATTTTCAAGTCATTCCAAAGGAATCCGGGTTACGGTTGCCCAATAAAAAATCCGCCTTTCGGCGGATTCTTTATTTGACCTATAATTATACCTATTTTACGATAGTCAGCTCGTCAACAATGTGCTTGGCGCCCGAGAACTTATCGATGATCCACAAAATATATCGGATATCGACGTTGATCGTACGTTGCAACTCAGGATCGAAGATTACATCGCCTGCCATTGCCTCGATGTTACCGTCAAATGCAAGCCCAATTAATTCCCCTTTTCCATTGAGTACAGGCGAACCTGAGTTACCACCGGTAATATCGTTATCTGAAAGGAAGTTGATTGGCATGTGCCCTGCCCTGTCTGCATACATTCCGTAATCCCTTTTTGCATTCATGTCGAGGATCTTTTTCGGCAAATCAAATTCGGGATCATCTTTTTTATACTTTTTGACCATTCCGTCCATTGTAGTATAATTGTTGATTTTAGCGTCGTTGCGTTTATCGGCAGGAAGTGCGCGGACTTTACCATAAGTCAATCGCAATGTTGAATTTGCATCCGGGTATTTGATTGTGTTAAGTCCCGATTCACGAAGTCCTTCAACAAGAAGTCTGAAATTTCTTTGGAAATCAAATTCGGCCTGTGCCTGCTCATCCGTTTTTTTACGGTACTGTGTCATCAGATCCATCGATAAGAGATACAATGGATCGGCAGCAATTTTTTCGGCCGACGGACTTGCCACAAAAGCCTCAACCTTATCCCGTGAAGTAAAGATGCTGTTTGCGGTCGCGTCATTTACGAATTTTGTGAAGTCGCCATTGTCCTTCGCTTTCAATTCGGCAACCATTGGAGGCAGTCCGTATTCTGCTCCTTTTGAAGCGTACAGTTTAAGTTGTGCGGCAAGTACATCTTTTTCAAGCGGCGCATAAAATTCACCATAAAAATTCTCTATCGCCTCCTGTATTTTAGGAAGCATTTCTGCACGTTTTGCGTCATTTTCTTTTGCGTACTGGCTAAGTGTATTACCTAATGACCCCGGAGAAATCGCATAACTGCTCGTACGAAGCAACTGCATTAGATAATTGTCGTGACGCGCCTTAACGTTTGTAGCAGCGTAAAATTTATTGATGTCGGCAACGAGGTTTCCGTATTTGGCTTTATTCTCAGGCTTGTTTGCCCAAGTATTGAACTTTGCCTCTTGTGCCGCTTTGGTTTTGGCGGTACCGGCTTTTGAAAGCGCATCGATCATCCCCTGGCGATTCTTCCAGTAATTAGCTGTTTGAGCGTATTTTGAAGCATATTTCAAACGCACTTCGTCATCGGCATCCATATGCTTTTTCATTGCATCCATTCCTGTTTTCGCACCTTCAACCCATGCCGGATAAGCAAATTTTACATTCTGCTCAATTCCGCCGGCAGGCATCCAACGGTTTGTTCTTCCAGGATATCCGAGGATCATCGCGAAATCATTTTCCTGAACACCTTTCATGCTTACAGGAAGATAATGTTTTGGTTTCAATGGCACATTGTTCTCTGAATATTCAGCCGGATTTCCATTAGCATCGGCATATACGCGGAACATAGAGAAATCACCCGTATGGCGCGGCCACTCCCAGTTATCGGTGTCGCCACCAAATTTTCCGATGTTTTCTGGCGGAGTCCCTACCAGACGAACATCGTGGTAGTCCTGATAAACAAAGTAGTAATATTCGTTGCCATTAAAGAACGGACGGACCGAAACCGTATATTTTCCACCTTCATTATTTTCCTTTTCGATAAGTGCGATTTCCTGCTGGATCGCCTTATTGCGCTCAGGCTCGGTCATTTGATCGTTGACTTTTGAAAGGATGCGTTTTGACACATCGTCCATACGCACAAAAAACCTCACATAAAGCGATTTCGGCTTAAGTTCGCTTTTGCGGTCGGCAGCCCAGAACCCATTTTTGAGGTAATTTTTGTCGGCAGTCGAAAGTTCGGCGATCTTATCATATCCACAGTGGTGGTTGGTAAGCAGTAAGCCGTCCTTTGAAATCATTTCGGCAGTACAGCCTCCATTGAATTGTACGATGGCATCTTTAAGGCTGTGGTTGTTGATGCTGTAAATTTCTTCAGCAGTCAACTGAAGCCCCATTTTCTGCATGTCGCGGTGGTTCAGTCTTTCGATGAACATCAAAAACCACATCCCCTCGTCGGCCTTTACCGGGAAAGCGACCAGGTACATGGAAATGAATAAAACAAACTTCTTCATTCTAATTAAATTTTGGTTAGTATTTCGCGGATTTGCCGCAATTTTCAGAAATGCGAATATAAGCCTTTTAAGAGGTTCACCGATTTCGAAGCACGTGGAATGGCGCAACTTTAACATTTTTGGCGAACGGCCGGGCTGTACACTGCAATCTTTTTGGGCGCTTGCTTCGCCTGACGGCTCACGGCGCGCCCAAAAAGGATTTCCGCTGCCATCCCTGTCGCAATTGCGGTATCGTTTTACGTTTGGTCTTAGGTTGCGCATTACGTAAAAATGCGAGAAAGTCCTAAAATTGCTTACGTAATTATACAAACCTCCGAGGTTTTAAAACCTCCGAGGTTTAGTACAAAAATTTTCGTAACCAAGGTGCAGAAAATCTTCATTAAAACAAAAATTGGCATTTGTGATGCCAAGTGGTACAGTATTGATTCATAGCGCCTAGTTTGTATATTTACAAAAAATCAACACATGAAGCAGCACTACTTACGCCTTACGATCGTCTTGACATTTATTATTAGTTCCGCTACCCTTTACCCCCAAACCGCACCGCTTCCTAAAGGACTCACACCATATGAAGCCGAACTGTTGCCTTCTTTTACGTTTCGAAGCGAGCAGCTTACCGCGCCACCTTCAGCACCCGTACGCACTGCGGCCGAATGGGAGGAAGTGGAATATTTGGTTGTGACCTGGGATCCGAATTATCAAAATATCTTACGGCAGATCGTGCAGGCAGGAGTAAACGAATGCAAAGTGATCATCACTACCCAAAACGAGGCTTCGGTCCAATCTTATCTGACGTCAAACGGCGTCAGTCTGACGAATGTCATTTTCATGGATGCACAATGGAACAGCATCTGGACGCGCGACTATAGCGGCAATACCGTTTATGCTAATGACGTTGGCGAGCGTGCGCTGGTGGACTGGATCTACAATCGCCCGCGCCCATATGACAATGTGATGCCGTCTGCACACGCCTCGCAGCCCGGGATTCCTATATTCATTACCGATTCGGGTACTAACGATCTGGTCAACACGGGTGGGAATTTCATGTCGGACGGTCTTGGTACCGCTTTTGCATCAGAATTGATTCTGGAGGAAAATGCCGCCGGAAACCCTTATAATGTAACACCAAAAACGGAAGCCCAGATCGACGCAATCATGCAATCCTACATGGGAATCGATCGTTACATCAAAATGCCGACGCTTCCGTATGACGGCATCCACCACATCGACATGCACATGAAATTGCTTGATGAGGAAACCCTATTGGTGAGCCGCTATCCGCCGGGAATTGCCGATGGCCCGCAAATTGAAGCCAACATCGATCACGTCCTCGCAAACCATATGTCGGCCTTTGGCACACCGTACCACGTCAGGTGGATCGACGCGCCGCCAAGCGCTTCAGGAAGTTATCCCGATACCGGCGGTTACTACCGGACCTACAGCAATATGACGATTGTGAACAAATCGATTTTGGTGCCAACGTACCGTCCGGAAGTCGACACCCCGGCTCTTGATTATCTGCAGGAAATCATGCCCGGTTATACTATCGTCGGAATAGATGTTGATAATGCAGGTGAAACATTGATTGCATCGTCGGGCGCGATCCACTGCATCACACATACAATTGGAGTGAACGATCCCTTGCTGATTGTCCATCAACAGGTGCGGACTGCGAATGCGGGAACTTCCGTGAATATCAATGCCTTGATTAAACACAATTCGGGAATAAGTAGTGCAAAGATTTTCTGGAGGCCGGCCGGGGCGACTTCATTCAATGAAACTGCTATGACCAGCATGGGCACCGATAATTGGACGGCACCGCTTTGGATTGACAACAGCGGCAGCGATATGGAATATTACATTTGGGCGCAGGCGAACTCAGGAAAAAGTTTGGCACGCCCACTTGTAGCACCTGATGGATTTTGGACGATTGATACGCAACAATTATCTGTAACGGAATGGGCAACTTCAAATATTTCGGCACCTTATCCAAATCCTGCAATTGAAACAGTGAATTTCAAATTGAATCAAATCGTAGGGCCAGTCAATGTTACGATTACTAATTTACTTGGACAAAAATTGTTTGAAAACACGCTTGAAAATGGGAATGGAACGGTTTCGTTTGGACTGAATTTCGATTGGAAAGGTCCACTACTGGTGACATTCAAAGGGCCGTTTGGTATAGTTACACGCAAAATTATCAAATTATAAAAGCAAAAAAAAAGCGGCCCCGGTAAACCGAGGCCACTTTATCTAATTTAATAATACCCCGCTGCCAGCTTGGATAGGGCATTGCAACAGGACGTATGTTTCTAAAAACATCCGGCGAATATAACACAATAAATGAGCCAGAGTTACGGTAAAACCGTATTTGTAGTAAAATAATTACTAAAACCTAGTAAAATCAGGGAATTAAGCTATCTCTTTTTAGGTATTTGCAGTTTATATGCTAAATGTGCCGTGATTTTTTCTGATTTGTTACTTACAAAAGATTAAAATGACGAACAAGCGCAATTCAATTCAAGCGGTTGTGGTAAGATTATTTTTGCCGATTCGAAACGAATATTTTGGATGTTCAGCATTTATATTTCGATTTGTTGCATACTACTCCGTTTGTGGGCTATTTAGCATCTGCCATAGCGTATCTTTCAACTCGGTCAGTCCCTGCTGGGCGACCGATGAAATCATCAGATACGGAATTCCTTCAAACGTTTTGTCGAGTTCCGCGCGCATTTCTGCTTTTAGTTCTTCGTCGAGCATGTCGCATTTTGAGATTACGATCAGTCGCTCTTTGTCGAGGATCTCAGGGTTGTACCTTCTAAGTTCATCAAGCAGGATCTCGTACTCTTTTCTGATGTTCTCGGCGTCGGCGGGAACCAGAAAGAGCAGTATTGAATTGCGTTCGATATGACGTAAGAAGTAATGTCCGAGGCCTTTCCCTTCAGCCGCGCCTTCAATAATCCCGGGAATGTCTGCAATCACAAACGATTGGTAATCACGGTAGGCGACAATTCCGAGGTTTGGTTTTAATGTCGTAAACGGATAATCGGCGATTTTTGGCTTTGCGGATGTAAGCACCGACAACAACGTCGATTTTCCCGCGTTGGGAAATCCAACCAGGCCAACATCGGCAAGGACTTTTAACTCAAGTATAATGTCTTTCTCTTCACCAGCCAAACCTGACTGTGCATAACGAGGTGTTTGGTTTGTCGAGCTTCTGAAATGCCAGTTTCCGAGTCCGCCTTTTCCCCCACGTGCAACAATTCGTTTTTCATCGTGTTCGGTAATTTCGAAAAGCACTTCATTGGTATCTTTATCACGAACTACAGTTCCCAACGGTACTTCTATGTATTTGTCATCTCCATCGGCACCGGTACTCCGGTCACTTCCGCCGTCGCCGCCATGGCCGGCTTTGACGTGTTTTGCAAATTTCAAATGGAATAATGTCCACAATCCTTTGTTGCCAACAAGATATACATGACCGCCTCGCCCACCATCGCCACCATCGGGACCACCCTTCTCGATGAATTTCTCGCGGTGCAGGTGCGTTGAACCTTTTCCTCCTTTTCCGGAAGAGATGTATATTTTTACGTAATCTACAAAATTGCCTTCTGTCATGTCTTTTGGTGCAGGGTTCAAGATACGGGGCAGGGTTGCCGCAGTGTATCTTTATCTGCTTTTTTATTGTTATTATTCAGGTCCAGGCGCGCTGGCGTATCCTCAAACTATTTAATTACGTGTACAGTGCAGGAAGCCGCGGCAACTAATGTTCACCTTTGACCTTTCCGTAAACGTTATACCCTTTTCACCATCACCTTATCGATCTTCACGCCGTCCATATCGATGACCTCAAGTTCAAAACCTTGCCAGTGCAATTTCTCGCCTTGTTTCGGGATTCGTGAAAGTTCGGTCATGATGAGCCCGCTTACGGTTGTGACATCATAATCACTGATCAGTTCATCGAGTTCAAAATACGTCAGGAAATCGTGCAACGAGTAATGTCCGTCGACCAACCACGTGCCATCTTCACGCGCAATAAGCCTGAACTCTTCCTTATAAAAATCGGATGCGTCGCCAACGAGCGCTTCTAGAATGTCGTTTAATGTAATAATTCCCTGAAAAACGCCATATTCATCGGCTACAAAGGCATAATGCACGCCGCTCTGCTTGAAATTCTCCAGTGCCTTGTATGCCGTGGTCTGCTCCATAATGAATGGTGCTTCATTCATAATGTCGGCAAGGTTGAAATCATCTTTTTCGAAGTTCGCAAAAATGCTTTTTAGATCGACCACACCCAGGATATCGTCAAAATTCTCTCCATATACCGGATAAACCGAGTGCAGCTCTTTGAGCATCAATTCCTTTACACGCGCTTTATCGGCGTTGAGCGGTAGGAAAAGAATTGACTTGCGGTGCGTCATCAGCGAATTCACTTTACGGTCGCCGATATGAAAAACCCGCTCCACGATATCCTGTTCGATTTCCTGGACTTCACCGCCTTCGGTGCCTTCTTTGATTATTGCTTTGATTTCTTCTTCGGTCACTTTTCCGTCGGCTGACGGTTTTATCATCAGGATCTTAAGCAGGAATTCGGTTGAAACGGTCAGCAGCCAGATGAAAGGTGCCGTTGCGACAGAAATCCACTTCATCGGGATTGCGACGGCTTTTGCGATGCTTTCGGGATGGTTAAGGCCGATCCGTTTTGGAAGCAACTCGCCCAAAACAAGCGAGAAGAACGTTAGGATCACAACGACAATCCCCACAGCGATAGAATCGGCGTATGGTTTTAAAACTTCAAAACCTTCAACGAAAGCCTGGACGTCGCTGGTTATTTTGTTTCCCGAAAAAATACCGGTCAGGATCCCGATCAGCGTGATTCCGATTTGGACCGTCGACAAAAATTTGTTTGGCGAATTCGCAAGGTCCAACGCTGTCACTGCACTCGCATTACCTTTTTTGGCAGCATTTTCAAGCCGGTTTTTTCGTGCCGATATCAAGGCGATCTCCGACATTGAAAAAACGCCGTTCAGCAAAATCAGAAAGAAAATTATTATTATTTCCATATGTCATAGCCCGGATCGTAGCGTAAAGCCCGCAGCAGTGAAAAAATACAACTTTTTGCCGACAGAAAAAAGCGACCGTTGGAAGCTTTTTAATGGCGTGGAAAAATTATTTTTTTTGCGAGGACTTGCAGCGCAGAGCCGGAAATTGCTCTATAAATTATTGATTACCGAACTGAGCCTTTCGGTAATTTCGTGTATCGAACCGATGCCATCGACAGCGAAAAATTTGCCCTGCTGCGAATAATATTCAATTAGTGGCGCGGTTTTCTCGTTGTATTCCTGATAACGATTGCGTATTTTTTCTTCGTCCTGATCATCGGCGCGACCCGAGGTTTTGCCTCTTTCAAGCAACCTTTTTACGAGAACCTCATCGTTTGCTTCGAGCGCGATCGTAGCGGTGACTACCATGTCGCGGCTCGCTAAAAATTGATCGAGTGCCTGCGCCTGTGCGATTGTACGTGGAAATCCGTCGAAAAGAAAACCGTTCGTATGTGGATTTTTCTCGACTTCGTCCTGCAGCATTTTGATTGTGACTTCATCCGGAACGAGCTCGCCTTTGTCCATATAGCTTTGCGCCAGTATGCCGAGCTCGGTGTTGTTTTTGAGATTGTATCGAAATACGTCGCCGGTAGAGATGTGCGTCAGGTTGTATTTTGTTTTGAGGAATTCGGCTTGGGTACCCTTTCCGGCACCGGGTTTTCCGAATAATACTATATTAGTCATTATTGAATTAATTTATTGCGTGGTAATTGGTCTCGTCTGTCGACTGTCGTCTGTCGTCTGTCATCTCTCGTCTGTCATCTGGCGTCTGTCATCTGTCTTCTGTCATCTGTCGCCGCTACAACTACTCTTTCAGCTGATACACTTCAGCAAGATTTCTTCCCAATCCGTCATAATCGAGGCCGAATCCGACTATGAATTTATTTGGAATCCGGATTCCGACATAATCGAGTTTGATCTCTTTTTTGTAAGCGTCAGGTTTGAGGAAAAGTGTCGCGATTTTGAAATGTTTGACTTTTTGTTTTTTGAACAAGTCCTTAAGCGTTTCAAGCGTGTTTCCCGTATCGACGATATCTTCGATCACTACAACCGTACGCCCTTCGAGGTTTTCGGTGAGGCCGATCAACTGCTTTACCTCATTTGTAGATGACGTTCCTTCATAAGAGGCAAGCTTGATAAAGCTTACTTCGCATGGTTTTGAATAGTGTTTCATGAAACTTGAAACCACCATGAACGCGCCGTTTAGCACGCCTATGAATACCGGCGTTTCATCGGCAAAATCGGCTTCGACCTGTTTTGCCATTTCCCTTATTGCAAAGTCTATTTCTTCGGCCGAAATAAACGGAACGAATTGCTTGTCGTGAAGTTGTAGCACATTAAGTGTTTTTATAATTTGCAAATATAACGAATTCGCCGCGAGCAAGTCGCACATATTTTGTACAGAATGGCGGCGCGGAATTGTTCTTATGTAATTCTTTTTTCGAATTGTGTAAGACAATTACCCATACAAATTAAACCTTTGTAGTATTGATTCAAATACCAATGAAAGCCATTACCCCCTTTTTAATTATATCGGCACTTTTGATGACGGGCTGTAACAATACTGTCAAGAAAAAGGAAAAAGAGGAACTTGCCCGCAAACCTGACACCGTCGTACAAACTGCAGTTGGTGCGCTGCAATTACCGCCACCTTACGCGACGAAATCGGTTACGGTTCGAAGCACAGTTAAAAAGTGGCCTGCCGATAAGATGCCTGTGGCTCCGCAGGGATTTATCGTAAGCAAATTTGCCGACGGACTTAAGAATCCGCGTAATACGTATATCGCCCCGAACAATGATATTTTCGTTGCGGAAAGCAATACCTCGAACAGCGCCAACCGTATAACAATTTTTCGCGACTCCGATAAAAACGGCAGTTATGAAACGCGGAAGATTTTCCTGTCGGATTTAAATCAGCCTTACGGAATGTTGGTACTTGGCAATTATTTTTACGTTGCCAATACCGATGGGCTTTATCGTTATCCGTATCACGGCGAACTTGTGATGAATAATAAAGGACGGAAGATCGTTGAACTTCCCGCTGGCGGATACAACAATCATTGGACCCGAAACCTGTTGGCATCAAAGGATGGCTCGAAAATCTATATTTCTGTTGGTTCGGCAAGCAACGTGGGCGAACACGGACTTGAAAATGAAAAACGCCGTGCCGCGATCCTGGAAATAAATCCCGATGGCTCAGGCGAAAAAATCTATGCCGACGGACTCCGGAATCCCGTGGGAATGGACTGGAATCCAATTACGGGTGAGCTTTGGGCAGCGGTCAATGAGCGCGACGGACTTGGTGACGATCTTGTTCCCGATTATATAACCAGTGTAAAAAAAGGAGGATTTTATGGTTGGCCCTATTCGTATTTTGGCGGCATACCTGATCCACGGATGAAGGGTCACACCCCACCAAAAAAATCCATTGTGCCCGACGTTCCCGTTGGCTCCCATACGGCTTCACTTGGACTGACATTTTATACAGGAACCTCCTTCCCGTCGAACTATCATAACGGCGCATTTGTTGGTCAACATGGATCGTGGAACCGATCAGAAATCTCAGGATACAAAGTTCTTTTTGTTCCGTTTTCAGGTGGAAAGCCAGGAAAGCCTGTTGATTTCCTGACAGGATTTGTTGCCAACGAGAATACCGCGAAAGTTTATGGACGGCCTGTTGATGTTACGCAAATGAGCGACGGTTCGCTATTGGTGAATGACGACAGCGGAAATACGATCTGGAAAATTTCTGTCAAATGATTTTTCGGCATTGGATTACGATACTGTCAATATTATGTGGTTTAACCACCTTTGCGCAAATTGACACAACAGATGTCGGCACACCGCTTAAAGAAGTTTTCATAAGCGCGTTTCATATTAATGACACCCTGATGGAAGCTCCGGCGTCAATCGCCATTTTGTCGGAAACCGACCTTCAACGAAACAACAACGCAGACATTTCAACCTCGGTAAATACGGTCGCTGGCGTGTTCATGCAATCGGGAAGTTATAATACCAACAGGATTTCGATACGTGGAATAGGCGCGCGCACTCCGTATGGAACAAATAAAATACGCGCATTTTACGGGAGCATTCCGCTTACATCGGGCGACAGCGAGACAACGATTGAAGATATCGACATCGAAAACCTCGATCAGGTCGAAATTATTAAAGGACCGTTGTCGAGTGTTTATGGTGCCGGACTCGGAGGTGCAATCCTATTGACACCAAAGATGCTGCAGAATGATGGTCATGAGGCACAAATAAGTACGACATATGGTTCATTCGGCCTTGCAAAATCCCGGTTCACATATGGCATTAACGGAAAATCGGCCAGCTTAAATATCAACTATCATCAACTTGAAAGCGATGGGTGGCGGCAAAACAGCGCTTATGACCGTGAGGGAATCACCATTGCCGGAGAATTATTTCGAAGTTCAACCGGTAAACTGACGTACTTCGGAAATTATACGAATCTAAAGGCCTACATACCAAGTTCGATCGATCGGGAGACTTTTATAAATAATCCGCAATCTGCCGCTTTTACGTGGAATGCCGCAAAAGGATTTGAAGAATATGAATCTTATTTGGGCGGAATTGCATACGACTGGAAGCTTTCCAATAAAATCAGCAACGCAACCTCATTATTTGTGAATTTTAAAGACAGTAATGAACCACGGCCATTCGACATATTGAGGCAGCAAACTTCAGGCCTTGGCGGAAGGACGCAATTTACCGGAGAATTTGATTCCATTAAATTTATTGTCGGCGCCGAGTATTTCCGCGATGGATTCGAAGGTCAGACACTCGAAAATCTATATGAAGATAACAATGGCAATGGAAGCGTGGCCGGGCAGCAGCTGACAGGAACGGAACAAGATCGGAATTTCTACAATGCATTTGCGCAAATCCGCATACGGCTTGCGAAGATGTTCGAGGCGCAGGCAGGTGTGAATGTCAACCAAACTAATTTCAGCCTTAAAAACGTATTCCCAGCAAATGCGGCGAGTTCGCAGCAATACAAATACGAAACGATTTGGTCGCCTCAATTGTCCTTACTATTCCTGCCCTCGGTGCATCAGACCTTGTATGCGTCTGTAAGTCGCGGATTCTCAATGCCCGCTATAGAAGAAACGCTTACTGCTCAGGGAACGATAAATCCCGATATCGTTCCTGAAAATGGTTATAACCTCGAGGTTGGCGGAAAATTTTATTTCTTTAATCGTGCGCTATTTGCCGAAATTGCAGCCTACCGAATGCAAATACGCGATCTGCTTGTCGCACAGCGTGTAGGCGACGATCAATATGTAGGGATCAATGCCGGAAAAACGCTGCATCAGGGCATCGAAATAGCAGTGAATTATCACAAGCGTTTCAGCAAATGGCTCATCATTTCACCTTTTACAGCACTTACCATTGGCAATTATAAATTTGTCGAGTTTGACAGTAATGGAATGGATTATTCAGGAAACGAACTCACCGGAGTTCCCGCAAATAAAATAAATGCGGGGGTTACGATTGAATCGGACCTGGGATTGTATTTATCGGGCGATTTCCAATTTGTTGACGGTTTTCCGATGAATGACGCCAATACATTTTACAATGACGCGTATCGCATCTATAACATTAAGACCGGCTATAAATTTTCTGTCTTGGAAAATTTGCATTCGAGCATTTCTATGGGTGTAAATAATGCAGGCAACGAACACTATGCAGCGATGATATTGGTAAATGCCACGGGATTTGGCGGTGCTTCACCTCGTTATTATTATCCCGGTGCGCCGGTAAATTACTACGCTAGCCTTTCTTTTAAATATCTGTTTGATTGATCGCCTTCTGGAATAACCATCCCCACTGTTTCAGCTGAAATTGCTATTTTCGTGGGAATGGACAGTAATGTATATCAAATCATTGCGAACAGTAGTGCGTACAGGGCGAGCCGGGAGTTTACCGGGGCGTATTTTATCAAAAACCCCAATTTAATGGGCGACCTAGTTGCCGTGGCTTTTGATTTTGATGATAAAAATCATTACAGAGCTTTTTTGATTCTCGATTTTGTATTGGAAAGAAAGATTACGTTACTCACTCTATTTCTGGATGATTTTTGCGAACGATTGCGTGACATACGACATGAAAGCGCGTCGCGCACCGGAGCGCGAATCTGCATGATGGCAGTCGACCATCATTTAAAAACCAAAAATTTTCTGTCTGATGAACATTTACGGCAGATTGCAGAAAAGAGTTTCGATTGGTTAATTGACGACTCCAAAGTAGCAGTCAAAGCGCATGCGATGCGTTCACTATATGGGATCGGGACGTTGCAAGAATGGATTCATCCTGAACTTATCGAAATCCTTCAACAACATTTTGCCGAACAATCGCCCGGGTACAGAGCCGCGGCAAAACAAATATTGCGAGCTGTCAAAAAAATGCACAAATAGCTGTTAGCGTAGTGTTAAACGCCTGTCGTTTCTATTTTAAAGTTCCGAAATTAGAATAAAAATAGCATTATGGAAACGATCAAAAATTTCAGGTCTTTATTACTTATACTACCGCTTTTATTATTTTCATGCAGCAGTGACAATGATGATAATAATGGCAATAATGGCGGCGGAGGCGGCAATACCGATCATGTAACGGTAAAATATGCGGTCAATACTGCTTCTGATATTGTTACTGGTGTACAATTCCGTGCCGCGACGGGCGATTACATTGAAGATACCGATATCGAAATTGAATGGGCGGAGTCGGTTGTTGTGCCACGGCCATTCAATGCGTCGATCTTTGTACAATTTGCGAATCCTTCATCAACGCAGGTGCCTTATGAAATAATCATATATGTTGATGACGTACCGGTGCGGACCAAACAGGGCATTGTCACTGCCAATGCAATGCATTCAGATTCTGCCGTATATGATATAATGCCGGAGTAATCCGTACAAAGGAATATCCGATTAATCATACCTAAACGCCGGATAGCCAAGCAGTCTTCTCCACAGTGCGATCTGGCCAATGCAGTTAGCTTCGCGATAAGTTGAAAAGCTGATGAAATCGAACCGTGACATTTTCATTCCGCCCAGATCGAGAATATAATCGCTCTGTTGTGGAGTCAGCTTGCATAGTTGCTCGCGTAAAACAGGCGTGATTTGATTCCAATCCGACAAAAACTGAGAAAGCGGCGGATAAGTAACATCCGATTTAATTCCCTGGAAATTATTGAACAGCGAATCGGATTTTGGTCGTTTGTCATGACCGAGCAATCCAGCGATTTCAAAACGCTGCTGTACTAAACTTCCCGTCAGCCACGCAATGTGATTTGCTTCGGTTTCAAGCCGCTTGTGTGCATCTTCATCAGAGATGCCATCCAAAGCTTTTTTGAAAAAATCGGTGTGCATATCATATAGCACAACAATGGAATAGATTCGGGAATCCTGAACGGTAATTGCATCCATATTGTTGGTTATTAGAGTTTAACCATAAATTTACAAATGAATGATAAGTTGACGGATGGCTGAAATGTCAAACTACAGGCCCAATTACGACAAATTCAAATCAGTCCAAGGTCACGTGCCGCCTCGATCAGCTCCTTGTCGGAACCGTTGTCGTACATAATCTGGCGTTTGATGTTTGCTTTTCGCTTCTCGATCGTACTGAGCGACAGTGCAATGTAATTGGGTAGATTGCGTGTTTTGATGCCTTCCGAAAGCAGTTGAAGGATTTTACTGTCGTATTCGTCCCACTGAATGTTTTTGCGGATGAACAATTTCTGTGATTCGACAATCGACGGACTAACGAAATTTTCGTCTGCCAGGATCGTGGTATATACTTCCGGAAACGTTTCGTAATTGATATCATTTTTGGAGATGAACCCTTCGGGCGAAATGCTTTTCATAATCCGGTTCACCCAAACCGGTTCTTTGTGCATCGATATAATAACCATTTTACAGTCGGGAAAAATTTCACGCACCAACACTGCTATATCGGTACCCGAGAAAATATTCTGCTCTTCGTATGGCGGAAGGTTTAAATCGATGAATGCGATATCGGGTTTTATGCCAAGGTTTTGAAAGACGCTAATCTGATCGTACGCTTCCTTGCAACTGTAAGAAAGAAAAAACTCTTTTGGATCGGCAGAAGTTGACGACAGCAGACTAACATAACCATCAACAGTCATGGGATGGTCGTCTACAATAAATATTTTTGTTGCCTCCGTAGTGTCCAAAGTGTAAATCTTAGTGATCAAATTTACGGTTTTACCGTAAAATCGTATTTAAACCCGCAGTTATTTTGCAACAAAAAAAAAGGTGCAGTTTTCATACATCATAATAGAGCGTGCAAACCAAGCCGATATGCTGCTTGAAAAACTGAAGTCTTATGACGACTTTCTTTGTGTCGGAAATTACGATTCGCATGAGGAAGGCCTAAACAAAATCCTCGAACTACGGCCATCGGTTGTATTTGTCGGAGTCGATGAAAGTGAATCAGGCCTTTCGGCCTCATCGTTTTCGATTGTGAGCGAACTTTCCGAATATCTTGATGAACTTCCTTTCATAATCGCGCTATCCGGCAATAAAGAACACGCTTACGATGCCTACCAGAAAGGTGTTGGCGGATTTTTGCTGCAACCATTAAACGATAACCTGCTGCGAAAATGCCTGCTCCGCTATTGCAAAAATCACAAAGCTGCCGAAAACGATAAGATTTGCATTAGATCGCATGGGGATTACCATTTCCTTACAACAAAAGACATCGTGTTCCTGAAAGCCGACAGCAATACAACCGACTTTTACCTGACATCGGGAAAAGTGGTGACGGCCTACAAAACCCTCAAGCATTTTGAAAAGATCCTGCCGTTCTTTTTCTTCCGGATCCATCATAGCTACATCATCAATATCGAACACGTTAGCCGGATCAATTTAGGCAAAGGAAATTGCTATTTGATGAATAATGAGATCGTTTTGTCGTTCTCGCGGACGTATAAAGAGAACATAGATATTATTATTAGCCAAATATCATAATTCGAAACCTGTCGAGTTATGGAAGATAGGGTGTCGATTACTACTGTTGCCCTGCGTGTTACTAAAGACCGCAATTTTTAACGCAACATCAGTTCCGCAATTTCTACTTTTGACATGTTCCAATTAAGGAATTAAAGCTTTAAATATTTGGTATCAGGGACATATTTATGGATATCAAATATACTGTAAAAGACTTCCCTTCTTTACAGAGAAAACGATTGCTCCGCTTGACCCGGAAGGTTTGGCATAATTCTAATATTATATTTTTAAAAAAAAACTCTTTTATGAAATCAAATTTTACCCCAAAATTTATTCTACTGGCAATTGCAAGCGCAACACTTTACTCATGTTCCGTAAATGACGACGATCAGTTGGTTAACCAAAAAGACATTGAACCGCAAATCGAACTTCACGCAAAAAATGAGGATTCAGCATTTGTTCAACCTGGCGAACCGATGATCCCGAAACCACCAAAAGACTAATTCTATTCTATAAATTATTTTTAAAGACTATGCGATGCATAGTCTTTTTTTTATACTATTTTTGCAAAAAATGTTTTGAAAAGATCCCAAATCTGTTTTCTTATCATTTTCTCCTTTTCGGTTCTCTCTTGCACCAAAGAATCGGGCGAGGAAATCTACCCATCGCTGACGGATAGTCGTTATGCCTCACTTACTCATTCTGAAAAAATTAAATTTCTTGATTCAATTCAAGACAATTTTAATCTTACCGATAATGATAGTCTAACCCGAAACTTTTGTTTCGACCTTGCAGCAGAATATTATTATTTAAATGAACACAAAAAATCATTTCAGTTAAGCAGGAACGCATATCAATTGGCGAAAGAAGCCAATGATACATCCGATATCGCACGTTCCTACTATTATATGGGCGATGCCTTTGAAGTATCGCGAAAAGACAGTGCCTATTACTACTATCTCGAAGCAGAGAAAATTTACAGAATTATTGACGATCCCGAGCGGGTAGCTCGTATGTTGTTCAACAAAGCATACATCTTATTCTTCGAAGGCAATTTTATCGAAAGCGAAATTGAACTTTCAAATGCTTTACAGTTATTAATCAACAGCGATAAGTATCCATTACTGTACTCCTGCTATACATTAATGGGAACAAACATGGAAAAACTTGACGAGCTCGACGATGCGATGAAATATTACATGCTTGCGCGCGATCTTCTCCCTGAGCTTGAGAAAAACAATTCAAATTTCGACAATCAGTACAATTACAAAATCGTTTCCGCACTCAATATTTCAAATATCTACGAGGAAAAAGGCGAATACGGCAAAGCAATCGTCGAACTCCAAAAATTCCTGACACCGCAAGTCCGCGACAATTGGCCTGGCGAATATTCAAAGGTGCTGGCAAACCTTGCGTATTCAAAGATGAAAAGCGGTGATTTGAACAATGTGGAAGGAATGTTTCTTGAAGCATTGAAAATATCGGAACGGTACAGCAACAGCAGCGATGTTCTTTACAAACTCAATAATCTTGGCGAATATTATCTGATGCGCGACGATAGACCGAAGGCAAAACAATATTTGACCAAATCATTGAAAATCGGCGAAAAAATCCGAAGTGGCGAAGAGGTCAAAACCGCGCTGAAACTTTTGCAGGAAGCCGATACGATCAATTCGGAAAAATATGAAAAGCGCTATTTATTTTTAAATGACAGCCTGTCGAAAGCGCAACGAAAAAATCGAAACACATACGCGCGAATCGAATACGAAACCGATATCCTGGCCGATGAAAATAAAACGCTTGCCTCAAAAT
>JAEYZX010000083.1 GCA_023427845.1 Bacteroidota bacterium
GGCTGGGGTTGGGGCATACGCAAAAATGGGAAAAGCAATCGCTGAGTTTAAACGCGGCCTATACCGATTTGGCGCCGTATCAGGTTGCTGTTCCGCAAAACATCGATTGGAACCGGCCGTATCAGTCGCTCGCAGGTGAATTGGCGTACCGGTACCGGTTCGTATCAGGGTTGCTCAAAATCTACACCGCTTTCGACGCCACAAGGTTCGACCTGAACCAGCAGAGGATCAATAGCGGAATTACCAGAATTGACAGCAACAACAATAATCTGTATCTGAACAGTTCCTATAAAGGCAGCTTCGGAAACGCATGGCAGATTGAAACCGGGTTGGGTTATGGCTACAACATCAATAAAGTTGCATTGAATCGCGACGATGCCGAAAACAGCGAAAAAGCTGTTCATTTGAAACTTAAATTCAGAAAGACGTTTTCGCAACGGCTGAAATTATCCTTTGGTGCCGATTATTTCAATACGGTCTATGACGATCGTTATTCAGAGCACACAGGATCGGATTATTACACCGGATTTAAATCGGGTATCACGGCGGCGTTTACCGAAGCCGACGTCTATTTTTCCAAAAAGTTTGCTGCCAAAGTCGGCCTTCGCGCAAGCCATAATTCCCTTTTTAGTCAGACGGTGGTGTCGCCGCGAATTTCATTCGCCTATAAAATCGCGTCGCAAAGTCAGTTTTCTTTTGCGTACGGCGAATTCGAGCAGGCGCCTCGGCATGAATACCTTCGGTTTAGCAACAGCAACGATTTCAGCAATGAAAAAGCGGCGCATTTCCTATTGAATTATCAGTATGCACGGGAAAAACAGATGTTGCGAATGGAAGCGTACCATAAAAAGTATGACCGACTCGTGACTTTCGACAGCGAAACAGAAGCCTTCTATTCTGATTTCTCAAATGACGGAAGTGGCTATGCTCAAGGACTTGATGTTTTCTGGCGCGATGGAAAGTCGTTTAAAAGCCTTGAATATTATGTTTCGTATTCGTATATCGACACCGAAAGAAAATACCGGGATTTTCCTAAAACTGCCACACCTTCGTTCGTGGCCGATCACCAGTTGTCGGTTGTAACCAAATACTGGATCAACAGCTGGCGCTCGCAAATTGGTTTGACCAACACTTTCAGTACCGGCCGGCCGTACAATGATCCCAATCAGCCGCAATTCATGAATGCGAAGACCAAATCGTATAACAACCTGAGTTTTAGCTGGGCCTATTTACTTGGGCCGCAGAAAATTCTTTATTTTTCGACGTCGAATGTAATGGGAACAAAAAATGTGTACGGCTATGAATATTCAACTACACCGGATGCCAATGGTAATTTTGATCGACATGCGATTACGCCCGCAGCCGACCGGTTTTTCTTCGTCGGATTCTTCTGGACAATAAGCGATGACAAGAAAATCAACCAACTTGAAAATTTATGACGGTTCATCCGCGAAATCCGTCAATTCGGTAGCCCACTTTTTTCGCATCATAAAAATCGACGGTTCTTTGTCACATCATTATAAACAATAAACTCATGAAAAAATTAATTACATTCATTTTGCTGGTCGCCGCTGTTGGCGCATCGGCGCAAAGCAAGTTCGAACAGGGAATGGGAAAGGCATTCGCATTATGGGGTGAAGGCAAAACAACCGAAGCTGCTGCAATGTTTGAACGGATCGCCGCGGCCGAACCGAATCAGTGGCTGCCGAATTACTACGTGGCATTGGTGAACACCACGACTGCCTTTCAGACAAAAGACAAGGAAACCATCAGCGCATTATTGGCGAAAGCGCAGACTGCACTCGATGCGGAACTAGCGAAAGACGTGATGAATCCCGAATTGCTCGTAATTCAGGCGCTGATTCATACGGCGTGGATTGCGGCCGATCCGATGACAAATGCGATGGCACTGTCAGGAAAGGTAATGGAATTGTATTCGCAGGCCGAAGCAATTGCTCCGGATAACCCGCGCGTGGTTTATGGCAAAGCCGAATTTGAGTTGCATGGAGCGCGGTATTTCGGTACCGATATAAAACCAATGTGCGAGCAGATCGAGCGCTCGATTGAACTTTTCGCTAAATTTAAACCCGAATCCGATTTACATCCAAAGTGGGGTCTGGACCGGGCACTCGAAACCCAAAAAGCTTGCAAAAAATAAATAAATGAATCGGTACCTGAAGGAATTTTTAAAGGCAGTCGCACTTGGTTCGGTAATATTTGTCGTGCTCATCATCATCCGGCTTGTGTCGGGAGGAAGCATTCAGTGGAACCAGAATTTGTTGTTGAGTTTTTTGTTTACGATGCTGTACTCGGTGAGCCTGTATCTGGCAAATGCGATGATTTTCATCTTCCTTGACAAAGTGTACAAGCACGACAGATTCACGGCCAAAAGGTTATTGTTGGGATTTGTGCTGTCGTTTGCGCTGACGTTGTTCATTATTTTCCTTCTCCGACTGGCCGAGGAAGTACTGATCAACCAAAAATCGTGGGAAACGTTCATCCGTGCCGAAAAACCCGCGAACTATACCGTATCGGTAATCATCTTTTTCTTTGTGACGCTTTTTATCCATGCGTTTTATTTTTACAAGGCCTATCAAGAGAACAAAGTCAAAGAGCAAAAGATAATTGCAGGAACGGCGTCGGCAAAATTTGAAAGCCTCAAAAACCAGATCGATCCTCATTTTTTGTTCAACAGCCTTAATGTGCTGAGTTCGCTGATTGAGGAGAATCCTGAGAATGCACAGCGGTTTACGACATCGCTTTCAAAAGTGTACCGTTATGTTTTGGAGCAAAAAGACAAAGAACTTGTGAGCGTGACCGAGGAACTGTCGTTTGCAAAAACGTACATGAACCTGCTGAAAATGCGTTTTGAAAACAGCCTTTTCTATGAGCTGCCGGACGAGATTGCGAATCCTGACGCCAAGGTTGTACCGCTTTCACTGCAATTGCTGCTCGAAAATACGGTAAAACACAATGTGGTTAGTGAACAGAAGCCATTGTATATTAGGATATTCATCGATGGGGATTATCTCGCGATTCAGAATGATTTTCAGAAAAAGGAGGTTTTGCAGGACCGACAGGGCGTTGGATTACAGAATATCGTGAACCGGTACGCAATCATCACCAATCGTAAGTTATTGATTGAACAAAACGAAAAAACGTTTACAGTTAAAATACCAATTTTGACAAAACAAGTTATAGTTATGGAAACAAATAATGAAATGGAGAGCGAGAGGCTTTCTAAAATCCACAAAAAAGTGGAGGACATAAAAGGTTTTTACGGCAATCTGGCAGCATACGTGCTTGTAATTACCGGGCTTGCGATACTGAATCTTGTAACGTATGCGAAGTATCTTTGGTTTATCTATCCGGCTGTGGGTTGGGGCATTGGTGTGCTGATTCATTGGATGGCGGTCTTCAATAAAATTCCGTTCCTCGGAAGAGCATGGGAGGAAAAAAAGATCCGTGAACTGATGGAAAAAGAACGAACCGAAAAATGGAACTGATGGAACCAACTAATTTAAACGAGGAACGTTATCGGTATGAGCGCGCCAAGAAAAGGGCGAAGGCAATAAGGAGTTTCTATATCAACCTGCTTTGCTATTGTGTGGCCATTCCGGCGCTTGCAACCTTTAACATTTTGTATTCACCCGAATTCCTGTGGTTCTTTTTCTCGGCAATAGGATGGGGCATTGGCCTTGCATTTCATGCGATGGAGGCGTTTAATTATTATCCGTTTCTCGGGAAAGACTGGGAGCGTCGTAAATTCAACGAACTTCTTGAAAAAGAAAATCAAAAAAAGAAATAGAATGGAAAATCTGAATGTATCCGACCAGCAAAAGTACCAGCGCGCGCTGCGTAGGGTTAAAGCATTATCCGGTTTTTACCGGCATCTTGCGGTGTACCTGCTCGTTAATATGTTTTTAATCGCAATCAAATACATTCGCCTCGATGAAGGGGAAATCTTCTGGAAATTCAGCACTTTTTCAACTGCGTTCTTTTGGGGAATCGGACTCGTATTCCATGCGTTTGGCGTATTTTGGAACAACGTTTTCTTTGGCAGAAATTGGGAAGACCGGAAAATCCGGGAATTGATGGAAAAGGACAAAAATCAAAAATGGGAGTAGCCTTGAAAACAATCATCATCGAAGACGAAAAGCCCGCGGCCCGTTTGCTGCAGCGGAAGCTTCATAAATTAGGTGTCGATACCGATGTGATGCTGCATTCGGTCGAAGAAGCCATTGCCTGGTTTAAGTCGAATGAGCACCCCGAATTGATTTTCCTCGACATTCAATTGTCGGATGGATTGTCGTTTGAGATTTTTGAAAACGTCGACATCAGAAGCGCCGTAATCTTTACCACCGCTTTTGACGAATACGCACTTAAAGCATTTAAACTCAATAGTATAGATTATCTTTTAAAACCTATTGATGAAGACGATCTTGAAAACGCAATCCGCAAGTTCCAGTCCGCCACACGAAAAGAGAATGCCGTGTCGATTCATTTGGAACAGTTAAAGCAAATGCTCGGCGGCTCGTCTGATAAGGTCTTCAAGAAACGATTTACAGTCAAAATCGGGCACCAGCTAAAAATTATTTCAACCGATCAAATCGAATGTATTTACAGCGAGAATAAAGGCACCTATATCCATACTTTCGACAACCGCGATTATCTGATCGATCCAACGCTTGAAACACTCGAAAACGATCTTGATCCGGGCGAATTCTTCCGCATAAGCCGGAAATTTATCGTTCCGATGAAAGCCGTACGTGAAATTGTGATGTATAGCAATTCCCGATTAAAATTGCTGCTTCCGACCTACAAATCGGATGAGGTAATCGTGAGCCGCGAAAAGGTATCCGATTTTAAAAACTGGCTCGGTTAAACCGTCGGCAGTTCCTTGCGCTCGCCAATTTGCTGGCGCCACATTGCATAATACAAACCTTTCCTTGCAACAAGCTCGTCGTGTGTTCCCTGTTCGACAATTTGGCCGCGTTCGAGCACGAAAATGCTGTCGGCGTGCAGGATAGTCGATAATCTGTGCGCAATTAAAATCGTCATCTGCTGTTTGTCGGCCGATATTTTCTTGACTGTTTCCGTGATTTGCTCCTCCGTCAACGAATCAAGTGCCGATGTGGCTTCATCAAAAATCAGCAATCTCGGTTTACGCAGCAACGCCCGCGCGATCGACAATCGTTGCTTTTCGCCGCCCGACAGTTTTTTTCCGCCTTCGCCCAGAATTGTATCGAGCCCTTTCCCGGTATTGGTGATGATTTGCGTTGCCGACGCATCGTCGAGTGCCGCAAGCATTTCAGCTTCGGTAGCATCCGGTTTTACAAAAAGCAGGTTTTCGCGGATCGTCCCTGAAAACAGTTGTGTGTCCTGCGTCACAAATCCCAGCTGGCGCCTGATTCGATTGTAGCGAAGTTCATTGATTGAAACATTATCGTACAAAATATCACCTTCGACCGGACGATACAAACCAACGAGCAATTTCACCAATGTCGATTTTCCTGAGCCTGACGGGCCAACGAATGCCACCGTATCTCCGAGTTTGACGCGGAACGAGATGTTTTGGATTGCATTGTACGAAGCATTTTTGTGCCGGAACACAACATTACTGAAATGAAGTTCGCTGATAGGGCCGACCTCGATAGGTTCAGGCGGACTAAATTCCGGTTGTTTCTGCATCAACTCATTGAACAACTGCAAAGCGGTCTGCGCTTCGCGATACGATATTATGATGCTTCCCAAATCCTGCAAGGGTCCGATGATTCCCGTAGAAATGAACTGCATCGAAATAAGCTCACCCGGTGAAAGTACGTCTCGGAATATCAACCAAAGCAAAATGAAAAGTATAGATTGCTTCAGCAGCATCAATATATTGCCCTGAAGAAAAGTAAGCGTCCGCATTTTTTTGACCTTGGCCATTTCAAGATCGTAGATTTCCTGCGTATGTGTTTTTAACCGGCGGATTTCAGGATAGGTGAGTCCAAGGCTTTTGACAAGTTCAATGTTGCGAAGGCTTTCGGTAATCGTACCGCTCATTTGGCGGTTCTGCCGAATCAGGGACCGTTGCAGCGTTTTTATCGATCGGCTCAAAAAGCTTGTGAGTCCGCCCAAAAGCACAACCCCAATCAGGAATACGGGAATCAGTGCCCAGTGTTTTGTGACCGCATACCAGATTAAGAATCCGATTCCGACAATTGATGAAAAAAGTATGTTGATCAGTGAAGTGATGAATTTTTCGGTATCGGTGCGTACTTTCTGCAGAATCGACAGCACTTCACCGCTGCTCTGGTCTTCAAACTCCTGAAACGGAAGCCGCAGCGTTTGCCGGAGTCCCTGGTTGAATATCGTCATTCCGAATTTCTGCACGATCATCCGAAGCACATAATCCTTGAATGCCGAGAATAGCTGTGCTGCAATTGCAATTCCAACCGCAAGTGCCAGTAACCGTAGCACACCTGAAACCAGATCGCGGGAATTACGCTCGTAGGGATTCAGGGCATAATTGTCGATGATCTGCCCAAAGATTATCGGATCATACAAAAACAATATCTGCGCGATGCCGGCGAGTAAAAGGACAAGAAGCACCCAGTATTTATACGGTTTCAGATATTCCCAAAGTAGATTCATACTGTAATTTAAGCATAAAAAAACTGTTTCAAAAGTATGTTAGTAATAACAAACCTATGAAACAGTCTAACGAATGCGTTTTGTTTTCAGTAAACGTCAGAGGGTATCCAAAAATATAATACCGTCGGGACGTTATGTTCAACAAGCGGATTCGGTTTTTAGTCTAGCATTGCCTTGATTTCTTTTTCAGTTTTTCCAAGTTTCTTTTGCAATTTTCCCCACATTTCATCTTCCTTACCTTCTTCGTATAGCAAATCGTCGTCGGTCAGGTCAGCGAATTCTTGTTTTAGTTTTCCTTTGAGTTCATTCCAATTTCCTTCAATTTCTCTTGAGTTCGGCATGGCTGTCTTTTTTAATTAGTGACTAATAACATTACAAAGATGGGGCTCAGCTTCCTCGAAAGCGTTACAGGATTAGGAACGATTCTTACAAGATTAATATATTGCAATGCGTTAAGCTGAAAGAAAACAGTGCGACAAGAGAATTATAGATATTAAATAATCCAAATAGGTAAACGGGTTTAAAAATCAGGTTATTAGTGTTATAGGAATTAGTTATAGATTTTTACTATAGCTATTCCTACTTTGAAACGCGGTGCAAGGTATAGGTCATCGCCGTCAAAAGAAAGAATGCCACGACTTGATGCGCAAGTCCAAGTGAAATCGGAACCCGATATAAAAGTGTAAAGACACCCAACGCAAACTGGCAGAAGACAAGGATCACGGCAAACACGATTCCGCGTTGCTGCTGAACCGAAAGGACAAACTTTTTACTCTTGAAATATAAAGCCAATATGAGTCCGACCACAACATACGCCAACGTCCGATGTACAAATTGCACACCGCTTTTTCCTTCAAGTAAATTTCCGATCAGCGAATCACGTTCAATAAAGACGCTGTCGTGAATCAATTGCCCATCGGCCATTAACGGCCATGTGTTGTGGACCAGCCCGGCATTCAATCCCGCGACGAAACCACCATAAATAATTTGGATCAATAACAATACATAAGCCCAGCGCGCCAGTTTTCGAAGTGGTACCACGGCTGCCATCCGTTGTGGATAAATCAAATCGAGCGCCACCCATAATGTATAAGCAAACGTTACAAACGCAAATGTCAGGTGGAGCGACAGTCGATAATGGCTCACGTCGGGATTGTCGACAAGTCCGCTTTTAACCATGAACCAGCCAAAAAATCCCTGTAGCGCGCCCATACCCAAAAGAATCAGACATTTTAGTATTGTTGTGCGGTCGAGTCGTTTTTTTATCAGGAAATACACAAACGGAATGATGAATACGATGCCGATGATCCGTCCGATGAAGCGGTGAAACCATTCCCAAAAATAAATGTACTTGTAATCGTCAAGCCCAAAATCGTTATGGATATTGATTTTCTGGTACTCGGGATATTGCTTGTACTCCTCAAAAG
>JAEYZX010000089.1 GCA_023427845.1 Bacteroidota bacterium
TGATGACTCCGTTTGAAATTTTTAAAAAATGGCTGTTGATGCCGGGTCTTGACGGACTTTTCAATAAACTCGCGACGGTGCTTATCGTGATAGCTCCGTTATTAATTGCAAAATTTTTCAACCGGCGACCATATTGGATTCTTTATTTAACAATGGTATTGCAGATGATGCTGCTCTTCATGTTATCGCCACAATACCGCTTCTTTTTTAATTTTGTTTTATTCTTTTCGTTTCTGACTATAGTACCGATGATCAAGACCGAATTTTCAATGAGTATCCTGTTGGGCATTTCGATAATTGCCTCGGCCACTGTGCTTCTGGTTCCGATGAATTTTGCAATGCTGACACAAAACGAACTTGCAAAAGAATCGCAGACCTTCACCGGGGATATGATTGTGAGCCCGTCAGCAAATTCAAAATCGGTTTCGTCATTTGAAAAAATTTCAGACGGAAACCTGATCTACCACTCACCTGCCGAAAATTCATTTTTATGGCAAACCGGAAACGGCCCATTACCCTGTGTCAACAAACATCAGGTTATATTTTTTGATCGCTATTTCACTGTCAAACCACAACTCATCAAATCTGATCCAGGCAACGGATTTTATTCAAAGCAAACCCGATGAACAAAGTACAGTTAAAGGAATTTTTGGACGAAAAAGTCGACTTGTACAATCGGCCTGAGTTTATCGATTCGGATCCGATCCAGATTCCGCATTTGTTCACAATCAAAGAGGACATTGAAATTTCCGGATTTCTCGCGGCTACAATCGCATGGGGAAACCGGACGATGATTATCCGGAATTCAAAACGGATGATGGATTTAATGGGAAATGCACCTTTTGATTTTGTAATGTCGCATGCCGATTCCGATCTTGACCGGATTGATGATTTTGTGCATCGCACCTACAATTCGGCCGATTTCAAATGTTTCATAAAAGGCTTGCGCAATGTTTATCTGCGCCACGGCGGACTCGAAGCCATTTTTACAAAACACAGGCAGCCCGATTCGCTGCAACCTGCCATCGGCATTTTTAAAAAACTGTTTTTTGAAGTGGAGCATCCTGCACGCAGCCAAAAACACATTTCTGACCCGTTGAACAATTCGGCTGCCAAGCGAATCAACATGTTTTTGCGGTGGATGGTCCGCGACGACAACCGTGGCGTGGATTTCGGAATATGGAAAGATATCCCGCCGTCAATATTATCCTGCCCGCTTGACGTGCATTCGGGGAATGTCGCCCGAAAATTAGGACTGCTGAACCGTAAACAAAACGACGCAAAAGCAGTAGCAGAATTGGACCGGGAATTGCGCCTGCTGGACCCTATAGATCCTGTGAAATACGACTTTGCGTTATTCGGCCTCGGAGTCTTTGAAAAGTTTTAATCGAACAGTCCATATCTGCATTAAGAAACAATTTGTATTCGTAAAATTCGTAGCAAAAGCTTTAATTTAGGCAATAAAGCGCTAAAATCTAAAACCGTACCTTTGCAAAAAATAAGCAATGACTACGTTCGAACAATTCAACCTGCCAAAATCGGTTCAAAAAGCAATCGATGATCTGGGCTTTTCCAAGCCAACGCCAATTCAGGAAAAATCTTTTGCAGTGATTATGTCGGGACGTGATATGATGGGAATCGCACAAACCGGTACCGGTAAGACCCTCGCCTACCTGCTTCCGTTGCTTAAACTCTACAAATTTACACCAACCGAAACACCGAAAATTGTGATTCTTGTCCCAACGCGCGAACTTGTCGTACAGGTAGCCGAAGAAGTTGAGAAACTCTCGAAGTACATGTCGGTTCGCACCATCTCGATTTATGGAGGTGTCAATATCAATACGCAAAAAACCGCAGTTTATCAGGGTTGCGATATATTGGTGGGGACTCCGGGACGTGTCATGGATCTTGCTCTGGATAATGTGATCCGCTTTGATGAGACCCAAAAATTAGTGATTGACGAATTCGACGAAATGCTGAACCTTGGTTTCCGTCCGCAACTGACATCAATACTTGCGATGATGAAACCAAAACGCCAAAACATCCTCTTTTCTGCAACGATGACCGAAGATGTTGATGCCGTGCTGAACGACTATTTCGATTTTCCCGAGGAAGTCACGCTTTCGCCATCGGGAACGCCACTTGAACAGATTACACAGCTAAGTTATGACGTGCCGAATTTCCATACAAAAGTCAACTTGCTCAGACATTTGTTGGAAACTGACGCATCAATCGACCGCGTGCTGGTATTTGTCAACAACAAGAAAATTTCCGATATGCTACACGAGCGTATCGACGAACTGTTTCCGGGCCAATTTGGCGTGATCCATTCGAATAAATCACAGAACTATCGATTAAATACGATGGCTTCGTTTCAGAATGGCAATCTGCGCGGATTGATAACAACCGATGTGATGGCACGCGGACTCGACATTTCGAACATATCGCATGTCATTAATTTTGAAATGCCTGAAATGCCGGAACAATACATGCACCGAATCGGGCGTACCGGACGTGCCGATGCTACTGGAACCGCAATCAGTTTTGTGACACCGCGTGAACAGGAAATGAAAATCGAGGTTGAGCTATTGATGGACACCGAAATCCCGGTTCTTGAACTTCCGGCCGAAATCGAAATTTCGACACAGCTGATCGGACCTGAAAAAGAAAAGGAGAAAATAAAATTCCTGCTTAAGAAACCAAAGCTCGACGGTAGCGGCGCTTTTCACGAAAAATCGGAAAAAAATAAAAAAGTGAATCTGGGCGGACCTTCAAAAACCAAAAAGAAAACTTCGGGATCGGTGAACCGCAACATGCTTCGCGAAAGAAATAAACGCAGAAACAAAAAATAAGGTTACACGTAACTTCGGGGTTTGGTCACAAACATTGTCCTACAAAATGAGAAAAAGTAGTACTTTTGGAAATGCAACAGCATAACCAGAGGTAAACCTAAAATCAATGCAGTTTAAATATCCGGAAATCCTTTACTTTCTATTTTTACTGGTCATCCCGATTCTGGTTCATTTATTTCAATTACGCCGCTTCAAAAGAGAATATTTCACGAACGTCGATTTCCTTAAGGAACTTTCAATCCAAACCCGAAAGAGTTCAAAGCTTAAAAAATGGCTTTTACTGTGTACGCGTTTATTGCTTCTTGCGGCAATTGTGCTGGCATTTGCACAGCCATTCTTCGAGGCGAAAGACAATACGAATACCACGAACGAAATGGTCATCGTGCTTGACAATTCGTACAGCATGCAGGCCAAAGGCAAAAAAGGCGAACTTTTGAAACGCGCGGTCGAAGATTTACTGCAGCACGTTCCGGAAAACCAGCAATTTTCGCTTATTACAAATACCGAATCGTATTGGAATACCGATGTAAAATCGATTAAACGCGAACTTCAACAGATGCAGTACAGTGCGAACGGCTTTGATCTATCGGCAATGCTGACAAGAGTACATGCGCGGCCTTCGCCCTATAAAAAAGACGTAATCGTGATTACCGACGGGGTTGGACTTGACCAAAATCATTTAAAATCGGTTGATGCCGATTCGAATACGATGTTCATCATTCCCGAAGCCGAGAACAAAAACAATGTCTCAATCGACAGTGTTTATATTGTCCAGGCATTGGAAAATTTCTATGAAATCGGCCTTACATTGTCGGCATTTGGCAAAGATCAGCCTGAAATTCCGGTTGCGCTTTACAACGACGGTAAACTTGTTGCCAAAACCACTGCAACGGCCACAGAATCACAATCCTTGAAATTCACTATTCCAAAAGACGATTTTCATGGCTATGCCGAAATCAGCGACAACAGCCTTCAATATGACAACAAGCTTTATTTCGGTATCAGCAGTCCGCAGAAATCAAATGTGATCAGTATTGGCGATGCGTCAAAAAGCAATTTCCTTTCAAAAATTTTTACCCAGGACGAATTTCGATATAGCAATTATACTGTTGGTAGCGTTGATTACAATATTCTTGAAGACCAGGATGCGATTGTGCTGAATGAACTTACCGATATTCCACAGGCACTACAAACTACCTTGAAATCATTTGTTGCCAAAGGCGGAAACGTGGTCATAATTCCGGCGGCCGATGCGTCGGTTACAAATTTGAACAGCTTTCTTGCGAACTTCGGAAATATTCGGTTAGGTAACTTCGAAACGACCGAAAAGCTGATTACGAAAATTGCATTTTCACACCCGCTGTATTCGACCGTATTTGAAAAGAAAATCAATAATTTCCAATATCCAAAAACCGGCGGATCATTTACCGCAAATGCATCTGCACCGCGAATTTTAAGTTATGAAGACGGTGCTGCATTTTTGACTTCGATGCGTCAGCAAACTGCAACGGTCTACCTTTTTGCAGCTCCGATAAACCGATCAAACAGCAATTTCCAAAACTCGCCATTGATCGTTCCAACATTTTACAACATGGCGCAGAACAGTTCCAAAACCGGAACAAGCGCATTGACAATAGGAAGCGGACAACCGTACTTTGTGGATGCGCAGTTAGCAAAAGACGAAATTGTCAATGTCCGCCATACCGAAAGCGCCGACGCGGAAAGATTCATTCCGGTACAACAAATCATGAACAATAAAGTCAAACTGGAGTTTGGCGATTATCCTCAAACTGCAGGAAATTACGGGGTTTATAAACAGGAGGAATTACTTAAAAACATCAGTTTCAATTACAGTCGGACGGAAGGAAATCTGCATGAAGCAAATACTGAACTTCCCGATTCATTTACCCAGGTCGACAGCGTTGAAACCGTATTCGACAAACTACACGCCGACCGTACCAGCAATGAACTGTGGAAATGGTTCGTTATGCTTGCACTCCTACTTTTAGTCACTGAAATGCTAATCCAAAAATTTGTAAAATGAGCACAATCATAAGGGAAGCAAAAATTATCGATCCGGGAAATCCGCTGCATAACATGGTGACCGATTTGCTCATCGAAAACGGCAAAATTTCAAAAATCGGCGATGCATTGTCGAATGACAAACGGTATCGGGAAATAAGCTTTCCGAATCTTCATGTATCAAAAGGCTGGTTCGACAGCAGTGTGAGTTTTGGCGAACCGGGTTATGAGGATCGCGAAACGATAGCAAACGGACTTGCTGTTGCAGCAAAAAGCGGTTTCACAGGTGTCGCGCTGCAGCCCAATTCAAATCCGGTGATCGACAATCAGTCGCAAATCGGGTTTGTTAAGAACAGGGCATTTGGTTTTGCGTGCGATTTGTATCCGATTGGCGCACTGACAAAAAACAGCGACGGCAAGGATTTAGCAGAACTGTACGACATGAAAAATGCGGGTGCAATTGCGTTCGGCGACTACAATAAAAATCTCGAAAATGCGAATCTGCTTAAGATCGCACTTCAATATTCACAGGATTTCAACGCAATGGTGATAGCATTTTCGCAGGATGACTCAATCGCAGGGTCGGGAGTTGCCAACGAAGGTGTTGTTGCGATGCGACTCGGACTTAAAACGATTCCGGCTCTTGCCGAAGAAATGCAGATTGCGAGAAACCTGACCATTTTGGAATATGCCGGCGGCCGATTGCATATACCTACAATCTCGACGGCACGATCGGTCGAATTGATCAGGGAAGCAAAATCTAAAGGATTGAATGTTAGCTGCAGCGCGACGGTACATCATCTGGTTTTGACCGACGAAAAACTTGAAACATTCGATACAAGGTTTAAAGTTGCCCCACCACTCCGCGCCGAAGACGACAGAAATGCACTATTAGGCGGTGTGATTGACGGCACGATCGACATGATCACCTCCGACCATAATCCAATCGACATTGAGCTCAAAAAGATGGAATTCGACTTGGCGAAAAATGGCAGCATCGGACTTGAATCGGCTTTCGGTGCTTTGATGACCGTACTCCCGCTGGAGGTAATTATCGGGAAACTGACAGCAGGTTGGAAATTTTTCGGACTTGGAAACAACATGCTCACAGAAAATGAAGCAGCAAACCTGACGTTGTTTACACCCGATGGAAGCAATACATTCACAAAGCAGGACATACTTTCAAAATCGAAAAATTCGGCATTTTTGGGAATGCAGTTACGCGGAAAAGTACATGGGATTTATAATAATGGTCAATTAATTTTACGATGAACAATACAATAGAAGAAGGCAAAACCGCCGCAATCACAAGTTACATTTTGATTGTTGGCGTATTGATCGCAATGTCGATGAACTTCGAACAAAAGAACTCCTTTGCTTCATTCCACATCCGGCAGGCACTGGGGTTGTCGATCACATTTATTTCACTTGGATTGATTATCAGCAACTTCGACAATTTCATGATTACGCTCGCGATGTGGATTTTCATGTCGGTTTTGTGGAGTTTCGGAATATTGAGCGCAATAAAAGGAACAAAACAGACTATCCCGTTATTGGGGGAATTTTTTCAAAAAGCATTTAAAAATCTATAATGAATTTGTCACTTCAATATCTTATCCGCGAGCCAAAAAAGCTTGGCGAAAACCATCCCTTACTTTTGCTGATACACGGATATGGCAGCAATGAAGCCGATTTGTTTTCATTCGCATCCGAACTTCCCGATGAATATTTCGTTGTTTCGTGCCGTGCTCCTTACGACTTGCAATATGGAAGTTATGCATGGTATGCGATCAATTTTGACGCCGATCAGAACAAATTTTCTGACCACGGGCAGGCGAAAAATTCACGTGACCGTATCGCGAAATTTATTGACGAGCTTGTCGATAACTATCCAATCGACAAATCAAAAGTGACACTTGTAGGCTTTAGCCAGGGATCGGTCCTGGCGTATGCGGTGGCGTTATCCTATCCTGAAAAAATTCAGCAGGTGGCTGCATTGAGCGGCTATTTGGATATGGAAACAATCGATTTGAAAAGTAAAGATGCGTATTCGCATTTGCGCATATTTGCATCACATGGAACTGTCGATCAGGTGATTCCGATTGATTGGGCGCGCAGGATTAAGCCGGCACTTGACGACCTGGGAATCAAGAATGTATTTGGCGAGTATCCCGTGGGGCATGGCGTTGCTCCGCAGAATTTCTTTGATTTCAGGAAATGGCTACTTGAAAGTAACGGTTAATAAACCGTTGGTTGATACAACTGCGAATCGAGCCGTTCGAATGTAATCGATCCATCTTCCTCGATAAAATACTTCAGCAATAGTTCGCCCCAGACTTTGCCGTCGCTGAAATCGGCAATGACCCATCGATGGTTAAGCACTTTTACTTTGTTGATTATATACCTTTGATCATACATCGGGTCGTATGGAACAAGTATGTTTCCTTTCGGGTTCACATTGTGATCCATGATTTGATCTGTGATTTTTGATACGATTTCGGTGGCGTCGGAAATCTCCAGATATTCCTTTGCGTTTTCATTCCTGTTCAGCGAAAAATAGGTGGCATCGTCCAATTGATTTCCCAGCAACGCGATACTGTCGCGCATTTTCTGCTTCGAAGTTTTGAATCGCGTCTCATCCGCGGCAGCTTTTTTGCTGTAATACGCATAGGTGAATACCAGCATTAAGGTGGCAATTATGAACAAATATAGAAACAGTGATTTTCTCATTTTAAATTGTGATTTGTAAGTTATCGTAAGCTATGAATACATTTTTAGGTAGTTTTTTCTCAACATCGGCATGAAATCCCATTTTATGGCTGATATGCGTCAGATAAGCACGTTCCGGAGCAACCAATTTTATAAAATCCAAAGCTTCCTGTAAATTAAAGTGCCTTTGGTGCGGCTCTTCACGGAGCGCATTTATTACCAGCACTTTTACATTTTTGATTTTCTCGATCTCCTGCTCTTCAATGATTTTGACGTCGGTAAGGTAGGCGAAATCATCGATGCGATAACCGAACACCTGAACGCGGTCGTGCCATGCGTTGACCGGAATCGCCATTTTATCGCCTAAAGCAAACGGCACATCATTCTGCACTTCTAGCGGCAGGACTGTGGGTGCGCCGGGATATTTGTGCGTCGTTTCAAAAATATAATCGAAACGTTGACGCAGGTTGTCGAGAACCCTTCTGTGCGCATAAACCGGAATGTCTCCCTGCTTGAAAAAAAACGGACGGATATCGTCAAGTCCTGCTGTATGATCGGCGTGTTCGTGCGTATAAAGAATGGCATCGAGCTTCGGGCATCCGGAAGCAAGCATCTGCTGTCGGAAATCGGGGCCGCAATCAATAACGAATGAATGTCCCGGCCAACTGATCCATACCGAAACCCGTAAGCGTTTATCTCTTGGATCCGGACTGCTGCAAACCGGGTTATCGCTCCCAATTACGGGTATTCCCTGCGAAGTTCCGGTACCTAAAAAATAGACCTGCATCCTTATATTTTTTACAAAAATAGGATTAATTATCTTTTAATAAAGCCCCGATTTCATTAACTTTGTTCGTATAAATACCATCATGATAAAATTGGACAACGGAATAATCCTAAAAGGCGATAAAGCCATTGAACAGGTTCCTTCGCTAAAAGACAAGGCCCTTCGCATCAACCTGAATGAGCACATTTACGGTACGTTTGCTGAAATCGGCGCTGGGCAGGAAACCGTAAGGCATTTCTTTCGTTCGGGTGGTTCTTCGGGAACGATTGCAAAAGCGATGTCGGCTTATGACAAGGACTTCAGCGACGCGATTTATGGCGTAGAACATGATGGCAGATATGTAACCGAAAGCCGGCTTAAAAAAATGCTTTCACACGAGGTTGAGCTGATTGAAAAAAGGCTCAGTCGTGAAAAACACCCCAATAAATTGTTTTTCAGCTACGCCAATACCGTTGCAACGATAGATTTCGCCAAGCAATTTAAAGGCCATGGTTGGGTTGGGATCAAATACCAGATTGAACCTGACGAAGATTACAATGAAATCATCATTCATATCCGATTTAAGGAAAATGACGCGCGGTTACAACAGGAAACACTTGGCGTATTGGGTGTGAATTTGATTTATGGCGCTTTCTATAAATACAACGATCCCAAGAAATTGCTTCGCTATTTATACGATCACCTGGATAAAGATCAACTTGAAATTGATACGATAAATTTTTCAGGGCCGCGTTTTGCAGATGTCGATAACCGATTGATGAGCCTCCAGCTTGTCAAAAATGGGATGACCGACGCGGTGATGTTCAATCCGGATGGAAACAACATCCTGCCTGCCTCCATACTTTACAAAAAGAACATTCTCGCATTACGGGGAAGTTTCAGGCCTGTTACTAAAGTCAACATGGACATGTATGAGAAGTCGCTTCGCATGTTCATTGAAGAAAACAAGGTTGAAAAAGACAATACGCTTGTAGTTTTTGAAATAACGCTTTCGAACCTTCGCTCGGATGGCGAAATCGACGAACGCGATTTTATGGACCGTGCCGAATTGCTTTGTTCGCTTGGCCAGACGGTAATGATTTCAAATTTCCAGGAATATTATAAAGTGGTCGAATATTTCTCGAATTATACAAAAGCACGTATGGGTCTGGCGATGGGCGTAAACAACCTTGTGGATATCTTTGATGAGAAATATTACCGTCACCTGAGCGGCGGAATTCTTGAAGCTTTCGGAAAATTATTCTACCGCGATTTGAAAGTCTTCCTTTATCCGATGCTTGGCGATAACGGGGAAATCATTACTTCCGAAAATTTGAAGGTGCATCCGAGAATGAAAGAGTTGTACAAATTTTTCAAATTCAATGGTAAAGTCGTTGATATTGACGATTTTCAGGTCGATACGCTCGAAGTGTTTTCACGCGAGGTTTTGAAAATGATCGGAAACGGAAAACCGGGCTGGGAACCGATGTTGCCAACAGGTATTGCCGAACTCATCAAAAAACATCGTTTGTTCGGGTATGATCCAAACCGGATTTTGGAAGAAAGGATTTAATTTTTGAATGCAGATTTTGAGTTAAGGTTTAATGCAGCTTATCCCTTATCCCTTATCCCTTAT
>JAEYZX010000095.1 GCA_023427845.1 Bacteroidota bacterium
CTTCAACAAAGATCCGCACAATTATACGTGGTGGAGCAATTTCGGGAATGCACGTGCAAACAACAAAGGCTGGCGACTCGATTATATATTGGTCAGCAAAGCATTGGAACATCGGCTAAAACGTGCCGTGATCCTGAGTGAGGCAAAGCATTCGGATCATTGCCCGGTAATGGCGGAGATAGATTTTAGTGACGGGAATTAGGAGCTGTTCCTGCTATTCGCTGCAATCTTTAATTGCTGAAAAGATCAGCAGCCCGTGGGGTGTGACCGGTGCAATTAAAGGATTTCCGCTGCTATCAGGGCTAGGACAATATCAATAAAACAAACAAACACAAATATGATGATAAAGAGAATTTCAGTTGCATTGCTAATCATGGCACTTTCAACTTCATGCGTTTCAAAAAAAGTCTATACCGAGCTCGAAAACAAATACGCCGATGCACGTAAGGAAAACCGTCGCCTTTCGGATGAAAATGACGAACTGAACCAGGCTAAAAATAAATTGGATCAGGAGTACGCCGCGCTTCAGGCTGAACTTGCAAAAACAAAAGCCGACCGGGATAAATTCCTTTCGCAATATACCGCAGCCGATACCAACCTGAAAAACCTGCAGGCGTCCTACAATGCGCTCGAGAAAAACAGCGACGATGCATTGCAGTCAAACATGAACAAAAACCGTGAACTTCTTGCACAGCTTGAAGCCAAAGAAAAAACACTCGCAGCCGAGCAACAGCGTCTCAACAAACTCAAAAGCGATCTTCAGGCAAGTTCCGACCGGTTAACGGAACTCGAAAACATGATGGCAGCTAAAGATGCCGCGATGAAAAAACTAAAAGAAACACTTTCCAAAGCATTGAACAGCTTTGAAGGAAAAGGTCTTACCGTACAGGAGCGAGATGGCAAGGTGTATGTTTCGATGGAGAACAAACTGCTGTTCAGTTCAGGAAGCTGGGCAGTTGGCAGCGAAGGACGTCGCGCCGTAGTCGAAGTCGGAAAAGTACTTGCCGACAATCCCGATATTTCAGTATTGATCGAAGGCCACACCGACGACGATGCCTATGCCGGATCCGGCCCTATAGCCGACAACTGGGACTTGTCAACCAAACGTGCAACCGCAATTGTTTCAATCCTTGGCGAAAACAAGAAAATCAACCGTCAAAACCTGACAGCCGCCGGCCGAAGCGAATACGCCCCGCTGGCAAGCAACAGCACCGCCGAAGGCAAAGCGAAAAACAGACGCATCGAGATTATTTTGACCCCGAAGCTGGATGAGATTTCAAGGATGCTGAACGAGCTTTAATGTAGCAATGTAGAAATGTAACAATGTACCAATAAGTTAGCTCAATGATAAGGCTCATCAATATCGCGTGGACACCTAATTGCTACATTAATCAATTGGTACATTGAATCATTGAACAGTCAACCTGCTGGTCACAATATTACCAACATTATCTTCAATCGTCACAAGATACAATCCTGCCTGAAAATCGGTTTGGATTGTATTTTGTTCCGGTTGATTCATTTGCTGTTTCAGCAGCACTTTCCCTGTCAGGTCATATACGGCCAACTGAACCGGATATTCGATACCGCTTGCCGAAATCTGCACATTACCGTTGGCGGGATTTGGATGTAGTGAAAAACTTGCTTTTGAAAAAGCGTCGGTGCCAAGTGACGAATCGATGATTCGATAGATTGTTCCGTTTCCGGAAGACGAAATATACAACTCGCCGTTGATGTCTTCCCCTAAAGAGGTGATGCTGTTCAACCCTGGTAAATTAGGGGTAACTGCAATATTATTTGTCGCATCGAGCGTATAAATCTTACTTTGGCACAAATCTGCAAAGAAATATTTGTTCGCGAAATTTGGAAAAGTCGTTCCCGTATAAAAATAACCACCTGTTATCGAACAGCCACCTGTTGCGGAATGTGTGTATTGCGCAATCGGCATCGTGTAGTTTCCAATAGCGCTGCAACCGGTTGTGTTATAGGTCGCATTTCCTTCAAAACAACGCCACCCGAGGTTTAATCCCGGAGTAAGCGGAAAAGTAATCTTATTGATTTCCTCGATCTGATTTTGTCCGACATCGGCAATCCACAAATCGCCGTTAAGACGGTTGAACGAAAACTTCCACGGATTCCGCAATCCAACTGCCCAAATCTCGTCATTACCGGCAACGCCAACATAAGGATTGTCGGCAGGAATTCCGTAAGGCGAACCCGAATCTACATCGATCCGAAGCATCTTGCCTAGATTTTCGGTAATGTCCTGTGCGCGGTCTCCCGGATCGCCGCCGCTTCCGCCGTCGCCCATCCCAATGTATAAATAGCCATCGGGCCCAAATTTTATCGATCCTCCGTTGTGGTTTGAAAATGGCTGCGCAACAGTTAGTAAAACGGTTCCGCTTCCGGCATCGACGACATTGGGATCTGAACTCACCGAATACCTCGCAATAACGGTTGCGCCATCGCCGGCACGCGTATAATTAACATAGAAAAACCCATTGTCTCCATAATCGGGGTGAAATGCAATTCCGAGCAAGCCTCTTTCGCCGCCCGATGTAATCAATGAACTTGGCAATGATAAAAAGTTTGTTGCGTTAACCGTTCCGTCGGGATTTACGATCTTGATATTGCCGCCCTGTTCAACGATGAATAATCTGTCGTCGCCTGCATGCGTGATTTCGACTGCAGACGTAAACCCGGTTGCGAATGATTCAATGTCAATAGTTTGTGCGGTAGCAATTGTAACGGAAAAAAGTGATAGAATTGTAATTTTTAGATTCATGGCAAAGCATTTTGGATGAATAGTAAAGTTACAATTTTTGTCAATTACAAAAACATTACGAATTGATTATTAAGTATTTAAGATAATCCCGGCGTTACGGGTAATGCTAAAAATCAAACTCATCAATCGAAAGCGTATCGACATCAATTTCCATTTCGGCTTCTTCCTTACTGACGTATCCACGTGCTGCTCCGTAAAGCGTAACGACTTTAGTCTGTGCAATTGTATCTTCGGGCGTTATTAATCCGCGTCGCATCATCAGGTTTTTCATGTATGAATTTCGTTTTACGACATACGGTTTCAGGTTTGCATTTCCGTCAAATTGCCACATAAACCCTTTGGGACGAGGAACGATGCTTGCCAGAAACAGCGATTCGTTGAGGTTTAGTTCCGACGGATGTTTATGAAAGTAAAAAATCGATGCTTCGCCTGCGCCATAAACGTTTGGTCCCCACTCAATTATATTCAGATACACCTCAAACATTCTATGCTTGCTTACGATATTGTTGTTTTCAAGAATGTAAACCAACAGAATTTCCTCAAGCTTTCGCGAAAGCGTTTTTTCACGTGTCAGAAATACATTTTTTACGAGTTGCATGCTGATTGTGCTCGCACCGCGTGAAAATCGTTTTGTTTTGATGTTTTTGATTATCGACTGTTTGAAAGCTTCGTTGATAAATCCGCGATGCGAATAAAACGACGGGTCTTCTGCCGTAAGCACTGCTTTTCTTAAATAGGGTGAAATCTGCTCAAGTGGCGTATAATAAATATTTTCACGGCCTACCAAAACTCCGCGTTGCTTTTTTCCGTTTTCGATCGCGCGATACACAAATTCGCCGTTCAGTTTGGACAGGTTCGCCTCGCCGTATTTTACGATCTTGAGTTTGTCTTTGTTGATTTTACTATTGAATACAAGTGCGTTAGGTTTATTTTTGTTGTATATGAAATCAAGTTCGTAATCAAAATTTCCTTCGGCAACCATGCCTTCAAAATTGGAGAAAAGTCCGGTTGGCAGCGATGTTATGAAATCCTGCGCTTTCATCTTCGGGATATCGACATGGAGTTTATAAATGGTGTCCTTTTCGACATTGTATTCAACATGCGGATTGAATCTGATGGCGTTCAGAGTAGCGACCGAACTGCTGTCGATTGCCATGAAATCAGGGCCAAAATGAAGCCGGTATTCGAATTCGGCTTTGTTTACGATTACATCTTTAGATGCTATTTTGGCATGGTTCACCACAAGATTATTGATCGATGTAAATCCGTCGATATGCAATTCGTCGCCATCCATATCGATGTCGCTGACTTTCATCCGAATCGAATCAAAACCCGATTGAAGATTAAATCGCTCATCTACGTACGGAACTTTTATCGCACTGCCATCGCTGTTGTAAAACCTGAGGTCGGTTTGCTTTTTACGCGGATTTGCATAACCCGCAATTTTCCAGTTTTGTGAGAATGTATTGGTTGTTACTTTTATGGAGCTTTCAAGTTGTTTGTCGGCAAGGCGCAACGTATCCATTTTCATTGTGATCTTCCGCCCCATGTCGTCCATCCGAAGCGTAACATTGGTTACGTTCATATCGGTCGGGACAAGGTTTAGGAATTTCGTCAAAAGTTTATAGGTTCGTTCGGCAATGTTAGATTTACCGGCTTTTTTTTGCTTGGACGCCGTTACATTCTTAGGATGTAGGAACGTGTCGAAGTTACGCCCGGTGCTGTCCTTAACCAATTGTATAAAACCGTTCTGGACGTTTAGTGTGCCGAGTTGGATATCGCCGGTGAATAATTGAAGAAGATTGATTTTGGTTTTGATGCTTTCGACGCTTAGGATTGTGTCTTTGTTATGAGGAACTAAGATTACGTTGTGCATTTCAATACCCGACAGCCCATTGAATTTGGTTGCCCCTATAGAAAATTCGCTGTCATAATCGCGCTCGATTTTTGCTTCGACACGGCTGACGGCTTTCTGAAGTATATTGTCCCGAAAGATGAACACCGCGGTGACTGCCAGTATTAAAATGAGGAGAATGCATTTTACTGCCAGAATCACTTTTTGTTTTCGGGTCCTCATATTATTGCGCATTTAGTAGGTCGTATTATAAAGATAAGTTTTTTTGCGCTATCCGAAAAGGTGGCCTGCGACATCTTCGATTTTGGAGACTAATTTGATTTTAATCAACGTGTTTTTAAGTGATATCTTATTGTATCGCGAAACAAAAATTGTCGAGAAGCCGAGTTTCTCAGCTTCCTGTATACGTTGATCGATGCGGTTTACAGGCCGGATTTCACCAGAGAGGCCGACTTCGCCAACAAAGCAAAAGTCTTTCCCTACGGGAATATCTTCATTTGATGATAAGATGGCAGCAACAACTGCCAAGTCGATCGCAGGATCATCGACCGAGATTCCGCCTGTAACATTCAGAAAAACATCTTTTGTCCCAAGCCGGAAACCGGCCCTTTTTTCAAGGACGGCAAGAATCATGTTTAGCCTTTTGGCGTTGTAACCGGTTGTGCTGCGTTGTGGCGTCCCATAGACCGCAGTGCTCACGAGCGCCTGTATTTCGATCATCAACGGGCGCATGCCTTCGAGCGTTGCGGCGATTGCTGTTCCCGAAAGTTCTTCTTCACGATGTGAAATCAGTATTTCGGACGGATTTGATACTTCCCGAAGTCCACTGCCCTGCATTTCATAGATGCCGAGTTCTGCTGTCGATCCGAAACGGTTTTTGAGTGAACGCAAAATTCGGTACACATGGTTGCGGTCGCCTTCGAATTGCAATACGGTATCAACCATATGCTCGAGAATTTTTGGACCGGCGATATTTCCGTCTTTTGTGATGTGGCCGATCAGTATAACCGGTACATTCGTTTCTTTTGCAAATTTTATGAGTTCGGCTGTGCATTCGCGGATTTGCGAAATACTTCCGGGCGATGCTTCGATGTAATCGGTATGCAAAGTCTGTATCGAATCGATGATGACTACATCGGGTTCAATTTCTTCAATTTGACGAAAGATATTCTGCGTTTTGGTTTCGGTCAATATATAGCAATTGTCGCCATTTGGCGTAATCCGCTCGGCGCGCATTTTAATCTGTTTCTGGCTTTCCTCTCCTGAAACATATAACGTTTTAAATGGTAATTTGAGTGATATCTGCAGCAACAACGTGCTTTTTCCGATTCCGGGTTCGCCTCCGAGAAGAATCAATGAACCTGGAACAATCCCGCCGCCAAGCACACGGTTGAGTTCGCCATCGCGGGTGTCCATCCTGATTTCCTGCGCCGAATCGATTTCGTTGATTTTCAGAGGTTTTACCACGCGTTTGGTATCGGCGCCGGCTGCTTTCCAGATTGTTTTTTCCTCTTTCTGAATGATTTCCTCGGCAATTGTATTCCATTCCTTGCACGAGTTGCATTGTCCCTGCCATCGGGAATACTGTGCGCCACAGTTTTGACAGAAGAACGTCGTTTTTAGTTTCGACATATTATTTTAATGCTTCGGCCCTCTCGAGCATCAGGTCTTTAGTCAGATCGCCAATTTCCTCACGTTGGAAACCACTCATATAAGCCTTGATTGCTTTGTTGGTTTCGCCCATCCTTTCGTACATCATTCCTTTGTGATAATCGGCAAGCATCGATTTTGGATAATTCTTTTTAGCCAGATCGGAAAGACGATCCAATTCTGTGTACGCTTTGTTTTTTAGGATAGCGGCTTCAATTGCCTTGAAATCGCTGACGCGGATCTGCATTTCTATTCCGAGTTCTTTTTCCATGAAATCGTATTTGTTCACCAGGTAATCTACATAGCCCGACGGCAATTTTGAAATCTTCTCGGTGTATTCGGTCATTGAAATCGGCTGGTACACCGAAAAAAACTGGTATAAGGCGTTGGGAATCGAATACAGTACCAACGAATAATGTGACGCATTTGGAAAATCGTCAAATCCGTAATTCAGTGTAGGTTTCTTGATCGCCTTTGCCGCAGCGTCAAATTGTTTAATCCGTTCGCGCATTTTAGGCATATCGCCATCGGCAGTCGAATGATAATAAAATAATGGCTGTTGGATAAGCTGCAACCTTTCGGGAATCTGTTCTTCCATTCCCATTGGAAGCTCAGGGCTCATCGATATATAGGCATTGAAAACAGGATTGTCTTTGTAAAGGAAGAAATTCAGGAACCCGGCAGTCATGTCATGTCCGGCGATGATCCTGAATGGCGCAATCCGATACGTGCTTTCAATTGAAGGCATAAGCTCCATTCCGATGAATTCAAAAAATTTCGCGCCTTTTCCTTCAGGAAGTCCGGTATCGGAGCCCGACTCCGTGTCGGCTTCACGCTCATTGTTCTTGTTTTGGCTTATCCCAACAATTATCATTTCGGGTATATCATCCCAATAGGCACCGTAATTAAGATTGCCCAGAAACGGCTCCAGCAGGTAATCGCCATCCAAAAGCAGCAATAACGGATATTCTTTTTTGGTATTTCGTTCGTATGAAGGCGGGAGCGCAATCGTGATTTCCCGGTCTTCGCCAAGCTTTTTTGAAGTAATGGTGTCAGTGAACTTGGTTTGTGCAATTGTGCTTGAAGTAAAAATAAGCACAAAAACAGTAAAGAGATTTTTCATATGAAAGTGATTTGAAATCGTGTAATCAGGAAGATTATGGCTTTCAATTCGGGAACGCCAATATATAAAATTATTGCTTACGATTAAATACCGGAAGCAGTAAAAAAGACAGTACACCCAGAATGAGCACCAGGACAATTTGGGAAGTCCACACGATCCACCCGTATGCTGTGCCAACCGTTTCAGGAATGCTGTAAAACAATAGTATTTTTGCAATTAACACAGGATATGTTCCAAAACCGCTGCTCGTCACGGCAATTGCAAGGCTTCCGACTATAAAAGAGGAGAGCACTGCGCCAATGCTGATCGTGCTTGTTTCATCAAGCGTAAAAATAGTTACATAAAACATCATTATGTATGAACTCCAGATCAATGCCGTATGAAAAAGGAATCCGCCTTTGTTCTTCATTTTAAAGATACTCAGCACACCTTCTTTCAGACCTGCAATCTTGCCTTTTATAGTGAGCACCACGGCATGTTTTGAATAGATGTAGATAAACACGACGAAAATAA
>JAEYZX010000116.1 GCA_023427845.1 Bacteroidota bacterium
TTTCAAATGTGCTTTTTTTATGATCAAAATTTATTGATTACATTTTTGATTTCGGCGCGGGAGTACAAATTGCAGTCGGAGTAACTACTTCAACAATTTGCAAGGGCGCGAGCGGTGGAATGTTTGCTTCGATAACCTGGTTGTCAGCTGCGATAATCTGTTCGACCGATTTTGCTTTAAACACCAATAGGTCTTCATTATCAAGGCCGCTTTCTATAATTTCGTTATCCGCTGCAATCCGTTGTTCGACAGGTGTCGAACCTGCTACAAAATAAATCTCCAGGTCAAAGATTGCAGTTTCGTTTGCGATGTAGTATTTGCTGGCATCGGATCCTTTGACCTTAAATGAGTCGATGTGCATTGCACTGGTTGTCTGGTTTGTCGCGTCTGTTACTTCAGCTTTTGCGTCAAGGCCGCAAGTGCAAAGTAGTACCAGAAATGAGCTGAAAATGATTGATTGTTTCATGATTGTGATTGTTTTGATTTGATGATATTAATTGTTGGACAAATGTATATCTTTAGGAAGGTATCTTGTTTAACATAGTACTTAAATTTAACAAATTTTTAACGATTAGGGTTTGCGGCGGCTTTAGTTGCCGCCGCACCTATAACTACTTTTTCATACGAGAAGACAGGTATTCAACTGCTTCTGAAGCATTGGAAAGTTGCGCGAATTTGAGAGCAGTAAAATTGTTTTCATTTTTCGCATAAAGATCGGCGCCATTGTCGAGAAGTAATTTGATTATTTCTACATTGTTGTACCGTGCCGCAATCATTAGTGGCGTCATGCCGTTTGATTTTTCATTCACATTTGCACCGTATTCAATGAACTTACGGACAATTGCGATGTCGCCTTTACTGATTGCAGTACACAATGGAGTAACACTGCGGCCATTAATGATCTCGATGCTTTCTTTGTGGTTGGCAGGATTTTCTGCCATCGCAAAATTGCTGAAAGTCATAAGAGCAATTCCGAAACAAATAAGTGATTTTTTCATAATGAAATATTTAATTAATTGATGATGCTTTATAGACGCCACTTGTGTGCTATACGTTACCAAAAAATTAAATTATAACATTACTTTAACATATAAGAAATTGTGACTCACCGATTTAATCAAAGAATCGGAAAGTAATAAACCTTGAACTAATTGTGCTTTTGGAGGAATTCCAGAACATTTTGTTCAATACGGGCGTGAATTTTGGAGATGTCCGCTTTAACAAATGGCTCGCCAATTATGTTTTCGTATAACTCGATATAACGGTCAGAAACGGAAGTGATGTACTCAGGCGACATCTCTGGGATTGACTGCCCTTCTTTTCCTTGAAAGCCATTTGAAATCAGCCATTGACGAACGAATTCTTTTGACAGCTGCTTTTGTTCCTCGCCCCGCTCCTGCCGCAGTTCATAACCTTCTTTATAGAAATATCGGGAAGAATCAGGCGTGTGGATTTCGTCAATCAGTACGATTTGCCCGTCTTTGGTTTTGCCGAATTCATATTTGGTGTCGACCAATAATAGTCCGCGTTCTTCCGCAATATACGTTCCCCGTTGGAACAGTGCCCTTGTATAGTTTTCCAATACGATGTAGTCTTCCTCACTTATAATGGCTTTTGCAAGAATATCCGTCCGTGAAATATCCTCGTCATGCTCGCCATTCGCTGCCTTTGTAGTCGGAGTAATGATTGGTGCAGGAAGCTTGTCATTTTCCTTCAAGCCTTCCGGAAGATCAACACCACATAAAGTTCGTTTCCCCGATCTGTATTCGCGCGCCGCATGACCAGCCAGATAACCCCTGATCACCATTTCGACCTTAAACGGTTCGCATAAATGTCCGATGGCAACATTCGGATCAGGCGTAGCAATCAGCCAGTTTGGGACGATGTCCTGCGTCATTTCCATAAAACGCGTGGCAATTTGATTCAGGATTTGGCCTTTGTACGGAATCCCTTCGGGTAACACAACGTCGAATGCCGAAAGCCTGTCGGTTGCAATCATCACCAATAATTCGTCATTTATGTTATAAACTTCGCGGACTTTTCCACGATAAACCGATTTTTGACCCGGGAAACTGAAATCTGTTGCAGTAATTGTATTCATTGAAGTTGTGTTTGCGCAAAAGTAGCGTCTTTCGAAGAGATTTCAAAGGATTCGCGGTAACCCGATTGCAGCCGTTAGGCTTGCTTCGCCCGTGCGGTCAACGGCGTCGGGAACAATAAAATCCTCTCTTGCGCTACGCCAATCCTATTGAAATAGCATCAGTCGTGGTTTTCGATCTGTTTATATGCATCAATGACCTTTTTGACGAGTCGGTGGCGCACTATGTCTTTATCATCGAGGTAAATGATCCCAATTCCTTCAACATCTTTTAACACCAACAGCGCTTCTTTCAGTCCCGAGATTGTCCGTCGCGGCAAATCGACCTGTCCCGGGTCGCCGGTTATCATGAATTTGGCATTCCTTCCCATCCTGGTAAGGAACATCTTCATTTGCGAGTGTGTCGTATTTTGCGCTTCATCCAGAATCACGAATGCATTGTCGAGCGTACGGCCGCGCATAAAAGCCAATGGTGCGATTTGAATTATTCCTTTGAGTATATAATCTTCGAGGGTTTGCGGCGGAAGCATATCGCGCAATGCGTCATACAACGGCTGCATGTACGGATCGAGCTTTTCTTTCATGTCGCCCGGAAGAAAGCCAAGGTTCTCCCCTGCTTCTACTGCCGGCCTGGTAAGAATAATCCGTTTGACCTGTTTCTCTTTCAATGCTTTTACCGCCAGCGCAACGCCTGTATACGTTTTACCTGTTCCAGCCGGTCCCACCGCAAATACCATATCATTTTTATTGACTGTATTCACGAGCAATTGCTGATTAGGCGTCATCGCTTTTATGATCTTGCCACCGATTCCGTGCACTAAAATTTTATCATGATCGGGCATGCGCTGCTCGTCTTGCGAATTGCTTTGGATGACACGCTCAATAACATTGTCGTCTATCCGATTATAGCGGCTAAAATGCTGCATCAGCCTGTTGAACCGCAACTCGAATTCGTCTAGCACTTCTTTCTCGCCAAAAGCTTTGATAGTGGTGCCCCGCGCGACAATTTTTAGTTTGGGATAATATTTTTTGATGGTTTCAAGATGGGTGTCCTGTGCGCCCCAAAAATCCTTTGGGGCAATATCAACGAGTTCAATAATTCTTTCGTTCAAATGGAGGTGTATTAAATTAAAGATTGGGTTTAATTTTATTAGCTTTGCATTTCAAATTTAATCAATTTTATAAGCGCCGCCGCAATAGTTATAAACAATTTATGCCTATAATTACCCTTACAACCGACTACGGATTGAAAGACCACTTCGTTGGGGCTTTGAAAGGGAAAATCCTAACAGAATTCGCCGATGTGACGATTATTGACATCTCGCACAACATCGATCCGTTCAATACGGCCGAAGCAAGTTATATCATTGGCGCCGCCTATTCAAGTTTTCCGAAAGGAACCGTTCATCTAATTGGCGTTGATGCCGAACAGACACGGGAAAATCAGCATGTCGCAATCCAATGGAACGGTCATTTTTTTATTTGTGCAGACAATGGGATTCTGGGAATGCTGACACATAAAATCGTTCCTGAAAAAATGGTCGCAATTAATATTCACGACCGGCTTCCCATTGATGCAACAGATCTTGATGTGTTTGTTACCGTTGCATGCCATCTGGCAAAAGGCGGTTTGTTGAATGTGGTTGGACGGTCTATTTCGGAAATCAGGCAGGTGACTGAAATGCAGCCAACGGTCTCCGACATTTCTGATTCAATAAAAGGTTATGTGGTTTACATTGATCACTTTGGTAATGTGGTAACCAACATCACGAAGGAACTTTTTCTTAAGACGGCAAAAGGTCGTCCGTACGAAATCCTGCTGAATCCACATCTGACGCAGCGCAACCGAAACAATATCAAAAATATCTGGCCGAAATATTCGGATGTTGCCACATCCGACAAATATCCGCTAAAGTATTACGAGGGCGAAAAGGTTGCGATTTTCAACGAGGCGGGTTTTCTTGAGATTGCAATTTTCAGAAGCAATCCGGCGACTGTCGGAAGCGCCAACAGTCTGCTTGGAATCGGATATCGCGATGTAATCACAATTAAATTTTATTAGATGTTAGTACGTATCGTAAAATTGAGTTTCCACGAAGAAAACATTCCGGCATTTCTCGAGAATTTCGAACAAATGAAACAGAAAATACGAAATGCCGAGGGAAATCGTTTCTTAGAGCTGTATCAGGACCGGGAACGTAAGAATATTTTCTTTACTTATAGTTATTGGGAAACTGAGGAGCATCTTGAAAATTACAGGAAATCTGAACTTTTTTATGATGTCTGGTCCTTTACCAAAAAACTTTTCAACGACAAACCCGAAGCCTGGAGCGTAAACAAATTAGTGACATTGGAATAATCATAAAAGTATGAAAGCAATACTCTTTAGGGAAATAAAATCATTTTTCGGATCACCGATCGGATACCTCGTAATTGCGATTTTTCTAATTTTAAACGGGCTGTTTTTATGGGTATTTGATGGCGAATACAACATTTTGAAAAGTGGTTTTGCCGACCTGACGCCGTTCTTCACATTGGCACCCTGGATCCTGATATTCCTGATCCCGGCGGTCACAATGCGAAGTTTTTCGGACGAAAGAAAACAAGGCACGCTTGAACTGCTTCTTACCAAACCGTTGAGCCTCTGGCAAATCGTAGGCGGAAAATTCTTCGGCGCCATGCTGCTGATCGTCATCGCTTTATTGCCCACCCTGATTTATGTAGGCGTGCTTTCGAACCTCGGAATGCCGCAGGGCAATATTGATATGGGCAGTACAATGGGCTCCTATTTCGGATTGTTGTTCCTCGTTGCGGCATATTCCGCGATCGGCATTTTTACATCCACACTGTCCGAAAACCAAATTGTAGCGTTCATCATTTCGGTGTTTTTGTGTTTCTTTTTCTATTACGGATTGGAAGGACTTTCAGGGTTTATAACATCGGCACAGAACGCAATTTCTTCTATCGGTATGGACAGCCATTTTAAAAGCATGAGCCGTGGCGTACTTGATACTCGCGACATCCTGTATTTTGTTAGCGTAACGATATTGTTCCTATCATTTACTGTTTATAAATTAAATACTTTTAAATCGTAATGACGCCATCAAACAAAAATAACATCAAAAAACTCGCTATAATTATTGTCGTGCTCATTGTAGCAAATATTGTTGGCAACGTATTTTTCCAACGTTTTGACCTGACACACGATAAACGTTATACGCTTTCCGAAACATCGCTGCAGATCATCGAAAATGTAAATGAGCCGCTGATTGTTGATGTATTCCTGGAAGGTAATTTTCCGGGCGAATTCAAGAAACTGCAAACCGAGACGCAGCAACTTCTCGAAGAGTTCAAAGCCTACAATTCAAATATCGATTTCCAGTTCATCAATCCGCTCGAGGATGAAGAAACGCGCGATACCATTATGCAGGCCTTTATGGATCGCGGTCTAACGCCAATCAGCGTCACCGTCGACGACAAAGGGAAGCAAACCCAGGAAGTGGTATTTCCGTGGGCAATCGCGTCGTATCAGGACCGCAGCACAAAAGTACCGTTGCTAAAAAATCTGATGGGTGCAACGACCGCCGAGAAAGTCATCAGTTCGGTACAACACCTTGAATTTGCATTTGCGAATGCTATAAATACAATTGCGAAGGAAAAGCAGAAGAAAGTGGCGATCATCAAAGGCAACGGCCAGCTGCACGATCTGCTTATAGCCGATTTCCTTCAGCAGGTGCGTGAAAATTATTACATCGCCCCGGTCACATTGGACTCCGTTCCGCAACGTCCGAACGGCACACTGGCACACTTGAAACAATACGATCTGGCGATCATCGCAAAACCGACCGAACAGTTTAGCGATCAGGAAAAAATGGTGCTCGATCAGTTTATTATCGATGGCGGTAAAACTATGTGGCTCATCGATCAGGTCAGCATGGAAATGGACAGTCTTTATAATGATTCCGGAACATCGCTTGCGTTTCCGAAAGACCTGAATCTAAACGACATGTTCTTTAAATATGGAATCAGGATCTCGCCGCATCTGATCAAAGACATAATGGCAACGCCAATTTCATTGGCAACGGGCCAGCAGGGAAGCGCAACACAATACACCCAATTCCCATGGTTTTATTCACCCATGATCTATCCGCCCGAAAACGCGCATCCGATCGTCAATAACCTTGACGTGCTCAAATTTGAATTCGCAAGCGGAATCGAATTGCTTCAGAATGATATCCGGAAAACGGTTCTCTTACAGTCTTCGCCATATTCAAAACTTATAGGAACTCCCGTTGAAGTCAGCCTTGCGATGGTACAGGAACGGCCTGAGCAAACCGAGTTCTCCGGCGGCGGAAACATTCCGGTCGCGGTATTGCTCGAAGGAAATTTCCATTCGGTTTTCGAAAACCGGGTATTGCCATTTGACGAACCTACTTTCGCAACTACCGGCAAGCCATCGAAGATGATTGTGGTATCGGATGGCGATATCATCCGCAACCAACTCGACAAAAATTTTCAGCCACTCGAACTTGGCTTTGATAAATGGACTAACACGCTTTACGCAAACAAGGAATTCATGATGAACAGCGTCAACTATTTACTCGAAGATAACGGACTTATCAACATTCGAAGTAAGGAAGTCAGCCTGCCTGTTTTGGACCAGGAAAAAGTCTACCGAAATTACACCTTCGCTCAAACGCTAACAGTCGGATTACCAATAGTGTTACTCTTGTTATTTGGACTCGTATTTACGTTCCTGCGCAGGAGAAAATATGCCCGCTAATGTTAATAAATTAGTTGCAGATGTAAAGTTCTTTGGGATATATTTGTAGAATGTCTGAGGTTTCCAACAGAGGCCCAATATAAAAAATAAGGGAAATGAAATTTATTGTATCGAGTTCGTATTTATTAAAACAGCTTCAGGTCTTGGGAAGCGTCATCAACAGCAACAATACTTTACCTATTTTAGATAATTTTCTATTTGAATTAGATAATAATAAACTTACGGTTTCGGCATCCGATCTTGAGACCACAATGTCGGCCACACTTGAAATTGATTCTGCAAGCGTTGGAAGTGTCGCTGTTCCTGCGAAACTGCTTCTCGAAATCCTAAAAACATTTCCTGAACAACCGCTGACATTCACTGTCGAAGAAAACAGCACGATCGAGATTAGCTCTAATTCGGGGAAATATGCCCTTGCATACGCTCCAGGTGAAGAGTTTCCTAAATCGGTGAATCTTGACGATCCTTCAACCACTCTGGTTCCTGCCGATGTTCTAGCCACCGCAGTCAGCAAAACGATATTTGCCGCCGGAAACGATGATTTGCGTCCGGTGATGTCGGGTGTGTTCTTCCAGTTTTCGCCGGAAGGGCTGACATTCGTAGCAACTGATGCACACAAATTGGTGAAATACGCACGAACGGATGTCCGCGCCTCACAGGTTGCCGACTTCATCATGCCTAAAAAACCGTTGAACATCCTCAAAAGCATTTTGGGAGCTTCAGATGCAGAAGTGAAAATAGAATACAACGAATCGAATGCAACTTTTTCGTTCGATAATTATATTTTGATGTGCCGGCTTATCGACGGAAAATATCCAAATTACGAAGCCGTCATACCTAAAGAAAATCCGAATAAACTGCTTATCGACAGGACCTTGTTCCTGAATTCAGTACGTCGTGTCGCGATTTTCTCAAATAAAACAACGCACCAGATCCGGCTTAAGATTGCCGGGGCGGAACTCAATATATCTGCCGAAGATATCGATTACTCGAACAAAGCCGAGGAACGGCTGACCTGCGATTATCAGGGCGACGACATGCAGATCGGTTTCAATTCACGATTTTTGACCGAAATGCTGACAAACCTGCAATCGGATATGATAATGCTTGAAATGTCGCTTCCGAACCGCGCGGGGATCCTGACACCCGTTGACGGATTAGAAGATGGCGAAAACGTTACCATGCTTGTCATGCCGGTAATGCTGAATAACTAAGACATCGATTTTTTATATAAAACCGCATTCACGATGCGGTTTTTTTATTCTTCATCGTGAAGCGCCATCAGCGGTATCTGAACGTGGTACGCCAGCTTTTGCGTCAGGCTGTGATGGAACAATCCTTCGAAGAATCCGCGTTTATGGCTGTGAAGCGCAAGCAAATGTGTGTCATGTTCAGAAATGAATTGAAGTATTGTGCCTTCAACATCGTCACTTTCGAGAATGTGGATACTGATATCCTCATCCTTAAAAAGGAATTTCCAATCTGCTATTACGACATCCTTTACATCCGAACCATGCGTTTTGACGTAAAGGCAATCTACGTGCGCCCCAAATCCTTTTGCTATTGTGAGCAGACGTCGAAG
>JAEYZX010000150.1 GCA_023427845.1 Bacteroidota bacterium
GTGGTAGATACACTTTATCCGCCGGGGAAATCAAGCCGGATTCCAATTATTGCAATTACGGGAACCAACGGAAAAACGACAACATCGCGACTTTTGGCCAATCTTGCTCAGTCAAGTGGTTTTGTGACAGGTTTCACGACTACCGACGGGATCTATATCAACGATTTTCTGATAGAAGAAGGCGATACGACCGGGCCGCTGAGCGCAAATGTAATCCTAAGCGATCCGACGGTTGAATTTGCGGTGCTTGAAACTGCCCGCGGCGGATTGCTTCGCTCGGGACTTTCTTTCGATAAGTGCGATGTCGGAATCATAACCAACATTAAAGAAGACCATCTTGGTTTAAACGATATAAATACACTTGAAGATTTAGCCAATGTCAAGGCAGTTGTGGCCCGAAGCGTCAAAAAAGACGGTTGGGCAGTACTTAATGCCGATGATGAACAGTGCGTAAAAATTGCACGTGAACTCGATTGTAAAGTCGCCTTTTTCAGCCTGGATCTTAAGAGTCCGATTATCCAGAGGCAACTTGCCCAGGGTGGACCGGTCGCGGTATTTGAAAATGGATACATAACGATTATAAACGGAAATGAAATTATTCGGATCGAAGAGGCAACCAAAGTGCCGCTTACCTGCGAAGGAAAATGTAACTTTATGATTGCGAATGCACTCGCAGCATCGCTTGCCGGTTATCTTTGGGGTTTCACCATCGAGCAGATAAGAAATTGTATCCGCGATTTTAAGCCGAGTTTTGAACAAACTCCCGGCCGATTGAATTTATTTGAATTCAACAATTTTAAAGTTTTGGTCGATTATGCGCATAATCCGCCCGGATATCTCGCTGTGGACGACTACTTAAAGCAAGTCGCTGCGCAACGTAAAGTTGGAATCATTTCAGGGATTGGCGACCGCCGTGATGAAGATATTCGTGAATGTGCGCGAATTGCCTGCCGAATGTTTGATCATATTATCATCAGGCAGGAGCATGATCTGCGCGACCGTACCGAGGAACGAATCAATGAACTTCTGATGGAGGGAATCGCACAATCCGGCTGCGCTGATGTCACCTATGAAATGATATCGGAAGAAAGCGACGCTATCCGCCACGCAATGGCAACATCCCGCCAGGGCGATTTGATTGTGGCACTGAGTGATCAGTATAAAGGTGTCGTCGCAGTTATCCAAGAGGAACTTGAGAAGGAAAAGAAAACTAAAAAAGCCACTGCAATCAGACGCCCGTACCAAACCATAGGCGCGCAAGGCGGAATGCATTATACACATCATGGAAGACAAATCGAAGAATAAAAACCGCGACGATAAGTCATCTGATTATAATCCGGTTTCATCGGATTTTACATCGGCCGACGATCCTGAATTTGGCAGCGACTCTACAACGGGAAGCGGCTATAGTGAAGCCGAACGCCGTGAACATGACGGACACAGCCCGCAAATTCCGACAAAACCCGATGAAGATGGCATATGAACCGATTTAGAATAAGCGTGGCGATTGCCGCGCTTTTATTTCTGTTCGATCAACCTGAAAAACTGGCGAAAATGGCCCGCGAAATTTAATGTTTGTAATAAGCCTTCGAAGCGTGGATTGTCCATTTGGCACACCTAATTTCAAAGGCTTTCGTTACAAAATTACCGCTCGGGGCTACTTACCTTGAAGTATCTCTAATATTTTATTTGGAATGTTGTCAAAGTCCTTCAAACGGAACGGCTTGATGATAAAGCCTTTCGTTCCGAGCTTCATGCACCGCACCTCATATACCGGATTGATCGAAGTGGAGTACACAAACGCCGGAATTGCAGCCAGGTCCTTATCGCCACATATTGCTTCAAGCACGTCAATGCCGCTGAGTATGGGCATATTGATGTCGGTTAAAATAACATCTGGTTTGCGGGTTGTCGAATTTTTGAGATTGTCGAGTAATTCCTTACCGTTGGTCACCATTTCCACTTTGCCAAAGTGATCGTGTTTTGCAAAACTTGCCTGGATGATTTCACTGTCGTCCGGGTCGTCTTCGGCTATTAAGATGTGCAGGTCTTTAAAGTCGGCCATTGGGTAGATGGTTTTTTATTGGGAAATACAGGATAAAGGTACTTCCTTCTTTTGAACTTTCAACATCTATTTTACCAAAATGATTTTCCATTACTTTTTTGCAGATTGCAAGTCCGATTCCGTTGCCGGAGTACTCTTCCCGTAGATGCAATCGCTGAAATATCGTAAATATTTTATTGAGGTGTGTCACGTCCATTCCGATGCCATTGTCAGACAGTTGAATTTTGTGGTAGCGCATTTTGGCATCAAGACCTTCAGGCGCTTGCGTTTCGGTGGCGGTGATCGTTATTTTTGGTCGCACGTTTTCTTTTCCGTATTTTATGGCATTGACTATCAGGTTTGAAAATAATTGTCGCATCTGCACGCGCGATCCGCTGATTTTAGGCAAATCCGCCACGTCTATTTCCGCATCATTTTCCTTTATGAACAGTTCCAAATCCTCCAGCACTTCCTTGACTACGCTATTTAAATCCACTTCGGATTCTTCAGCATGCGTTGCAACAAATGCATATTTGACAAGGTCATCCACCAGGGAGTTCAATCGAAGTGCGGACGAATTTATTATTGCCAGATTGTGAAGCTCACGTTCTGCTGACATTTCCGATCGGGTAGCGATGAGGTGCGACGAGTATGTTGCGATTTTCCTTACCGGCTCTTTTAAATCGTGCGAAATCACATGGATGAACTCTTCAAGGTTTTTATTGGTTTCATATAGCTCACGAACTTTTGCTTCGAGAAGCAGTTGATGGCTCAATAGTAGTTCCTCCTGTTTTCGCTTGTCGGATAGGTCGGTTACCACAACACCAATCGCAGCGACATTCGGATGCAGGTCGGTTAGCGAAACGTAAACCGGAATATCGATGCCGTCGGCGTGCAGGTTCAATTCGCCTTTGCTGGGTCCTGCAGCCAAAGCTTCCTTCAGTGTCGCAAATTCGGATTGGTTATTAACGTATTCCTGAAAATAAGTTCCAATAATCTGACTGCATTCTTTTCCAACTAATTTTGAAAATGCATCGTTGCAGTATAAAATCAGGCCTTCATCCGATATGCTAAGCGCACCTTCGCCAAATTTCTCAATCAGAATCCGGTAGGTGTAGTCGGCACTCTCAATCGAATAGACATGTGCGCGCCCATTCTTATTAAGAACCAGTGCGTCGACCGATCCTTCCTTAATCGCCTCGATTATGCTGTTTGATTCAAAAAGCTGGTTCTTCAGCTCGTCGATTTGCGACTGCAGTGCTTTTATATGTTCGTTCGTTTCCAAATCTAACTCTCTATTTCAAGGATCCTGAGGACTTTAGGCGTATCCGACAAATCGCCAAGTATTGTCCGGATCGGATCCGGTTTGGTTTTAATTAATGTAGGTACCGCAATAATCTGGTATTGTGATGCCAGATGCGGATCGCGGTTCAGATCGACAACCTCGATTTCGAAGTTGTCGTTCAGGTACCTGTCGCAAAGCTTGCGTAGATTTTCGACAGCTGTCAGGGATTTGCCCGACATGCCTGAAATGAACAGAATAAAATGATATCTATCCGGTAGTGTGGGGCTTTTCACATACTTCAATTTAAAGGTTTGATGTTGAGTCCGACAAGGACGCGTTCCTCATTCGACAAATCGCCGATGATTTTACGGATTGGCTCAGGAAATCTCCTTACCAATGTTGGTACCGCTAGTATTTGATCACCTTCTGCTAACTGAGGGTTTTGCAGAAGATCAATAATTTCTATCGAATATTTGCCCTGCAAATGCGTTTCCGCTAAATTTTTTAAATTATTTAATGCCTTGATCGACTTTGGGGTCTGACCTGCAATATATAAGAGCAATTGCCATTCCGCTGGTTGCGTTTTCATTATTTCCTCTTTTTATTCTGATGTTGTTCTTTTAATTTTTGCTGAAGTGCTTCGTGTGTCTTCAGCTGGCTGAGCTCATCCTCAACCGATTCAAATTCATTGCGCAATGTTTCGATGTTCGATTCAAGCACTTTTCTTTTTCGTTCGATTTCACGGTCTTTCCGCATCAGTTCATTTTGAAGCTTAAGTTCCGACGATTTTTTGTTGATTGCATGTGTTTCACGTGCCGCGCCGGTCAAAATGCCGTCCGGACCAAATTCAACATCAAGCAATTCGATGCCGTTTTCACCGATGATGAACTCACGAACCTGGTTCGAATGTCCCATGCCACGCGATTTGATAATGAACAATCCGCGGTTTCGCTCGCCTTGGCCTTCAATATCGCGCACCGTGATCCAGGTGTCGACTAACGACGAAAGCGAATCATCGGCCAAGTCAGGACGTACTGCATCGTATTGCGAATTCAGCGACGTAAACAATGTGGTGATGTTATGAAGTTTCAGCATGTCGATAAGCCGTACAAGCATCGATCTGACTTCGTGCGGACTCCCAACTGTTATCAGGTTGCTGATAGGATCAAGTATCACGGTAGTCGGGGCAAATTCCTTGATCATTTTTCGTAATGTCAGCAGATGGAGTTCGAGCCCGTTCAATGTTGGCCTCGATGAATGAATAATCAAAAGGCCTTTTTTGATATGTTTTTCAAGATTGATTCCAATCGATTTCATGTTTCGGATCAGTTGCTGTGGCGACTCCTCAAATGCGAAGAAAATCGTCCTTTCACCATTTGCACATGATTCATTGGCGAAATAGGCCGCAATTGTCGTTTTGGCCGTTCCTGCGGTTCCCGACACCAGTATATTGCTGCCACGATAAATTCCACCGCCCGAAAACATTTCATTCAGCTCTGGAACACCTGTTGATACAATTTCGGATAAAACTTCATTGTCGAGTTTTAGGGACGTGATCGGCAATACCGATATTCCGCTTTCGTCAATCAGAAACGGATATTCATTTGTTCCATGCGTCGAACCACGGTATTTAATGATTCGAAGACGCCGTGTCGAAACCTGTTCAATGACCCGATGATCAAGCAGAATCACACAATCGGATACATATTCTTCGAGTCCTTGCCGCGTCAACGTTTTCTCTCCACGTTCGCCCGTTATGATTGCCGTAACGCCTTTTTCCTTAAGCCAGTGGAACAACCGTCGCAATTCAGCGCGCAATATCGCCTGATTATCCAATCCCGCAAAAAGCGATTCAATAGTGTCGAGCACCACGCGTTTTGCGCCCACGGTGTCGATCGCATGATTTAATCGGATAAAAAGTCCATCGAGATCGTATTCGCCGGCTTCCTCAATTTCCGAGCGTTCGACCCGAACATGATCGACAATCAATTTTTTATCGGCTTTCAATTGCTCAAGATCAAATCCCAAAGATTTTACATTCAGCGAAAGATCATTTGTTAGCTCTTCAAATGACACGAAAACTCCGGGTTCATTGTATTCAAGGATGCCCTTTATAAGAAATTGCATCGAGAGAAGCGTCTTTCCACAACCTGCGCCGCCACATATCAGAGTAGGCCGGCCTTTTGGAAATCCGCCATTGGTTATTTCGTCAAGGCCATCCACACCGGTCTGGACTTTTGGAAAACGAAAGGGTTCTTTTTCTGTTTGTTTAGTGGTTGAATTTTTCATTTTCATTATTCGATATAAGCAAATTTATATAAAGTAATAGGTGTTAATATGTTAAATTTCTGCGATTATTTTACATAATTTACTTGTTAGAATCGATTTTATTCACAATGGAATTAGCAAACAAAGCATTTTTAATTCCCGATAAACCTGCGGTATTGTTGAAGTACATATAAAATTCATGAAAATTGCCATTATCCGATATTTTTTCGATGTACCTTAAAATTTCAGCATCTGAATAATCGGAATAAAACAACTTCGGATTTCCATGCAGACGCAAATATCCGGTTGGAGTAGTCCTGATGATTTCGTTAGGGAGGCCCGGATAACTGACCGAACAAAAAGTGATATTGTTTTCGTATAAAGCCGTAAAAACATCGTCACGCCACCAACTCGCGTTTCGAAATTCGATTATATTCGAAAAGCTGCGATCGACTTTTTGAAGTATGAGGTGTAGCCTCTCAGGCGTATAGGAAAAACTTGGCGGAAGCTGAAACAGTACACAACCGAGTTTGTCCTGCAATCCTTCACGACAAATTGAATAAAATTGTCCCAGTTCAGTTTCGCAACCCTCAAACTTCATTGTGTGCGTAATCTGCTTTGGTGCTTTGACGGAAAACCGAAAACCAGACGGACATTTTTTATACCAGCTCTGCAGTGTACGTACAGTCGGAAATTTATAGAAGGTGACATTGAGTTCGTATGTAATAAAATGCTCACAATAAAATTCAAACCATTTGCTTCCCGGTAGCGTTTCAGGATAAAACTGCGGCTGCCATAACCGGTTGTTGTAACTGGATGTACCTATGTAAATTTTGTTTTTCATTAGTACAGAATCTGGCAATTTTCACAGAAAAAGCTTCTGCGTTTTTTGACTCCCGTCTGCTTTTTGATCAGGGGCAGGTCACAGCGGACACAGCACTTTTTCGTATGCGCAAGCCAATGTTTTTTGAGTTCGTATTTTTTTTTCCACTCAAGGAATTCAAAACTATAAATACGTGATTCTTTTATGAGTTCGTCAATTTTGTCTTCGGGAATTGCTTCGGTGAGCGCCTCGGGATGTACAAGCACGCGGTACAGTACTTCATTTTTGATGATGTTTCCAAGCCCGGCAAAAATATCCTGTTCGAGAAGCGCATCGCAGATTTGCATTTTTGGCTGCTTTTGAAGTTTAAGTTTCGCCGCTTGTGGATTCCACTCATCTGCCATCACGTCGGCCGACCAGTCATAGTGAGCATTCACATCCCCTGCAAGTAATTTTACCGAACACGCATAAAAATTGATTTCACCTTTTTCGAATTTAAGCGACAGTCTTGCCGGATTTTCTTTGCGTTCATTGATTCGGTAGCTGCCAAACAAAAGAAAATGGATGCGGATCGTAAGATCGTCGAAACAAATGAGGAAATGTTTTCCCCAGCTCTTAAATTCAGTGATGATTTTACCTTCTATCCTTTGCTGGTCAATTTTAGAATTGCCGCTAACTGCAATCACCTGCTTGCCGCTGAATTCAGCAACTTCTTCTTTTAAGATAACGATGGTCGGGCCTTCAGGCATGATATTGTATATATCACAAATCTGTCGAAAATACGGTATTTTGCTGTTATAGGATTTGTGAATTAATTTACAGAGTTAACGCTATTCGCAGTCGGTACGAGATGCAAAATCGCAATATGATGGCAGCCCCGACTGCCGATTTCAATTTGATGATTTGACTGGAAACGGTCTATTGTTTCATTTTATGTCTGGGCAAATTGATTTCATGTTCCTGAGGATACGGCGCCCGCTGTGTCATGCTAACGTCTTCACGCAGGTTTTCATGTGCTGTGAACTGCCGTGCCTTAGAATTCGAATACCTCGGATCGGCAATGAACGGCATCTTTGCCATTTTTGTGATCGTTATCGTCGGGAAATGATAATCGACCTCGACATTGCCCAGCAGTAAATAACATCCGCCACCGCGAAACGGATATTTTTCGAGGCAATCATGAAAATGCGCCGTATCGAAAAATTCTCCTTCGGCATCGATCCACGTTCCAAAATACATTGCGCCGATTTTTGTCGGCACATGCTTTCGGGAAATCAGGTACGCCAGCATCCGAACGGTTTTTTTGTGGTGTTTGGTAAGGTCTTTTGCCAAAACATCGCCACGGAATTTCGTAACCAGCAAATCGAACGGAGAACACGAAACCGGGAATCCCAACAATTCGATTTCATCGAACGCATCTTCAAAACGAGATCGTTCCAGAACAGGCAGTTTATACTCCTTCACAGGTTCGCGGATCAGCATCAGGTTGCGGTTCTCGGGACGGAAATTCACCAATATCAATCTTGCAATCACAAGGAGCTCGTTCTTGGTGCGCCCCGTAAACCGGAACGCCCCGATGAAAATCAATATCTGTATGCCTTCAATCCCGATCGGTATCCGGTTGATGAAATCCTCCAGCGATGCATAATCGCCGTTGGCCTCGCGCTCAGCTACGATCCGCAGTGCGGTTTTGGATTCGAGTCCGTCCAAATGCATGAACCCCAAATATACATCGGTGCCGTAAAGTGTTGTAGTATATTCGCTTTTATTGACACACGGATTATGGATTATGGCACCCGACATCCGCGCTTCATGTACATAGACTTCCGTCCGGTAAAAACCGCCCTGGTTGTTGATCACGGCTACCATGAACTCGACCGGATAATGCACTTTGAGATAAAGACTTTGATAGCTTTCCACCGCATACGAAGCCGAGTGCGCCTTGCAAAACGAATATCCTGCGAACGATTCGATCTGGCGATAGATTTCCTGGCTCAATTCGACCGGATGGCCTTTTTTCTCGCAACACGCAAAGAAATTATCCCTGACTTTCTGCAAAGCCGATTTTGAACGCCCTTTTCCGCTCATCGCACGCCGTAAAATATCACCATCGGATGCAGGGACGCCGGCAAAATGCAATGCAATCTTGATCACGTCTTCCTGATACACCATGATGCCGTAGGTCTCGCCGAGCTGCTCTTTGAAAACCTCGTGAAAATATTCAAACCGGTCGGGATAATTGTGGCGGAAAATATATTCCTTCATCATTCCGCTTTGCGCAACGCCGGGCCGGATGATCGATGAGGCCGCGACAAGCGTGCGGTAGTTGTTGCATTTGAGCCGGCGTAACAACCCGCGCATCGCCGGACTCTCGATATAAAAGCATCCGATGGTTTTGCCACGTCCGAGGAATTCATTCGCCGTGGCTTCGTCTTTTGAAATCCTTGTGTCGCGGATGTCGACTTTAATTCCGCGGTTTTTTTCGATCAGCTTGACCGAATCGTCAATATGCCCGATTCCGCGCTGGCTCAAAATATCGAATTTTTCAAAACCGATATTCTCGGCCACATGCATGTCGAATTGGACGATTGGGAAACCTTTCGGAGGCATTTCAAGTGCCGTGTAATTGGTGATCGGTTCTTCCGAAATCAGGATTCCGCACGAATGCATGCTGCGCTGGTTCGGGTATTTTTCGAGCATGATGCCGTACTGTTGCACATACCTCACAACCGAATTCCGATCGTGCTGCTGCATGGGCGAATTCGCAAGCGCATCGAGTTCTTCCTTCGGAAGGCCAAATACTTTTCCGACTTCCCGAAAAATCGACCGGTACTTGAATTCGACATTCGTCCCGCAAAACGCCACATGTTCACGACCATATTTGTTGAAGATGTAGGTCAAAATTTCATCGCGTTCCTTCCAGCTCCAGTCGATGTCAAAATCAGGCGGATTCTTACGGTTTACGTTCAAAAACCGTTCGAAATACAGATCGAGTTCAAGCGGACAAATATCAGTAATCCCAAGGCAATAACTCACGATGCTGTTGGCGCCGCTGCCACGGCCGATATGTAAAAAACCACGGCTTTGGCTGTAATGTACAATATCCCAATTAATCAGGAAATAACCGCTGAAACCGAGCTCGTCAATTACTTTGAGTTCTTTTTTGATGCGTGCGATTGCGTTCGCATTATCGGAGCCATAGCGCCGCAACATTCCTTCATGGGCGAGTTTTGTGAGTAATTCGATATCGGTTTTCCTGTTTCCGGTGTAATGTTTTTTATTTTTTGGCGTCGAGAAATCGAACTCAAAATTGCATTGGCTTACAATCATTTGCGTATTGGCAATGATTTGCGGATAATCGGCATATTTGACGAGCAGCTCTTCGGTCGTTGTCATCACTTCAGAAGGGCTGCAATACTCATCGGGGCCCAGTTTTGAAAGCAGCACATTGCCGTCGATTGCGCGAAGGATGCGGTGCAGGTTGAATTCCTTTTTCGTCCGAAAGGTCACAGGCTGCAGTATCACCATCTTTTCAAGCCGGCTTTTCCATACCGGATTGAACAGCATCGGAAGTTGCTCGGGGCGGACTCCGGCGAATTCATGGTTGCGGAAAACTTCCGGTGTATTTTCGGCCGGATACACCACAAATGCATTTTCAAATTGTGGTGCAGGGAAGGGCAGGGGCGTACCATCGAGATTGTGTTTGGTAAGAAAACGGTTCATTTCGGCAATTCCGTTTGCGTTTTTAGCCAGACCTATATAAAGCAATTTATTGTTGTCCCGGAACTCAATCCCCACCAGCGGTTTTATTTCAAGTTCAGTGCATTCCTTATAAAAATCATAAATGCCCGTCACCGTATTGATGTCGGTCAGCGCCATCGCTTTTACATTGCACACGGCAGCCTGCTGTACCAAATCGGTCAGCGGGATTGTGCCGTAGCGCAGGGAATGGTAGGAGTGGCAGTTGAGGAACATTTTTTTAGGTTGATAGATTTGCAGATTGATAGATCGCTATACTTTTGGACTCGCTATACTTTTGGACTGCTCGCCTGTAAGAGGATGTCTAAGAAATCCAAAAGCAAAGCGAGTCTAAGAAGTCTAAGAGCGTAGCGAGTCTAAATGGTCTAACCCGTCTTCACAAGCATCGCCCCGCTGCACCGCATCACCGCATGAAAACCATAACGCTTTTTCATCCGGTCCATGGCCTGGTAAAGTGCGAGCATTTCGGCGGTATCTTCAAACATATTGATTTGATAGGTGCCGCGTACGAGCCCACTGAAGCGGATGCCAATCAGCCGCAGCCGCATCCGTCTTTGATACAATTTGTCGAATAATTCGGTAACATGCCGCGTGAGTACATGATCGGCCGATGTGTATGCGATTTTGCACTGCTTGGTTTCGGTATCGAAATTGGCATAACGGATCTTGATCACGACCGTTGAGGTGAGCCATTCTTCCGAACGAAGCTGGAACGCGAGCTTTTCGACCATCCCTGACAAAACCCGTTTCAGTTTTGCAATGTCGATCGTATCTTCCTTGAACGTATGTTCGGTCGATATTGATTTGCGTTCGGTATAAGGCTCGACCGGATTGTTATCGATTCCGTTTGCTTTTTTCCAGAGCTCGATCCCGTTCTTTCCGATCATCTGCTGCAGCACCTCGGGAGGCATTTCGGAAAGTGTCTGTATCGTACGGATTCCGATACGCGAGAGCAATTGAAACGTCACATCTCCAACCATCGGGATTTTCTGTATTGAAAGCGGATTCAGAAAAGGCTTTACCATTTTTTCGGGAATTTCAAGATTTCCCTTGGGTTTGCCTTCGCCGGTACCGATTTTGGAAACCGTCTTGTTCACAGAAAGCGTGAAACTGATTGGAAGGCCGGTTTCTTTGGTAACCGACTTCGCGAGTTCATTGGTCCATTGATAACAGCCGTAAAACCGGTCAAGTCCCGTGATGTCGAGATAAAATTCATCGATGCTCGCCTTTTCCATCACGGGCGCTTTTTCCTCGATCACCTGCGTTACGGTTTGCGACAACTGCGAATACAATTCGAGGTCGCCTTTCATCACTTTTGCCTGCGGACAAAGCCGAAGCGCCATTTTTATCGGCATTGCCGAACGTACGCCGAATTTTCGCGCTTCATACGAACACGAAGCGACCACACCTCTTTCGCCGCCGCCGATAATCAGCGGAATGTTGTTTAATGCCGAATTCGTCAGCCTTTCGCACGATACAAAGAACGTATCGAGATCCATATGTACAATCGCCCGCTCCATAGTCAATCTTTTTTTTACAAAATTAGCGCAGATTGTAACAATTTATTTTATATTTGATGTTATAAATTATAACAAAATTGTTATGTCTGTATTTTCCGACAACATCCGAAACCTTCGCCTCCGGCAAAAAATTTCACAGGAAAAACTGGCCGAGACGCTGATGATCACGCGTGGCCGATACGTTAAATATGAAGACGGGAGTTCGGAGCCTCCGTATGACCTATTGAAAAAAATTGCGAAATACTTTAACATCAGCATCGACTTGCTGTTATCGGTCGATATTAGGAAAATTCCGCTTGACAATTTGCTGAAACTCGAAGATAACAGGATTTTACTGCCGATTACGGTCGATCCGCAAGGCGAGAATATCATTGAGATCATTCCGCATAAAGCGCGCGCCGGATATACTACGGGTTATGCCGATCCGGAGTTTATCGAAAGCCTGCAGCATGTTTCATTGCCTTTTTTACGCAATGGAAAATTCCGCGCTTTTCCGGTTGATGGAGATTCGATGCCGCCGCACAAGGAAGGTTCATTTGTGGTGGGCCAATACGTCGAAAAGCTTGGTGACGTGATGGATGGCCGCACTTATATAGTAGTGACCAAAAATCACGGCATCGTTTATAAAAGGCTCAACAAGAACGGCAAGAATGCTTTGATGCTCCATTCGGACAATACGGTTTATGCGCCGTATGAGGTCCGTGCTTCCGAAATCCTCGAAATTTGGGAATACGCGTGCAGTATCGCGACCAAAGAATTTGAACCCGACGATCCGGGTCTTGAAAACACAAAAGACATGTTTAAGGAATTGCGAAGGGAGATTCGGGAGGTGAAGGAGCGCTTGGGATAGAAAGTTTCAATCACAGTCACAGTCTCCGCCAATTTGCTGCTAGCTGCTAGCTGATTGCTGAAAGCTATTCCGTTTAATAATCCACCATGTTAAAATTTTATAACTATTCCCCTACATTTCATAACACATACCCATTTCTTTCGGCGTATTTTCGTTCGATACTAATCCGAGTTCTGGCATGGTGATTGAAAGCACCAACAAAACCCTTAAATTATACGTTATGAAAATGATTTTTTTAATACCCGTACTAGCCTTGTCGATGTTGTCT
>JAEYZX010000063.1 GCA_023427845.1 Bacteroidota bacterium
TAATAAAACAGGGCAAGGCCGACGGCGTACGTCGAATTGAATGGAATGTCCTGGATTGGAACACGCCTGCAATCGAATTCTATAAGAAAACCGGCGCCAAAATCCTCGACGACTGGCTTGTCGCACAAATGGACCAGAAAGGAATTGCCGATTTTGTAGGTTAGCTTTAATTCCTTTCACTTGTTCTTTAACTTATCCCTAATCCCTTATGCCTTATGCCTAATCCCTTATCCCTATAACCTGACTTGACTTAAACATGAAAATATTCAAATTTGGCGGCGCATCAATTAAAGACGCCGCAGGAATCCGAAACGTTTACGACGTGCTTCAAAAAACAGGTGTAGACGATGTGCTGCTTGTGGTTTCTGCAATGGGCAAAACAACGAACGCGCTCGAGGTCGTCATAAAGGATTACTTCAATAAATCGGCTTCATTGAAATCGTCGGTACAGGACGTAAAAAAATACCACAACCAGATCCTGATTGAACTTTTTGACGATGAAAAACATCCCGTTTTTACTGAGGTCAACCGCCATTTTACCGATCTTGATTATTTTATTGCGACAAATAAATCACCAAACTATAATTTCGTTTACGATCAGGTAGTCAGTTTCGGGGAACTGATTTCGTCGACGATATTGTCGCATTACATGAATTTTCGCGGCGTAGGAACGAACTGGATCGATGTGCGCAATTTCATCAAAACCGACAGCAATTATCGCGATGCGAATGTAGATTGGGAACTGACGCAAAAGAATATCTCGAAAAATGTAAAACGAAAGGTACTCAACATCACACAGGGTTTTTTGGGGTCGGACGAAAACAATTTTACGACCACGTTGGGCCGCGAGGGTTCCGATTATACCGCGGCGATTTTTGCGTATTGTCTGAATGCCGAAAGCCTGACGATTTGGAAAGACGTTCCCGGAGTCATGAATGCCGATCCGAGGTATTTTGAAAATGCAAAGCTGCTGAATCAAATTTCGTATCGCGAAGCAATCGAACTTGCTTTTTACGGTGCGACCGTGATTCACCCGAAAACATTGCAGCCGTTGCAAAAAAAGGAAATTCCGCTTTTCGTAAAATCATTTTTGAATCCGCTTCTTCCGGGCACTAAAGTTTCAAGAGGCGCCGATCTAGACCCGCCGCTTCCGTGTTTCATTGTTAAAAAACAGCAATTACTGGTGTCGCTGTCGTCGATTGATTTCTCGTTCATCATGGAGGAAAACATCAGCGAAATTTTTGCATTGCTGCATCATTATAAGATGAAGGTGCATTTGATTCAGAACTCGGCTATCAGCTTTTCGGTTTGCATCGATGATAAATTTGGCAACTTTGCCGATCTGAAAAACATACTTTCCAAAAAGTTCCGCGTGTCGTACAACGAAAACGTTTCGTTATATACAATCCGTCACTTCGACGAAAAATCGACCAAAATCGTCGAAAAAGGAAAAGAGGTGCTGCTAAAACAGGTGAGCCGCGAAACCATGCAGCTCGTTACAAAGGAGAGCATGACGTAATCGAATTAACCATCATCATCCGGTTCCGATCTCCAATTCTGCCGAAACACACTACTTTTGCAGTATCGGCGTTATATTCCCTATGTTTAAAAGACTGCTTTTCTGGGCTGCAATCTGCTTTTGTTCCGGCGTTTATTCGCAGGAAGAGACTACAGCTTATAACAGCATCAAAGTCGTTCCGACGCTTGACACCATCAGCATTGACAGCGTCAGCCTCAATCCCGATTTCTTTCGGATCCTGAATAGCGATGGGGTTGCATTAGACAAATCGCTATACAACATTGATTTTGCAAGAGCAAGATTACAATTTATTGATACTGCCAGGATTTCAAATGACACCTTGGTTGTTCAATATCTTAAACTTCCCGATTACCTGACGCGCGAATACAGCATTTATGACCGCAGCCGCGTTGTAGGCGAAGATATTTCCCAAGGCAGTCTGTTTCAGGTCAGCGACTCACAGCGAAAACGTTTTGTGCCGTTCGACGGACTCAACACATCGGGAAGCATAACGCGTGGCATTACCATTGGAAACAATCAGAATGCTGTTGTAAACTCGGCGTTGGACCTGCAGATTACCGGTAAAATTTCAGATAAAGTGAGTTTGCGGGCTTCAATTCAGGACACCAATATTCCGTTGCAGGAAGGGGGTTATTCGCAAAAGCTCGACGAGTTTGATCAGATTTTCATTGAGCTGTTCAGCAATAAATGGAGCATACGCGCGGGCGATCTGTTTCTCGAAAACCGAACGTCGCGATTCCTGAACTTCAATAAAAAGGTGCAGGGGTTATCGGGCAGGTTTGAATTCGGCTCCCCTGAAGCAAAGACCACCATTTTCGCATCGGCGGCACTTGTTCGCGGACAATATGCACGAAGCAATTTCATCGGACAGGAAGGCAATCAGGGGCCGTATAAACTGACAGGACCAAATGGCGAATTGTATGTACTGGTGATTTCGGGCTCGGAACGCGTTTATGTGAACGGAATTTTGCTGAAACGCGGCGAAAGCAATGACTATGTGATTGACTACAACGCCGGCGAAATCACCTTCACTTCGCTGTTCCCGATAACTTCTGAAATGCGGATAAATATTGAATACCAATTTTCGGATCGAAACTATACGCGATTTGTCACATATGCCGGAGCGACACACGAACGCGAAAAATGGAGCATCGGCGGATATCTGTATTCTGAAAATGATGTGAAAAACCAGCCACTGCAGCAAAATTTATCAGAAGAACAGGCGCAGGTTTTAGTGGAAGCGGGCGATAATCCGGAATTGATGACCGCGCCATCGGCATTTGTCGATACCTATTCGGAGAACAAAATCCTATACCGCAAAGTACTTGTTGGCGGAGTCGAGGCTTTCGAATATTCAAATGATGAAACTGAGGAATTGTATAATGTACGGTTTATGTTCGTCGGAAATGGCCAGGGAAGTTATAAGCTCACGAATACTGCTGCTGTCGGCCGGATTTATGAATATGTTTCTCCTGATGGCGATCCAACCGGACGCGATTATGCTCCGATCGTTCGATTGGCGGCTCCCGAGAAAATCCAGATTGCGACCGTTATGGGAAAATACAATCCCGGCGAAAAGACGAATGTCGATTTTGAATTTGGAATCAGCAACAACGATTTAAATTTATTTTCAGATATAGATGACACCGACAATACCGGATTGGCGGGGAAAATCAACGCAAAACAACGATTGTACACCGGAAAATGGAACGTCGACGCCTATGCAAATTACCAGTTTATCCAAAAGGAATTTCGAACAATCGAACGGCTATTCGCAATCGAGTTTGATCGCGACTGGAATCTCGTGAACCCACGTGGAAGCCAAAGCCTGTTGATTTCGGGACTCAACTTTGCATTGCCCGAAAAAGGATCGGCGCGCTATCAGTTCGAGAAGCTCGATTTTACGGAGAGTTTTTCGGGAAGCCGCCACATCATTGACGGGTTGTTTCGTTTTAGCAAATTATCGATTCAAACAAACGGAAGTTATCTGCAGAGCGATGGCGACTATGCCACATCGGAATTTCTTCGGAATTCGTCTTATGCGAAATATCATTTCGGAAAAAACTGGGTCGGTGCAACATTACGGCATGAGGACAACCAGCAGCGTTTGCGGGAAACCGGGCAGCTATCTGCGTTGAGTCAGCGGTTTACTGAATACGGAACTTTTGTGGGCAGGGGCGACAGTACGAAAGTCTATATGGAAATCGGGTTGCTGCGACGCGCGAACGACAGTCTGCAGAACGGCGTTTTGAACAGGGTCAATAATTCGACTTCCTACTATCTGAAATCAAAACTGATCCAGAATGAGGACACCAACCTTGCGTTGTTCATAAATTACAGAAATCTTGATTTTGAAGATCCGGCGATTGCCGATGAGCCGTCGTTGAATTCACGCCTGCTTTACAGCGATCGGTTTTTTGATCAGTTTGCTTCGCTGACAACCAGTTATGAAACCTCATCAGGAACACTTCCACAACAGGAATTCACCTATCTTGAAGTGGAACCCGGACAGGGAATTTACACATGGAACGACTATAATGGAAATGGTATCCAGGAACTCGAGGAGTTTGAAGTCGCGCAATTTTCCGATCAGGCAAAATATGTGCGGATTTTTCTTCCGAATCAAACGTTCATCAAAACCCACCAGAATAAATTTTCGGTTGCAGTTACATTAAATCCGATCAACTGGCAAAGCAAGACCGGATTCAAAAAATTCATCTCGCATTTTTACAACCAGACCTCGTTTTTAATTGACCGCAAAGTTGAACGTAACGGCAGCAATTTTGATCTGAATCCGTTTAGTTTGGGTGACGACCTTCTTGGTCTCAACTCAGGTTTCCGAAACAGCTTGTTCTACAACCGCGGAAAACAGCGGCATTCGGTTACGTATACTTATCTGCAAAGCCGAGGGAAAAATCAGTTGTCGTACGGTTCACAGGAAAGCAGCAACGATTCGCATCAAATACAGTATTCGCATCTGATACAGAAAAGCTGGCTAACCGCTTTTGCCGCAAAGACGCTGGGATCGTCATTATACGCTGAAAATACAGGAAGCGGAATTGACAGCATAATCAGCAGAAATTATAATATCAAAGGTTATCAGCTGGCACCCAAACTTTCGTATCTGTTTTCGAAGAACGCGAGCTGGGATGTGTTTTATGAGTACCAACTGAAGGAAAATCGGTTAACCGACATAGAATCGCTGAACCAGCATCGGGTTGGCACATCATTTTTGTATGCAAATGAAAACAAGATTACGATCAATGGCGAATTCTCTTTATATAAAAACAAATATGTGGGCAACGTCCTTTCGCCTGTTGCCTATCAGATGCTCGAAGGTTTGCAGCCGGGCGAAAACATGACGTGGCGACTATTGCTTCAAAAAAACCTGACGCAATTCCTCGACATCAACATTAACTATCAAGGCCGAAAAAGCGAGGCCAGCAAGGCAATCCACACCGGAAGCGTTCAACTCCGCGCCTTCTTCTAGCGAGGCTTCTAAAGAAAACTTTAACACGTAAAATGTTGCCGTACAATGCCCACCTAATTATAAAGGTTTATATTTGAAATCTTTATTTAATTTTTAACTACAATGAAAGTATTTTATAGTTTAGTTGTTGCCTCCCTGGTTTTAACATCGTGCAAGAATAATGAACTTGAGCCTCAGGAAAGTTCCGCAGTTACAGAAACAGCGGCGATTGAACCTGCTGCTCCTGTGACAAACTCCGCAGAAAGCTTTTTACCGACCACGCCACCAGCCCAGGCAAAACCTGCAGGCGGACAAGGCCTGAATCCTGAACACGGAATGCCCGGACACCGATGCGACATTGCTGTGGGCGCGCCATTAGGCGGAGCGCAACCTGCCGCAACACCGGCAAAACAGGCTCCGGCACAAACGATACAGGCAACACCAACAGCGCCGGTAACACCAGCGGCAACTGCCACTAAAACAGCACCCGGAATGAACCCGGCGCACGGCCAGCCCGGACACCGATGTGATATTGCGGTTGGAGCACCACTAAACTCAGCGAAACCGGCAGCAGGAAGCACAACTTCGACCACGAAAATCAGTTCTGACGGAACTGTAACCGGGAATTCGAATGTTAAAGTCACAACCACAAATAACAATTCAAAGCCGGCACCTGCCCCACCTGCAATATTGCAGACACCGACTTCAAACACCACTGCACCGGGAATGAATCCTGCACATGGAGAGCCGGGACATGTTTGTTCAGTTGCCGTTGGCGCGCCATTACCAAAGTAATTTCATCTTATTAGATAATAAAAAAGCAACCATAAGGTTGCTTTTTTTATGTTCAGTTCAGAATTAAAGTGTCGCCATATCAATTACGAAGCGATAGCGGACATCGCCTTGGTGCATCCTTTTAAAAGCAGCTTCAATGTCTTTCATGTCTATCATTTCGATGTCGGATACTATATTGTGCTGGGCACAAAAATCGAGCATTTCCTGAGTTTCAGGCAACCCGCCGATACTTGATCCTGCGAGGCTCTTTCGTCCGCCGATTATGCTATAGGCCATCACTTTGTAGGCCTCCGTCGGAATTCCTACACATATATGGGTTCCGTTGGTGCGTAACAGCCGAAGGTACATGTTCAAATCATGGTCTGCCGAAACCGTATCGAGGATAAAATCGAATGTTCCCTGCGCTGCTTTTAGTTGCTCGGGATCTTTTGTATTTACAAAATGATGGGCGCCCAATCTTTTTGCATCTTCTTCCTTAGATGCCGACGTGCTCAAAACCGTTACCTCAGCACCAAATGCGACGCCGAATTTGACTGCCATGTGACCCAGGCCGCCCAATCCCAAAACAGCAAGTTTATGTCCTTTTCCAACCTTCCAATGCCTTAGCGGCGAATAGGTGGTAATCCCGGCGCATAAAAGTGGGGCAGTTGCGGCAAGGTCAAGATTTTCGGGAATTCGCAAAGTGAAATCCTCATGGACGACAATAGTATTGGAATACCCGCCATAAGTGGGTGTTTTTTTGTCCTGCTCAAATGAATTATAGGTTCCCGAACTTCCTTTGGCACAGAACTGTTCAAGTCCGTCGTTGCAATTGTCGCACGTACGGCACGAGTCGACCAAACAACCGGTACCCACCAGATCGCCAATTTTGAACTTTGTGACATGGTCACCCACTTTTACAACTCTCCCAACGATCTCATGTCCGGGGACCATCGGATATTTTGCATTTCCCCAATCGTTGCGAACCTGATGTAAATCGGAATGGCAGACGCCGCAAAATAAAATATCATACTGAACGTCATGTGGACCAACTTCCCGCCGCTCGAAATCCCACGGAGCCAAATCGGAAGTACTGTCGTGTGCTGCGTAACCTTTTGCTTTTATCATATTACCTAATTTATTATTTCAAAGTTCGTAAATGCACATAAAAAAACCCTCAAAATCATCAGATTTTAAGGGTAATTTAATTTTGTGGAGAATACCGGATTCGAACCGGTCACCTCTTGCCTGCCAG
>JAEYZX010000070.1 GCA_023427845.1 Bacteroidota bacterium
CAGCAACACCTGAGCCAATTTCGATGTCAAATCCCGTCGATCCGGAGGTACCGGAAAGAGTAAAGACGCTGTTGTCGCGTGTAGATGAAATTCGGGCAATGGATAAATCAACCTTAACACGCGCAGAACGTAAAGAATTACGTAAAGAACTTCGTGCAATCAATACCGAACTGAAATCGACCGGAAATGGCATTTATCTTTCGGTTGGAGCCATCATAATCATTATACTATTATTGATTTTAATTCTATAAATATGAATATCAAAAGAATTTTTGGATCCATTTTGACAATCCTGGGAATCATAGGTCTCATTTATGCGGCATATATGTTTATAAACACCAGCGGCGGCGTACAGAATATCAAAGTGCTGGCGATTTACGGAGTATTGGGATTGATATTCTTTATCTCTGGTATCAGTTTGGTCAAGGCAACTAAAGACGAAGCATAATAGATTCGTCAGAAAGAAATGAAAGAGGCTTAAGGCCTCTTTTTTTTTGAATTAATCTGTATGAATCGATGGAAATTGTGTAATATTTTTACCAATCGTATAAAACACGGCGCTTTTTATGATAATTTTAAAATCTGCCGTGTAAATTATATAATCATCCAAATTAGTTGTGTAATGAAAAAGGCCCTTCCCGAAATTAACTTTGAATATGCTAATTTAAAAAGAAGAAATTATGAAAACCTTATACTTAACCCTCGGATTTGTGTTGACATTCAGCTTCACTGGTACAGCACAGAACAATGTGTATCCCGATTTAAATTTGGAGGCCACGACAATTTTGGAAAACGAAATGGCGACTGATATCCGCTACTACTATTATCCCAACCTTCAGGCATATTTTGATACAGAAACTCTTACCTATCTATATTCAAAAAATAAAGAGTGGGTCGAATCAACCCGTATTCCCGCAGGCCATATGGGATACTCCATATACAACTCAAAAAAAGTTGCGATTACTGATTATCTTGGTGATGAACCATACGAATTCATAGAGGAACACAAAAAGCAATATCCTCCACAATACGTTGCTAAACGTCAGGCACCTCCCAAAGAGCCAAAAACCGATGCAAGCGCATTGGCATATAACTAGAATACCGTCAAATCTAATTAAGCGGAAACCAAAAGGTTTCCGTTTTTTTTATATATTCGCCGCCAAAATGCGAGGTTTAGTAAGCGATTTCTGATGTTTAACAAATTTTTTATGCATTTCGTCGATTATATTTGCATTTAAACGATTATTTTGTTTCTTTTACCGACGATTAACATTCAGGTATTCAATTGATCTAAATCTTTAATGTCAAAAATTAAGAACATGAAAAATTTAAAAATTACTCTAATTGCATTTTTCCTGATTTTTATTTCTGCGGCAAAAGCTCAAACATCAGCATCTGAAGCGCCGAAACTGGTTGATCCGGTAACAAATTGTGAATTGCGGTACTACTACTTTCCCAATCTTGAAGCATATTTTGATACTAAGAAAAACATCTATTATTTCAAGCAGCAAGGTCAGTGGATCACCGCAACGGATATTCCCGCAGGTTACAGAGGATATTCGTTATACAATAAATGCCGTGTCGCGATAACCGATTACGATGATGAAGATCCAACACAATTCATCACGCTGCATAAAAAGCAATATCCTTATGCGCCGAATGGAAAGATCAAGAAGATGATGGCGGCAAACTAATGTTAAAGTCATTCTAATTAAAAGTGTCCTTTTATTTAATTAGTACATTTGAAGCTACTGCAAACTAACCCTAAAATGCTAAAGCTTCGCATTATTTTTGCCTTCGCGCTCCTACTATTTTCTGTCCATACCTTTGGTCAAAAACCCGAAAAACCCTCCGCGGTAGATATTTACAATCAAATCCAAAAACTCAATTTTTTGGGTTCCGTATTGTACATAGCCGCACATCCTGATGACGAAAACACCCGGCTCATTTCCTATTTCGCCAATGAGAAAAATGCGAGGACCGGATATTTATCACTGACCCGAGGCGATGGCGGACAAAACCTTATCGGACACGAACTGCGTGAACTACTGGGCGTGATACGTACACAGGAGCTTATCGAAGCACGCAAAATCGACGGTGGCGAACAATTCTTTAGTCGCGCGAATGATTTTGGCTACTCAAAAACCCCTGATGAGACTCTTGCGATCTGGAATAAAGATTCGGTTTTGGCCGATATGGTCTACATAATCCGAAAATTTCGTCCCGATATAATTATCAACAGATTTGATGCTCGTACTCCGGGCACGACGCACGGACATCATACTGCCTCGGCAATGCTGAGTCTCGAAGCATTCGACAAAACAGGCGATGCTTCCGCTTTCGCATCACAGTTGAATTCACTCAAAACATGGCAGCCAACTCGGATTTTTTACAACACTTCTTGGTGGGCCTATGGAAAGGAAAAATTCGAAAAGATGGACAAGTCCCATCTTTATCAAGTTGACATAGGTGTTTATTATCCGACACTCGGGATGTCGAATCAGGAAATTGCGGCACTCAGCCGAAGTTGCCACCAGTCGCAAGGTTTTGGGGCGACAGGCACCCGCGGTAATGAGACCGAATATCTGGAGCTGATAAAAGGATCTGCTCCGGAGTCGAAAGAAAACCTGTTTGCCGGAATCGACACCTCATGGAACCGGGTAAAAAATGGAAAACCAATCGGCGATCTTTTGGAGGAAATACAAAAACAATTCGATTTCCGAAACCCATCCGCCAGCATTCCTGACCTGGTCAAAGCCTATTCGATGATCCAGCGTTTAGATGATTTGCATTGGAAAACAATCAAATCGGATGAAATCAAACAGGTCATTGCAGCCTGCGCCGGATTATATCTTGAAGCAGTCGCAGAACAGCAAAAAACCACACCGGGAAATATTCTGACTGTCGAATTGGAAGCCATCAATCGCAGTCCGGTTGCAATGCAGATTGCACGTGTAACCACTATACCTGCAACAAACAACAGCAATTCAAACATTCCGCTGCAATTGAACAAAAGGTACACGTCCACTGTTCGGATTCCTCTTCCAAAAAGCATCGATTTTACTCAACCTTACTGGTTAACGGAAACGGGGTCAATCGGAATGTACCGTGTTTCAGACCAGAGCAAGATCGGTGTTCCGGACGTCATACGTAAAGTAAAAGTTAACTTTGACATTACTATCGCCGGAATTACAATACCTTTTACACGCGAGGTGATTTATAAATATAATGACGATGCAAAAGGTGAAGTTTATGAGCCCTTTGACATAGTTCCTGATGTTACTACAACCGTCTTGGATAAAGTCGCCATTTTTCCGGAAAACAATTCAAAACAGATATCCGTAATTGTAAAGGCCGGCCGCGACAATGTATCGGGAAATGTGCGAATTCAGGTACCGCCACAATGGAAAGTCAGCCCTGCATCCATTCCGTTTGCGATTCTTAGAAACGGTGGTGAAGAAACCGTCGTTTTTAATATAAATCCGCCCACAAATGCAGACGTTAGCGACGCAAAAATAATAGCCACGGTTGACGGTCAAAATTTTGATAAGGAACAGATCAATATCAACTATCCACACATTTCAAAAC
>JAEYZX010000073.1 GCA_023427845.1 Bacteroidota bacterium
GTCGTCACTTCCGACCCTGGTTGAAAAAACACAGCAAAACCTCAAATCATATTATGAGAAAACCGGTCGGAGCCTGCTGGCCGATTACCTGAAATCAGAGCTGGAGAAAAAAGAGCGGCTTGTACTCGAGAACGAATGTTTTGCGGTTGTGGTTCCATTTTGGGCGACCTGGCCCTACGAAACCTTGATAATCAGCAAGCGCCACTTTGGGAATCTTACCGATTTGACGTCTCGGGAAATTCGTGATTTTGCGGCGATTTTCAAGATGCTGACAGTACGTTATGATAACCTTTTCCAAACTTCATTTCCATATTCAGCCGGAATCCACCAAACGCCAACCGACGGGCAGTCACATCCGGAGTGGCATTTCCACATGCACTTCTATCCGCCTTTATTACGCTCGGCTACCGTCCGCAAATTTATGGTAGGTTATGAAATGCTGGGCGAGGCGCAGCGCGACATCACTCCAGAAAAAAGTGCTGAAATACTACGAAATCTTCCGGAAGTCCACTACAAAGCCACTCAGTAAGCAGGAAAAAACAATCCTGGCCAAAATTATTTTTTGTTTTTGTTGCAGATTAAATATTAGACGTTAAATTTGCAGCACCTTCGGGCGATTAGCTCAGCTGGTTCAGAGCACTACCTCGACAAGGTAGGGGTCACTGGTTCGAACCCAGTATCGCCCACAAACCGAAACATTCGTTTCGGTTTTTTTGTTTCATATAATTTTATAACATCCCTATCTAAAACTGTAACATAAGATATTTGGCGCGCAGTATTTTTACAGAAACTAAATATCAAACAATGGACAGCATAAATAACAATCAGCCGGAAGATAATTTCAAGAACCTAATCGGACAGGAAGCACATGATAAAATTACCGAATTAGCCAAAAAAGCAGGTTCGTGTTTTTTTTGTACGCGTATAAAGACAGGTGAACCGTTCAGGACTAGGCCAATGGCGGCCGAACATATCGACGAGCACGGAAATTTTTGGTTCCTTAGCGCGTCCGACAGCCATAAAAACAAAGATATTACACTCGATCCCGCAGTACAGTTACTTTTTCAGGGTTCGGCCCATAGCGATTTCCTGATGCTTTATGGCCGCGCTCAAATATCAACCGACCGTCAGAAAATCGAAGAACTGTGGAATCCTTTCATGAAGACCTGGTTTACCGAAGGAAAAGAGGATCCGCGGATCACGGTAATTAAAGTTAACCCTTCGCAGGGCTATTATTGGGACACAAAACACGGGATGGCTGTTGCGATGGTAAAGCGGGCCTATGGTGCTGTGGTTGGCGAAACCTACGACGACTCGGTTGAAGGCACGATCTCGCCGGCTTAACATCAAGTTTCTCAATATTGCCCCAGTAGCTTCACAATAAAATTCAAAACCAATGAAAATCTTTAAATATATCAGCATTGCCATCATTTTTATGATGCTTGCAACAGTTTCCTCATGCAAAAAGAAAGACAAGGTCGCGACCTCGGATAAATTTGCGATCGATAGCCTGCAACTTGATTCGTTTTTTAAAAACCATCCTGATTTTGCCAAATACAAAGAGGATGTAACCGAACTTTATAATAAACACAACTACCGATTTGTCTGGTACGACGATGATGGCCGGGTTGATTTTGCAGATATTTTATACAACAGGGCCAGTCAAATCGAGAAAGAGGGAGTTCCTGCACCACTTCCGTATAAGGAGAAAATTGATGATATCTTTTCAAATGACAGGAAAAAGCCAAATTTGGAGAAAGAGCTTCTGATAAGTTCAATGTACTTTTTTTACGCTCAGAAAGTTTACGACGGCCTCGATCCAAAAAAGAGCCGTGAACTTGGATGGTACCTTCCGCGTGAGAAGATGTCTTATGTCGACTATCTAGACAAACTGATGGACGACAAGGATTTGATCAAAGAAGATGAAGAGGCGATGCCTGAGCTTTACTATAACTTGCGAAAATCGCTGCATCATTACCGCGAAATCCGGTCTAAGGGCGGGTGGGGAACCATTACGCTGCCCGAGGGCGTGAAATCGCTTAAACCCGGAGACAACATGCCTGCGGTTGCACAATTAAGAAAACGGCTTGCGATTGCAGGTTATCTTTCATCCGACAATAAAAGTACGCTGTACGATGACGGACTTGTAAATGCTTTGAAAGACTGGCAAACTAAACACGGGATTCAGGCTGATGGTCTCGCCGGGCCTTCCGTAATCAGCAGCCTTAATAAATCGGTTGAAGAACGGATTAAAACAATTTTGGTCAATATGGAACGATGCCGATGGCTGTCGGATGCAATTGATGACGATGAAGAATTTATATTCGTCAACATCCCGCAGTTTAAGATGAGGTATGTCAAGGATGGCAAAACCCGGCTTGAATCCAATGTCGTTGTTGGAAAGGAATTGAACAAGACCGTGATTTTCAGTGGAAAGATGAGCTACTTGGTATTCAGTCCGTATTGGAACGTTCCGAAAAGCATTACTGAAAAGGAAATATTGCCGGCGCTTGAAGCCGATCCGAATTATCTTGAATCACACAACATGGAATGGCATGAAGAGCGGATCAGGCAGCGCCCCGGACCAAATAATTCACTCGGATTGGTAAAATTCATGTTTCCGAACCGCAACAACATCTACCTGCACGATACTCCTGCGAAAAGCCTTTTTAAAAGGGATGACCGTGCTTTGAGCCATGGTTGCGTCCGGGTTGAAAAAGCGCGTGATCTTGCCGTTGCAATTCTGGAAGATGACAAGAACTGGAGCGCCAAAAAAATCGATGAAGCAATGCATGCGGGAGAAGAAAAACATTATGCCTTAAAACGAAAGATTCCTGTATATCTGACGTATTTCACTGCAATCGCTGATGATAAAGGTGTGGTGCGCTTTTTCGATGATGTATATAACCGCGATGAACGACTCGCGCATATGTTGTACACTGATTAAATTTAAGCCACTTTCGAGTGGCTTTTTTTAAATTGATTTCGACGAGCCGGCGCTTCCGGTATATAATAAGTATAGACGGCGATAAATCTATAAATTTTTCAATAGTGCTTTCAGATCGATGGCATCGTCAAAAATCCCTTTCCACAAGTCGCCTTTTTTCTCAAGCCGGCCCACGATCGTCCTTAAGTTATAATCTTTCAGGTTGAGGTCATCGTTTATTTCATCCCATTCCAACGGCGTGCTGACACCAGCTCCTTCACGAGGCCGGATCGAGTAGATGCTCGCCATTGTTTTCCCTTTCCCATTCTGAAGGAAATCCAGGTAGACTTTTCCTTTGCGCTTATTTGGCATTCGTTCAAGGCTTGTGATGTCGGGAAGTTCGCGGTGCACCATTTGGCTGATAATATGCGACATTTCCCGCGTTTGTTCATACGTATATTTAGGAAGCACCGGAATAAATACGTGCAGGCCATTTCCGCCGGAAGTTTTGATATAACCCGGAATCTTGAGTGAATCCAAGACTTCTTTTACCTTCAATGCGGTTTTGACGATATTTTTCATCGGCGCATCTTTCGGATCCAGATCGAAGATTATATAGTCGGGATTGTTGAGCGATCCGACGCGGCTGCTCCACGGATTGAGTTCGATGCAGCCGTAGTTGGCGAGAAACAACAGCGTTTCTTTATCCTGACACAATAGGTATTCGATAGGCTCGTCTTTCGACTCGGATTTTATTTTCTTGGTTTTGATCCATTTTGGGACCATTCCGGCTACGTTTTTCTGAAAAAATCCGTCGCTTTTTATTCCGTCGGGTGTACGCCGCAAAGATTGTGGACGATCCACCAGATACGGCAAAATAAAGTCGGAAACAAAATCGTAATAATCAATCACATCGCCCTTTGTAATTTTTTCTTTAGGCCAAAAAATCTTATCAAGATTGGTAAATTCGACCCGGCCAAACTTCGCGGGAGTGTTTCCCGCGGCAGGTTTCTCTTTTGCTGCCGCTTTTTTAGCTTTTGGTTTCAGTTCGCTTACCGATGTGTCTTTTGTTGAAGCAGCCGATTTTTTTTCATCAGTACTTTTTTCGGACTTTCCCTTTTTCGCAGTTTGCTTCTTTATCGGTTTTTTTTCTTCTTTTTCAGATACTGCAGTACTTCCCGGAACTTCCTCGGTATCGACCTGTGGCACTTCAAGTGTGACCTCTTCCGGACGCTTGTCGTTTCGAAGTCCCAGATAAACCGGATGGCGCATTGTATTTGCTTCGGTCATTTCAGAATATTTCACCTGCGCGACCAATTCGGGTTTGACCCAGTGTAATCCTTTTTCTTTGGGCGGATTCACAAAAGGTGACATCTTTCTTTCAAGTTTATCTAATTTTTTGCGAAGATCGTTTAAGATTGCTTCAGTGAATCCGGTGCCGACCTTTCCGGCAAATTTCAACTCGCCATTTTCGTAATATCCACATAACAATGCGCCAAGTCCGCTGCGGCTTCCCTGTGGGTCTTTAAATCCGCCGATCACCAGTTCCTGTTGTTTTTCGGTTTTGATTTTAAGCCATTCTTTTGTCCGCTTGTCGCTGTGGTATTTTGAGCTGGCTTTTTTAGCGATAATTCCCTCGCCACCGGCTTTTTCGGCTTCGGCAAATGCTGCAATGCCGGTTCCGATCTGGTGTTCGGAATAAATAATGTTCGGAAGTTTTGGCAACAGTGCCTTTAATATTTTTTTTCGCAGAACAAGTTCGAGACCACGCAGATCATAGCCGTTGAAATATAGAAGGTCAAATACGTAAAACCGGAGTTTTCCCTGCTTCGGCTTCTTATCGCGGTTTTGCAGCCATTGAAAACGGCTCTTGCCTTTTGTGTCTTCGATTAAAATCTCACCGTCAAGTATGAGGTCGTTCGAAATTTCTTGAAGTTCTTTTACAATCTCCGGATATTTAGAATTGAAAGCGTTTCCATTACGCGAGATCAATTTCACGTCTCCACCGCTGATTTGGGCAAGTGCCCTGTATCCGTCGTATTTTACTTCAAAAATCCAGTCTTCATTGTCAAATGCCTCGTTGGCGAGTGTTGCCAATTGCGGCCGCCAGTCGTATGGGAATTCTTTCAAAGGCTTTGCATCGGCAAGATCTTCGGCAGTGAATTCGTCGGCGGATGTAGGTGAAGCGGAAGGGCGCAATTCTTCGGATTCGGGATTCTCTTTCTTTTCGGTCTTTTCCGATTTTTGCCGGTTGCTCCTCCATACATTGTCGCCTTTTGCGATTTCGTCGAGGTCGCGGCCCGTTAAAACAGACAATTGTTCAAAAGCTTTTTTATCGGCATATTCATCCTTGCCCTTCATCAGCAGCCATTGCCGCTCTTCGCCCTTCATTTCGATCAAATGAAATGAACCTTTTAGCTTTTGCCCGTTGAGCACCACTTTGACATTCCCCGACGCTACCTGCTTTTTCATCAGTGCATTGTCTTTTGCGCGGTCGTCATTTCCTTCAGCATGATAGGTTCCGATGTCCCACACCATCACCGTTCCGCCGCCATATTCGCCTTTCGGGATCGTACCTTCAAAATCGATATAATCCATCGGATGATCTTCAACATGAACCGCTAGTCGCCGGTCGGCCGGATTGGAAGAAGGTCCTTTTGGAACCGCCCAGCTTACGAGAACACCATCAACTTCGAGCCTAAAATCATAATGGAGCCTTGATGCATCGTGTTTTTGGATAACAAAGCGCAATTCTCCTTTAGACGATTTTTTAATGCCTTTCGGTTCCCTGGTTTTATTGAAATCCCGTTTTTCGTTGTATTTCTCGAGTGCCATACTTAATTCTGCATTGCGGCAAGACTAGCTTTTAACTGTTCCAGCAGATTGTCGGCCGGTTCTTTTTTGGACTTTTTAGTGGTGTCGGCTTTAAGTTTTTTGCCTTTTGGAAGTGCTTCTTTCTTTTTGATCAGTTTCAAAAGTTCCTCTTTGTAGGTATCCTTGTATTTTGAAGGTTCGAATTTGTCGGTCAGCTGATCGATGATCGTCAGTGCCATATCGAGTTCTTTTTTTTCGATTTTGATATCGGTCGGAATTTTGGCCTCGGCAGGATCGCGTAAATCCTGATCAAACCGGATTTGGATCAGCAGAATCGCATCGCCTTCAACTTTGAGTAGTCCCAAATGCTCCGCTGTCCGCATCACAAATTTGCACAATCCAACTTTTCCCGATTTTTTGAGTGCGGCGCGAAGAAGTGCATAGGTTTTGGATGCCTGTTTTTCGGGCTCGATTATATACGGCTTTTCGAGATATTGCGACGGAACTTCATCTTCGAGAACAAATTCAAAAATGTCAATTGTCTGAGTTTTTTCGGGCATTGCTTTGGCGATTTCGTCTTTGTCAAGAATAATATAATCGCCGTCTTCTTTTTTATAGCCCTTTGCAATTTCCTCCCATGGAACTTCCTTCCCGTCTTTCTTGCATACGCGGACATACTGGATTTGACACTGATCTTTTTTACGGATCATATCCAAATCAATTCGATGCGTCACCGACCCACTGTAAAGACGTACGGGAATGTTTACGAGGCCAAAACTTATACCACCTCTCCAAATTGCTTTCATGTGAACTAATGTTGATTCACACAAAGTTTTGAATATTCGTAGGAATTCAACTTATAAAATTCGGGTCAAAGGTTATATTATTAGCATATAGGTGAAAATTATGCAACCTGTCGGCGTAATACTGTAAAGGACATGGGGTGATAAATCGTCAATTTTGTAACCAACCTAAAACTCAATGTCATGTATACCAATCCTGTCAAAATTATCGGTTCCAAATTGTGGATGCAGACAAAAATTACATATTGGAAAATTAAGTTTGTAACCAATGATATCATAAGAAGTCATTCATAATGACCTACCGACCAGGATTCGTTACGGGTTAACAACGGATGGTCTAATTTTTATTTTTATTTTTGCCAAATACCAACTAGGTTATGGGATTTCAGAAGAAATTTTTATTTATCGATGATGATGCTGACGACCGGGACTTTTTTTGTACCACAATGCACATGATCGATCCTACTATAGAGTGTTTTTTTGCTAAAGATGGCGTGGACGCAGTTGAGCAACTTCAACAAGATTCACTATTAATACCCGATTTCGTTTTTATCGATATGAACATGCCGCGAATGGACGGAATTGAATGCCTCAAAGAGTTGCGCGGCATGGACAGGCTCCGCGATTCACAAATTTATATTTACTCCACAGCAGTAAACCCAAAAGTCAATGAAGAAATAATGTCGTTGGGTGCAGCAGGTATACTGGTGAAGCCATGCACGATAAATGAACTAAGCAACCTGTTGCAACAGGTTTTAAATTAGAAAACAGCAAATGAACAGTGCTTCATCATCTTCCGATGCTGTGTTCCTTCGTGAAGGCGGGCATATGGGGGCTTTAATACGTGCTAAAGATTGGACCCAGACTCCATTGGGCAGTCCTGAATCATGGCCTCAGGCACTCAAAACAACTTTGCGGATCATCCTGACTTCGCAACAGCCAATGTTTGTGTGGTGGGGTCCTGATCTCATCAATATCTACAACGATGCCTATATGTCGATTATTGGTGATAAGCATAAATCTGCGCTAGGCCGGCCGGCACGTGAAATATGGCCTGAAATATGGAACGATCTTATTCCGCGGGTCGATGCTGTCATGCGCGATAATATCGGGACATACGATGAAAAGATGCTGTTGCTGATGCAACGAAAAGGCTATACCGAAGAAACCTATTTTACGTTTTCCTATAGTCCGATCACGGGAGAGGACGGAAAAACCGAAGGACTCTTTTGTGTCAATTCAGATGAAACGCAGCAAGTACTTTGGGAACGTCAAATGCATATCATGCGGG
>JAEYZX010000091.1 GCA_023427845.1 Bacteroidota bacterium
TAGTCGTCGGATGCGTCATATGTGTATTAGAGACAGAATCGACACGGCTCGAATACGAGAAATATTATCAGGATAAGATGAAGTATTTTCGTGAAACGTTCAGCAAATGCGGATCCGGGATTGTCAATACGCGGGTTGATGAAAGCTACGTCACCAAATTATTGGGATATTTCAAATCACGGGCATAGCCTTTAAAATGAAACAAAACATTTTCACATTAACGATTCTGCTTTTTGCCTCTGTTGCTTTAGCCCAGCAGCCACGGCTCGAATCGGCTATTGATACCACGAAAAACAAGATTGGTGCCCAGTTCAACCTGACGCTGAAAACAGATGCCGATTCGTTATCGCCGGTGGTTTTTCCATCCGGGAAAAATTTCGGGGCGCTTGAGGTAATCCGTGATTATCTGCCCGATACAATCAGAAAAGGTAGCCGTTTCGAGCTTGTTAAAAAATATGGCCTCACACATTTCGATTCCGGAAAATATACGATTCCGGCTTTGCAGGTATTTATCAATAAAAAACCTTTTCTTACAAAGCCCGTAACTGTTGAGGTCGACAATGTAGAAGTTGATACGTTAAAACAGAAAATGTACGATATCAAGCCAATTATTGAAGCACGTGGTTTCGAAATTCCGGGCTGGCTTAAATACGTATTGATACTGTTGGGTATTTTGGCGATTGGCGTATTGATTTATTGGCTGATAAAACGAAACCAGACGAAGAAGGCAGTTGCCGATGCTTTTAAATCGCCAATTGAACGCGCAACGACATTGCTTCAAACGCTTGAAAAAAAAGAACTTCTCCAAAAAGGCGAAATCAAAACGTATTACAGTGAACTGACCGACATCGCCAGGAATTATATAGAGGAAGCAATACATATTCCCGCGATGGAAAGCACGACATCCGAATTGATCTCGGCACTTCGCGACGCGTCCGCCAAAAAGAAAATGACGGTCTCGCCCGAAATTCTGCAAAGCCTTGAAAAAGTACTTAAACAGGCCGATTTAGTAAAGTTCGCCAAATCAAAACCACTTGATTTCGAAATTGCGGATGACCGTCAAAAAATAGAGAAAGTAATCGTAACGCTCGATCAATCGGTGCCGGAAATGTCGGAAGACGAAGCGCTTTACAGGGAAATGCAGCATCAAAAAATGCTGAAACGCCAACGCCTAAACCGGATCCTTATTTCTGCCGGTGTTGTCGTGCTGCTGCTGATTGGAACGATGTTTTATTTTGCTGCGACCCGCGGGTTCGATTTTGTGAAAGACAACCTGGTGGGCCATCCCACAAAAGACCTTGTAGAAGGCGAATGGGTGTATAGCGAATACGGAAACCCCGCGATTAGTATCGAGACGCCAAAAGTATTGCGTCGTGCCGATGCCGAAAAACTGCTTCCGAAAGAAGCAATGGCGCTGTTAAAGGAATTTCAGGTCTTTACATACGGATCGATGACCGATAATTTCTACGTCACAGTTTCAACATTAACCTACGAGGGCGAAACGCAAATTGATCTTGCGAAAGGTGTTGAGGGGATGTTACAGGTCATTGAACTGCAAGGTGCACGAAACATTTTGGTGAAACATGATGAATACGAAACGAGCGACGGTATAAGCGGACGAAAAGCTCATGGTTCTTTAGACATTGTGGATCCCAAAACTGGAAAAAGTAAAAAAGCACATTACGAGGCGCTGCTTTTCGGTCAGCAGAACGGATTACAGCAAATAGTGATCATTCATGAAGTTGACGATAAATACGCATTGGAAATCAGGGAACGCATACTCGGCTCGGTTGAACTTAAAAAAGTAGACGAATGATGGACGGAATCACATTTATGCATCCGGGTTTTTTCTGGTTGTTCCTGTTGCTTCCGCTCCTTGCAGGATGGCACATATGGAAACGCAGAAAACTGACGGCCTCATTTAAAGTTAGTTCATTAAGCGGGTTTAAATCGGATTCGATTCTTGCCAAAATAAAACCGCTTCTATTTGTATTGCGACTGCTCGCGTTGAATTTTCTGATCATAGCATTGGCTCGCCCGCGAACTGTGGATGTAAGCAGCAGAACGAAAACCACAAAAGGCATCGATATTGTTATGGCGGTCGATGTGTCGGGAAGCATGCTCGCAAAAGACCTTAAACCGAACCGTATGGAAGCGCTAAAAGAGGTTGCGCAGGATTTTATCGAAGCGCGGCCTAACGACCGGATCGGACTTGTGGTATATGCTGCAGAAGCCTACACGAAAACCCCCGTTACAAGCGACAATGCAATCGTTCAAAACGCCATGAAGTCGGTCAGGTACGACAATGTGCTTCAGGACGGAACGGGAATCGGAATGGGACTTGCGACGGCCGTGAACCGACTGAAAGACAGCAAAGCCAAAAGCAAAGTGATTATCCTGATGACCGACGGCGTCAATAATGCGGGCTTCATCGAGCCCGAAACTGCCTCCGATATTGCAAAGGAATATGGGATTAAGGTTTACACTATCGGAATCGGAACAAATGGTATGGCGCAGTTTCCTTATGCGTATGCTCCAAATGGCGGATTCCTATTTCGGATGATGCCGGTCGAAATCGATGAAGCGCTGATGAAAAGCATCGCCAGAAACACCGGAGGGAAATATTTCCGCGCAACGAGCAATCGAAAGCTCCAAACAATTTATGACGAGATAAATAAACTGGAAACAACCGAAATCGAAGAATTGAAATTCTACGATTTTGATGAAAAGTTCCGTCCGTTTGCACTGCTCGCATTTGGTTTGATACTTTTGGAAATCGGATTGCGGAATACACTATTCAGAAGTTTTATCTAATGGAATTAGACAAGAAAATATACTTATACCTGCTTGCGGTCATTCCGATCGTGTTGCTGATTTTCCTTTACAATTTGTATTGGAAACGAAAAAAGCAGCGCGAATTTGGCGATCTTGATCTTATAAAAAGATTGGCGCCTGAACGTTCTGTGTTCAAGCACACGTTGAAAATGATAGTTGTTTTGCTCGGACTCGCATTTATCGTGATGGGACTTGTTAATCCGAAAATAGGCACGAAATCCGAAACCGTAAAACGGGAAGGTATCGATATTGTATTTGCCGTCGATGTTTCAAAAAGTATGCTTTGCGAGGATGTTGCTCCAAACCGCCTCGAAAAAAGCAAACAAATCGTATCGCAGTTGATCAACCAGCTTGCCGGCGACCGCATCGGGATCGTAGCATACGCAGGAAGCGCATTTCCGGTATTGCCGATCACGACCGATTACAATGTCGCGAAGATGTTTTTGCAGGGAATGAATCCGGGAATGGTTTCGTCGCAGGGCACATCGCTAGGCGAGGCAATCGAACTTTCGGCCACTTACTTTGACGACGACAAGCAGACCAATAAAATGATTATCCTTATTTCGGATGGTGAAGATCATTCCGACGGAGCAACAGATGCCGCCGAGGATGCCAAAAAACTCGGAATAAAAATCATAACCGTAGGGGTTGGGACTGAAAACGGCGGACCGATTCCACTAAAAAGCAATGGTGTCGTGCAAAGTTTTCAACGTGATGAGAACAATGCGGTTGTAGTTACCAAACGAAATGCCGAAAGCCTGATGACGATTTCAAAAAACAGTAAAGGCTATGTTTCCGGGAACAATACGCGTGAAGTGGTCGAATACGTAAAACAGGCGTTGGACACCATCGAAAAAACCGAATTCGAAACACAGCAGTTCACCGATTACAATTCTCAGTTCCAATGGTTTTTAGGCCTGGCTTTTGCATTACTGGCGCTCGATGTTTTACTTTTGGAACGCAAGACCGCGTGGATTAAGAAGTTAAATTTATTTAATGAAAAGGGAAAATGAAAAAGCTGATTGTAATTTGTTTGATGTCGGTTCCCTTGGCATTATATTCCCAAAAGGAAGAAAAGGACCAATTTTTGCCGGATGCAAATGAAAGTTTTCTAGCCGGGAATTATGTTGATGCAGAGGCGAATTACCGCATTTCACAATCAAAGTTTCCTAAAAAAGCCAGTGCATCATACAATTTAGGGAATGCGATTTATAAGATGGAACAACCGTCTGAAGCGAAAAACGCATATCGAAACGCAATCGAAAATGCAACGACTTATGCCCAAAAGCATCGCGCCTATCATAATTTGGGAAATGTTTTTATGAAGGAGAAAGACTATACCCGGGCCGTTGAAGCTTATAAGCAAGCGCTGATCAACAATCCGGACGATGACCAAACCCGATACAACTATGCTTTGGCTAAGAAATTTCTAAAAGAAAATCCGCCGCAGGATAAAAACAAAAAGGACAAGCAGGATAAGAAACAGGAGAACGAAAAAAAGCCGAACGAAAACGAAAAGGACAACCAACAAGACAAGAACGACCAGAATAAAGACAGCCAGAACAATAAGAATCAGGATAAAAAGGAAGAACCGAAAGATAAACCCAAACCCAAACCACAACCTGCCGGGATATCAAAACAACGTCTTGAAAACCTGCTTGATGCCGTAAATAATGAGGAACGGAAAGTCCAGGACAAAGTAAAGGCCAAAAAAGTGGAAGGCAAGCCGGTTAAAAATCAAAAGGATTGGTAAAATCGCATAAATTGCATCGTATTAAGAAACTAAATATTTGAAAAATGAAAAAATTCCTGATTATTGCATTAATTAGTGTCCAGGGTTTTGCCCAGGGACTTTTTGAAGTTAAGACCAGCTCTGAAAGGGTTGGCATCAACGAATTATTGCGCGTCGATTTCATATCGCACGACGATGGACTCAACTTTAAAGCGCCTTCGTTTGAAGGGTTTACTGTTAAGGAAGGACCAACCACAAGTCAGTACGAGACAAAAGAAAATGGGAAGATAAAGTATAATTTTGCGTACTCTTACCTTCTGCAGCCACAAAAAAAAGGCACCTTTACCATTGGCGCAGCCACACTCGAGATCAGCGAAGAACCTTTCAAAACCCAACCTGTGACGGTCACCGTGACCGATGCTGTAAAGAATCCGAGACAGCAGTCACTACAGCCCGAAATTCACCCCGCTTACCTTGAGACAGACGACGAATAAAAACTAAGTTATAGGAACTAAAAGATATAATGCGAACGGATTAATGAAAAAGTATATCCTGATTTTCTTATTAAGCTTTCAAGGAATTCTTGCCCAGGTGCAGTTTGAAGCCAAGGTGAGCCGATCGTCGCTTGGTGACAATGAGACGCTGCGCGTGGACTTCGTTATGAATGCCGACGGCGACAACTTCACGCCGCCGTCATTCGAGGGCTTCCGCATTGTTGGTGGCCCAAGCCAGCAGGTTTCGCAATCATGGGTAAATGGCAAGAGTTCTTTCAACAAAGTATATTCGTATTTTTTAATGCCGATGCAGCGCGGAACATTAACGATCCGCCAGGCAACCATTGAAATTAACGACCAGATATACAAAACAAATCCAGTTCGGATAACCGTGACTGCCGCGGTCGAAAAGCAGCGCGATCCAAACGACATCGATGCGACTGCCGATGAATCGGTGCATCTGGTTGCCGAAATTTCAAAAACCGGTCCGTACATCAACGAACCGATTACCGTAGTCTACAAACTTTACTGCGGATTTAATGTCGGCATCAGCAATTGGCAGGAACTTGATAAACCCAAATACAACGATTTCTGGAGCCAAAACATTGAGGTGCCGCAAAAAATTTCTGAAGGGGAATATAATGGCGAACGCTATCGATATGTGATACTTAAAAAAGTCGTGCTATATCCTCAAAAGGCAGGTCGGCTAACGATCGAGCCGTTGTCGCTCGACCTGACCGTTGAGGTTCCCAGCGGCCGGCGCGATATGTTCGGACGCGTTCAGATCAAACAGGACAGCAAAAGGGTTTCTGCAGGCGCAAAAACAATTAATGTGAAAGCGCTTCCCGAATCCGGAAGGCCCGAAAACTTTTCCGGTGCAGTCGGAAAATTCGACTTTAAGGTAAGTCCGTCAAAAACCAACATAAAGCATGGTGAAAGCCTTGACCTTGTTGTCAGCGTCAGCGGAACCGGTAACCTCAAGCTTTTTGACCTGCCAAAGCCGGTTGTTCCGACAGCTCTTGAAATGTACGATCCGGTCCATAAAGAAAACGTCAGGACTCCGTTGTCGGGAATGACAGGCCGAATAACCGATACGTATACGATCGTTCCGGGATTTAAAGGAAATTATACAATTCAGCCGCTGTCTTTCTCGTATTTCGATCCTGCTGTAGGTAAATATAAAACAATTACATCCGAAGAAATC
>JAEYZX010000105.1 GCA_023427845.1 Bacteroidota bacterium
GGCCGATCCTGACCTGTTGATTTTAAAAGTAAAAACCTTCCTGAAGCTTTCCGAGCAAAAGAATGAATTAAAACAAATGAGGGACATATTGGCTGCCGAGGTTGAAATCCGAAAAAAAGCACAGCAGGAACTTGCGCGGCACAATGAACTCCTGGAAGAAAAAATTGCCGAGAGGACAGCCGAACTGACCGCAAAGAACGAGGAACTCGAGTTCCGTAACCATGAGCTCCAGCAGTTCACATGGGTGGTTTCTCACGATCTGAAAGAACCTGTCCGGAAAATCACCTTGTTCAACAAAATAATCCAGGAACGCTATCTGATAGATGATGAAAAGGCGATGCACTATTGCGAACGGACCATATTGGCGTCGCAGCGTATGATGAAACTGATCGACGATTTGATCAATTACGCGCGGCTATCATCAAACACCGAATTCAGGCAAACCAATCTTGATGAGGTGGTCAACGAAGTCGTCAGCGATTTTGATTTCCTGATTGAAGAAAGCAATGCAAAAATCCACATAGGGCCACTGCCAAGGATCAGAGCAATAGAAAGCCAGGTCCGTCAATTGTTCCAGAACCTTATTGGCAATTCCCTAAAGTTTATCCGCCCCGGTACATTGCCACAGATCGAAGTGAAAAGCGAGCTTGTGGAAAGCAGGGATTTTGATGCCGCCGCATCGCCAAATGGCAAATTTTGCAGGATTACTGTTAGCGATAACGGTATTGGCTTTGAGCAAAAATACGTCGAGAAGGTATTTGTGATTTTTCAAAGCCTTAACGACAAAAAATCATATGAAGGCACAGGAATCGGCCTTGCCATAGCAAAAAAAATAATCGAAATGCATAACGGCATCATTACCGCATACAGCAAGGTGGGCGAAGGAACCCGCTTTGTGTTGGTACTGCCAGTCTAACTACTATGAAAGCACAAAATACGTTCAGGAAAAATTTATTGGTAGGTTTCACGGCTTCTTTGTTGATATTGTTCGTAAGCTCAACCGCTTCCTATATCAGCATCCGGAACCTGTTGGAAAGCAATGCGCTCGTGGCGCACACGCAGCAGGTAATCTACAATGTCAATGAAGCTTCAATAAGGATGGTTGAAGCTCAAACCAGCATGCGCGGCTATCTGATCACGGGGCGGGATGAATTTCTGGAGCAATACAGCGATGCCGATTCAGACGTACAGGATTTTATTGGGGTACTCGGTGAACTTGGTTCCGGCAATCCCGTCCAGCAAAGAAATATAGCCGAATTGCAGCTTCAAAAAGATAAATTTTTCAGTTATCTCGAACGCCGGGTCGCTGATAAAAAACAGGGTAGGGTAGCAGCTACAAGCGATCTCGAAGCGGGACGAAAGATTATGGACGACATGCGGCGGATATTCAAACGCATGGAAAACAATGCGGAGGAACAGTTGAAGGAAAGAAGCGCAAACTCTGCGAAATACGGGTTGTATAGTTCCGTATTGATAATCGTTGCAGCCATCATCGCAATGCTGATAAGCATAATGTTTTTTGTCCGGATTTTAAGGGATTACAATACACGTGCGGTGCTACAGCGAAAGCTCGAAGATTCGGAAAGGGAAACCTCGAAACGTATCCACGTAATAAGTGAAATATCCGACCAGATTGCCAACGGCAACTACGACATCAGGGTTGACGACAACGAGAAAGATGCATTGGGAAGCATTGGCGGGGCGATGAACAACATGGCACAGTCTCTCCGGCAATCGTTCCAGTCCTTATCCGACCGGCAACGGCTGCAAACCGGCATTGCAGAGCTGAACAAGGTGATGATAGGCGAAAAAGACCTTCATCAGCTTACCACCGATATCATCGAATACCTTGCAAATTACACAGGAAGCAGTGCAGCGCTGCTATACCTTCCGGAAGGCGGTGCCCTGGTTCGGACTGCAGGTTACAGTTATATCCCGGCAAAAGAACGTGAACGCATTTTAATTGGCGACGGACTTTCCGGCCAGGCTGCAGCGTCAGGAAAAATAATGGAACTCAAATCGCTTCCGCAGGAACAAATCAAAATATCGTATGCATTAGGTGAAATGGCGCCAACGCATATCGTTGCCGTTCCGTTGCTCGACGATAAAGTTTCGGGAGTTGTCGAGCTGGCATCCGCTAAACAATACACCGAACTCGACATGGAGTTCTTGAGCACCGTAGCGAATAACATCGCAATCGCGCTGACTGCAGCCCAAAACCGCAAGCGGGTACAGGAATTGCTCGAGGAAACCGAAGCACAGTCGGAAGAACTTCGCGTCCAGCACAGCGAACTCGAAAGCATCAATGCTGAACTTGAAACACAGTCAGAAAAACTGCAGGCGTCGGAAGAGGAATTGCGCGTCCAACAGGAGGAGCTGCAGCAAACAAATGAAGAGCTCGAAGAACGCAGCATGCTTTTGGAAGAGAAAAACCTCGAAATCCAACGCAAATCTGAAGATCTCGAAATATCGACGCGCTACAAATCTGAGTTTTTGGCGAACATGTCGCATGAACTCCGCACCCCGCTTAACTCCATACTGCTTTTAAGCCGATTGCTGTCTGAGAACAACGAAAGCAACCTAAGTGCCGAACAAATCGAATTTGCCAAGGTCATCCAAAGTTCAGGAAACGGATTGTTGGGATTAATCGATGAGATCCTTGACCTTTCAAAAATTGAGGCCGGTAAAATGGAGCTTGAGGTCATGGATATCTCAACCAGGGAAATCAGCGAGAACATGAAAGGGCTATTCACCGAAGTCGCGAAACAGAAGAATCTCAAATTCATAATTGACGCTGATGATGCTCCATTGATATTACGAAGCGATAAAATGCGCCTCGAACAAATATTGAAAAACCTGATATCGAATGCGCTGAAATTTACCTCGGAAGGCTCGGTCTCGCTGAGGATCGCCAGGCACAGCACCGATGACCGCTTTGTTTGCTTCAGCGTAAAGGATACCGGCATCGGAATCCCACACGAAAAACAGCCGTTGATTTTCGAAGCCTTTCAGCAGGCCGACGGATCAACCAAACGAAAATATGGCGGTACAGGCCTTGGGCTTTCAATAAGCCGTGAACTTGCAAAGCTACTCAAGGGCGAACTTACGGTTAAGAGTGAAGTGGGCAGCGGAAGTGAATTCACGCTTTGCCTGCCGTTAACAGAAAACGCTGCTGGCACGCCGGCAACACCGGTCATTGAAATCAGGGCTTCGGCCGAAATGCCTTCGGAAGAAACAAAATACATCAGCAAGACAATTCCCGACGACGTTGAGGATGACCGCGAAAATCTATCGTCTGACGATAAAGTCATCCTTATTGTTGAAGACGACGTGAACTTCGCCAAATCGCTCTTGTCGTTTACGCGTGATCGCGGGTATAAGGGCATAGTCGCAGTCCGCGGCGACCAGGCCCTTAACCTGACGCTGGCCTTCAACCCTGTTGGCATTCTGCTCGACATACAGCTTCCGGTTAAAAGCGGTTTGGAAGTGATGGAAGAACTGAAAGCGAATCCGCAAACAAGGCACATCCCCGTTCATATTATGTCGTCGCACAAGTTGAAGCAGGAGAGCATGCTGAAAGGTGCGGTGAACTTTATGGACAAGCCGGTTGCATACGACAAAATGCCGGAAATATTCAACCGCATCGAATACATCATCAATCGCAAATCGCAGAAAGTCCTGATAATAGAAGACAATCCGCGCCATGCGAAAGCATTGGGTTACTTCCTTGACAATGCAAACATAAATTCCGAAATACGCAGTGAAGTATCGGAAAGCATCAAAGCATTGCAGGATGAAAATGTCGATTGCGTGATCCTTGACATGGGAATCCCCGACCAGCAGGCGTACGAAGTGCTTGAAAATGTAAAAAAGACCGCAGGACTCGAAAATCTTCCGGTTATTGTATTTACAGGCAAAAGCCTTTCGATGAAAGAAGAAGTACGCATCAAGAAGTACGCAGATTCGATTGTGGTCAAAACGGCGCATTCCTACCAAAGGATGCTCGATGAGGTTTCGCTGTTCCTGCACCTGATGGAAGAAAACAAACGAGGCACTAATAAAGGCCCTAAGAAACATGCCCTCACAAATGTACTATGCAATAAGACGGTATTGGTTGTCGATGATGACGTCAGGAACATCTATTCGCTTACGAAAGCGCTCGAGGGCTCAGATATGAAGGTGGTCACGGCGATCGACGGCAAGGAAGCATTGAAGGCATTGGATCAGCATCCCGAAATCGATGTTGTGCTTCTGGACATGATGATGCCCAATATGGATGGTTACGAGACCGCCGAGCACATCCGCCAAAACAAAAAGCATAAAAACCTGCCCGTAATTGCGGTTACTGCGAAGGCAATGACAGGCGACCGTGAGAAATGCATCAATGCAGGCGCATCCGACTATATTACAAAACCTGTCGATATCGACCAGCTGATGTCGTTGCTGCGCGTTTGGCTGTATGACAAATCCTGATTGTTATGGAAAAAAAGAAAATTCTGATCGTTGACGACGACAGCCGGAACATTTTCGCGTTAAAGGCAGTTTTACGCGCCAAAAATTTCGACTGCCTCTCGTGCCTAAGTGCAGAGGAAGCTTTGCAATTATTAAAATCAGACGCCCAAATAGACATCGTGCTCATCGATATGATGATGCCTGAAATGGACGGTTATGAAGCAATACCACTGATAAAAGGGATACCGCATCGAAACCGCCTTCCGGTGATATCGGTTACCGCCCAAGCTATGGTTGGCGACGAGGAAAAGTGCCTTGAAGCCGGCGCCGACGGTTATATTTCGAAACCGATCGATGTAGATAAATTACTGCACATTTTAAACGCGATCTGATGGTTGACGACAAGGATCTGGAAATAATGGTGCATGATATTTACGAATGCTACGGATATGATTTCAGCGGATATTCGATGGCATCGTTCAAACGCCGTGTGACGAGGCTGTTGCAAATGGACGGTTTTGCCCATTTTTCAGATTTTTTGTTACGACTGAAATCAGATCCCGAATATTTTAAAAAAGCGGTTGAGGAGATTACCGTGAATGTGACCGAGATGTTCCGCGACCCTGCATTTTACAAATACCTCCGCACGCATGTAATACCCGAACTTGCTACAAAGCCGTTCATCAGGATCTGGCACGCCGGATGCTCGACGGGAGAGGAAGCCTATTCGATGGCGATCCTGTTAAAAGAAGCGAACCTGTTGCATAAAGCGCTTATTTACGGAACCGATTTGAATCCGATGGTGCTAAACATAGCCAAAAAAGGCATTTTCCCGCTTCGGATGATGGTGCAGTATTCCGAAAATTACATTGCATCGGGAGGCAAAGGCGACTTTTCAAGTTACTACACCGCCAATTATGGTTTTGCAGGTTTCAACAAAGAGCTGTCGGATAAGATGATATTCTCGCAGCACAACCTTGTATCCGACCGGTCGTTCAACGAATTCGACCTGATCATGTGCCGCAATGTGATGATTTATTTCGATGCCGAACTTCAGGAAAAAGCGTTGGCATTGTTTGACGACAGCCTGGCGAATCTTGGCTACTTGGCTTTGGGGACCAAGGAAACATTGAAATTTTCATCATTAAGGAAAAGATACCAACAACAGGAAAAAGAAAAGTTATGGAGGAAACTGGCCTAGCAGGTAAGGTTGTGATCATCGGAGGATCGGCGGGAAGCCTTGAGGTACTGCTTAAAATTGTACCACGGCTCAGCGCTGTTCCATCCTATGCGATCGTGGCTGTGCTGCATCGCAAGGCCGGTGACGATTCGACACTTGAGGAGTTACTTACCCGTAAAGGCATTATTCCGGTAAAATCGATTGAAGACAAAACACAACTTCGCGCAGGAAGGTTGTACGTCGCCCCATCAGATTACCATCTGTTATTCGAAAACGGCGGCAGGCTGTCATTGGATGTATCCGAAAAAATAAACTACAGCCGTCCCAGCATTGACGTAGCATTCGAATCGGCTGCCGAGGTTTACGGCGAGAACCTGGTTGGCATACTGTTATCGGGTTCCAATTCGGATGGGTCGGCAGGGCTTGAAGCGATCCGCAAAATGGGAGGAACTGTGGTAGTGCAGGATCCCGACAGCGCTGAAATGCCGTTTATGCCACAATCGGCAATTGAAAATAATTCGGTTGATTACATATTGAATGTTGATCAACTGATTGAATTCATTACGCGATTAGATTCAGGCGGGAAGTGGCAGTAAATCAAGCAGGACGCTATTAATTAGTTCCGGTAAGTAATTCTGGATGTCATTTGCATTTCTTTCAGGGATATTGCGGCGGATTGTTCGAAAATACAGGATCTACACAGGCAGTCCAATATTCAAATATGTTTTTTATAAGTTTTTTTAATTTATCATAATCGTTCGGCTTATTAAAAAAGCCCTGTACAGAATGACTGTAAGAGTATAAGATATTGTTTGGTGCCGTACCCGTTGTAAGGAATAAAAACGGGATTGTCCGTAATCGCATTTCGCCAAGCTGCTGCATTTTGTCCCTTAATTCAATTCCGGTCATTATAGGCATATTAATATCTGATAATATCAGAAAAAGATCTTTGTTTGTGTTGTTAAAATATTCGTATGCCTGAATGCCATTTTGAAAAACGATCAGTGAATTCGGGATTGCCAGTTCCCGGTAGGCCTCGCGAAAAAGTGCCTGGTCGTCGAGGTCATCCTCGATTAGTATTATCTCGCCGTTTTTGTTCATATTGTAAAAGTAGTGGATTTTAGTTAGACTCAAAAGTATCAGAAAAATTGCTTTCGAACGCAGATATTTTTTGCCAGCTGCCAATACCCTGACAGAAGATGACGCATGGATACCTATTCACGTATCAATGAACTGGCAATAGCAACATAAAAATAGCAGAACAACCGCATTTTTTGACTTTTTATCGACTTTTTCAGCGGGTTATAAACCGATGAAGAAAATTTACCTAAGATTGCTGTGGCAATTACCACCTCTTGCCGAATCAGCCTTTTAGCTAATGCTGACATCCCAAACACTATTTTTTGATTGATGTCCTATAATAGAATTTACGCGGATGCATTTGATATCCGGGTTATACAAAAGTGCTCCCAATTCAAGTATGCGACCAGGGCCGGAGACAATTATACCCAAATTTCGATAGGGAACCAATATGTTATCAGGCAATTGGCCGAAACTAAATTTGAATATTAAGTTAATTCCGCAATTATGAAGCAACTCTACGTTCTGCTATTTTTTTTCTTTTTAACTCCCATTATTGGAAGTAACAAAGTCCCAACTTCTTTAAATAAGTATACGATTGAAACTTTACCGCCAACGGCAACTGTTACAGCAAGCGCGACGGCTGTTTGTCAAAATTCCGGTAATGTGACCATTACATTCACAGGGTCGGGAGGAACGGCGCCGTATACGTTTGTTTACACTTTGAACAATGGTTCCAATCAGACTATTTCGTCCGGTGCGGGCAGTACAGTAACCGTAACTTTAAGTACCTCTACATTGGGGAATTATCATTATGAGCTGGTAAGCGTCACGTCGGGAGGGAGCACAGTAGATGTAGATGACGATGTGACTGTTGTCGTTAGCACGCCATTAACCGTCAACTTTACGTTTAATAGCACCCCCGTTTGCTCCGGGACAGCCATTTCTTTCGACTCGACAGTTTCGGGAGGAAATGGAAACTATACATATAATTGGGATTTTGGTGATGGTACCTCAGCTACGGCAGCCGATCCGAGCCACGCTTTCATTGCGCTGGGATGTGGAAATCAAACTTTTACGGTTGAGTTGACGGTCACCTCGGGAGGATGCACCATGAGTAGGACACATACAGTTCAGGTAAAGCAAAAGCCGGATATTAATTTTTTTGATGTCAACGCCATCCCAGTCAACCAATTTAGTAATTGTCAGTGGGCTACAGCAGCGAATCCAGTCTTTACCATAACTGTTGGTAACTCTTCGGCATCTTCGTGTATTACATCATATTCGGTAAGTTGGGGAGATGGACAAACGGAGAGTAATATAACGTTTCCGATAACCCATACCTATACACAGCTAGGAACTTATAATATGACCTTTACCGCAATAGGCTCAAATGGCTGTACGAGTACAAAAACATACTTGGTAAAGAATATCTCAAATCCTTCGGCTGGGGTTAATAGCCCTGGAGGTACACAGAACCTCTGCATCCCAACTGCACCACTTCAATTTACAATTTCTAATTGGGCGACTAACTCACCTGGGACCAGTTATTCAGTTGATTATGGTGATGGATCACCGATTGAGACCTATACTCAAGAAGAGTTAGTAGCTTCAATCTATTATAACGCAGCGAATCCTGCCCTTTCTGCTAATTTTCCTATTCCGCACTCGTATACGACGGTTAGTTGTCCTGCAGCATCTTTTACGGTAACATTAGTCGCATCAAATGCTTGCAATTCGACAACTGGTACGGTATCTAATATAAGCACTATTTCAGCCCCAGAAGCAAATTTTACCGCACCCCTAGTAGCGTGCATGTCATCAAATGTTTTATTTACAAATACAACAGTACTGGGTTACAATACAGGATGTGATAGGTCGACTAAATTTACATGGAATTTTGGTGATCCGGCCAGTGGAACATCAAATGTAATTGAAACAGGCTGGTTGACATCTTCTCCCAATGTTAACCATACTTTTTCGGGACCTGGGACATATACTGTAACTCTAACTACTGAAAGCACATGTGGAACGGATACCGAATCCAGAACGATATGCATCGAAGCGCCACTTTCCCCACAATTCACGCTCTCCCAAACGAATGGCTGCGGACCTTTAACCGTTTCGGCAACCAACACGACAAATCTTGCCAATACATGTGCGCCACCAGTATACAACTGGAATGTTTCGTATGCTGCTGGCAACTGTGGGTCAGGTGCTACGGGGCCGTTTTTTGCGGCGGGGTCGAGCGCATCGTCGGCACATCCAACCTTTACGTTCTCAACATCGGGGATCTATTCAATTTCGCTTACCACGACCAATTCGTGTGGTAGCGTTACCTCGGCAGTGCAAACTGTGGTAGTAAAACAGCCGCCTACTGCCAATATTGGTGAAATTGGGAATTATTGCGGATCGGCAACCATTACGCCAACTGCCACAATCGCCAATTGCGCGCCTATGGGTGAAACAATTTCGTATGCATGGTCCTTTCCGGGTGGTTCCCCGGCAACTTCATCAAGTGCCAACCCGGGACCTATACAATATGTAACACCGGGCAATTATACCATATCTTTAGTAGTCAGCAACGGTTGTGGTACCTCGGTCACTGCATCTGAAACATTCATTATAGATGTGGCACCCACAATCACAAATTCATCGCTCGCACAAACAGTGTGTTCAGGACAGCAAACCATTCCAGTGCCGCTTACTGCAACGCCTTCGGGTACCACCTTTTCATGGACGGCGACTGCCACTCCTGGAATTACGGGCTTTGCCCCATCGGGCAGCGGCGCTAGCATACCTGCGCAGACACTTATTTCTTCTGCATCGACAACCGGAACAGTTACATATTCGATAACGCCATCAAACGGAACTTGTCCGGGCGATGTCGTACTTTATGTCATTACCGTAAACCCTGCCCCACTTATCAACGTTCATCCCGCGCCGGTCACTGCATGCCAAAACACGCCGCTCGACGGACTGACCGTTGGTTATGCAAACGGGACAGGATCGCCTTCTTACCAGTGGTATTCCAATACATCGCCAGTCAATTCAGGAGGCACCTTGATTAATGGCGCCACAGATGCAACCTATACACCGCCTTCATCTTCGGTTGGCGTGCTGTATTATTATGCTGAGGTTTCATTTTTCTCAGGTGGATGTTCAAATCTCGTCTCCAACCCTGCGGCGGTAACAATCACGCCTCCGATGACAATAAGCACCCAACCATCCGCCTTTCAAACGATATGTGTGGGCGGCTCATTATCAACAGGCCTCACAGTAGCGTATACCGGAGGTGCGGGTTCGGCTTCCTATCAATGGTATTCAAATACAACACCGACGAATGTTGGCGGAACGTTAATTCCCGGAGCGACATCGGCAACATATGATCCGCCGGCATTTGCCGGAGCCGGCACCTTTTATTACTATGTGGTGGTCACATCTAGCGGAACTGGTTGCAATGCCGCTACAAGCGAGGTCGCGCAAGTTGATGTGGTTGCCGATCCCGAAATTCTGGAACAGCCGTTAGCGAATCAAACAATTTGCGCACAGGCGGTGCCGACAGCTCTCACCGTACAGGCATCTGGCGGGTTCGGAACTTTACAATACCAATGGTACAGCAATACCACGAATAGTACTTCGGGTGGCGTTTTGATTCCTGGCGCCACATCTAGTGCCTATACGCCGTCAACTGCAACCGTAGGCACTTTATATTATTACGTAGTTGTGAGTACGAACGCGAGTGGATGTAGTGCCACAAGTTCGGTTGCCGCTGTTATCGTAAATCCGTCGCCAACCATAGTTACCCAGCCACTCCCTGCCAGTGTCTGTCAAGGTGGAACATTATCGCCTTTATCAGTAAGTCATGCAAATGGAACCGGTACGCCATCGTATCAATGGTATGTGAATACCGTAAATAATAACGCATCGGGAACAGCGATTGCAGATGCAACGAACCCGGCTTATACTCCTGTAGCGGATGATATTGGCGTGTTGTATTATTATGTTGTAATCACTTTTCCGCCCTCGGGAGGCTGTTCAAGCATAACTTCGGCTACTGCGATGATTACCATCACACCGGGAACAACAATCGATATGCAACCAACAGCCACGCAGTCGATTTGCGTTGGTGGAACAGTTCCCGCACTGAGCATTGGTTACAGCGGCGGTACAGGAACTCCTGCGTATCAGTGGTACTCGAATACTACAGCTTCAACATCTGGGGGAACTGCGATATCGGGCGCGTCCAGTCCGAGTTATACTCCTCCTGCTTTTAATATCGCCGGAACCTATTACTATTATGCAGTGGTGTCGCTGGATGGCAACGGATGTGGGCCAGCGGCGAGTCAGCCGGCTGAAATCATCGTGGTTCCCGACCCGCAGGTAACCACACAGCCATTATCGTCGCAAACCGTGTGTCAGGGAGTGGTGCCGCAAACGCTGACGGTCGCCGTTTCGGGCGGTTTGGGTGCCCTATCATACCAATGGTTCAGCAATACGACCAGTAGTACTATAGGCGGTACGGCATTGACAGGCGCCATAACGGATTCATATACTCCTGATACAAGTTCGGTTGGTACGCTTTATTATTATGCCATCATTACACAAGCGGGGTCTGGCTGCGCCGTGACAAGCGATGTGTCGGCAGTAACAGTGAACCTTGCACCTTCGATATCGCAACAACCAAATTCGCAGTCGGTATGCGAAGGCGCATCAATTGTGCCGTTAAGTGTGGCTTATAGCAACGGAACAGGAGCGCCATCCTATCAATGGTACTCAAATACCGTAGATGACGTCAACTCGGGAATTGCTATTGCAGGAGCCAACTCGGCAACATTCAGTCCGCCAGCCTCAACCGTAGGAACCCTGTACTACTACGTTATAATCTCTTTGCCACCCTCCGGCGGATGTTCCGAAGTGATTTCGGAAACGGCCGCAATAACGATTCACGCGCTTCCAACGATAAGCATAGCACCCTTGCCTACGCAGATGGCATGCGTGGGTGGTTCGGTTGCGCCACTTGTTGTTGAATACGAAGGCGGCACAGGGAATGCTTCATATCAGTGGTTCTCAAATACAATCGATGACACTACTTCAGGGGTTTTGATTCCAGGAGCGACACAAACTTCGTATGTGCCACAGGTATTTACATCGCCTGGTAGCTACTTCTATTATGTGGTTGTTACACTTGACGGAGCGGGCTGCGGAACTGTCACGAGTGCAACCGCCGAGGTTGTTGTTGTTTCCGATCCTGAAGTTGTTTCCCAGCCCCATGTTTCACAGGAACTTTGCCAGAATGCAGTTCCTGCCGATCTAACTGTTGCGGCGTCAGGCGGCGTGACCGGTAGTTATGCGTATCAGTGGTATTCAAACATTTCGAATTCTACTATGGGCGGAACCGCGATAGATGGTGCGACAAATTCAAGTTTTACACCTTCAACTTCCGAAGTGGGGACTTTGTATTATTATGTAGTGATTACGCAACCATCGGGACCGGGCTGTTCTGTGACGAGTGAGGTAGCCACCGTCATTGTAAATCCGGGGCCTGAATTTACCGCGATGCCACAATCGCATACGGTTTGTTCGGGACAGTCGGTGCAATTGTCGGTGCAATACACCAATGGTGCCGGTGTGCCTGGCTATCAGTGGTTTTCCAATACGGTCGACAGCACGATTGGTGGAACTGCTATTCCGGGGGCCACAACATCAACTTTTGATCCTCCGATCGCCACTGTGGGTACAACATATTATTATGTGATGCTATCACTTGGTGGTGGTTGCGAAGCGATTGCTTCGGATGTTGCGACTATAAATGTCAATGCAAACCCGATAATATCGTCATCGGCAGCAGTCATCTGCAGCGGCAACTCTTTTTTGGTCACTCCTGACGAATCGGCAGGCGACCTTGTGCCGAATGGCACTACCTATACCTGGGGCACACCGGTTGTAGATCCTCCAGGAAGTGTAGTAGGCGCAACGGCAGAGGCGAATCAGCAAAATCAAATTTCGCAGCTATTGACCAACCAGACTACTTCGCCGGCAACAGTAGTTTATACGGTGACGCCCGTTTCCGGTCTGTGCGTCGGGGCCGATTTTACTGTGACTGTTACTGTCAACCCGTCGATAAGTGCGAATGTCACTACCGTAAACAGCACCTGTTACAGTGCGTCAAATGGCAGCATCACCACCAATATCACGGGCGGTATCCCTTTTCCCGGAACACCGTATCAGATTAGTTGGACGGGACCTGGCAACTTTTCATCGTCTGACCCGTCAATATTCAATCTTCAGCCGGGGATATATACGTTGACAGTGGATGATGCCGGCGGTTGTCCTTTTTCTGAAAGCTATACGATAACCGAACCTGACGAGATCTTGATTTCGGTCGATTCGGAAAACGACATTACCTGCTTTGGCGATGCCGATGGCGCAGTTTCCATTTCGGTTACGGGCGGAACCCTGCCATATTCATATACATGGACAAAGGATATGGCACCGTACGCAACTATTGAAGATATTGCTGCCCTTGGCCCCGGCATTTATGCGGTGTCGGTTACCGATGCAAACAATTGCGGACCGGCGATTGCAACCTTTACGATTACCGAACCGCCATTGCTCACGTTGAGTCTTTCCAATCAAACCAATATCGTTTGCTATGGTGCGGCTACCGGCGCCATAAACGTGACTGTTGGGGGAGGGATTCAGGTAGAGGTAAACCCGGGTGAGTTTGGTTATCATTTTTTATGGACAGGCCCCAATGGATTCAGCTCGTTCGAACAGAACATCGAAGGACTCTTCGCCGGAACCTATTCATTGGTCGTAACGGATCAAAATGGATGCACCCAAAGTTTATCGGTTACGCTGACGCAAAATCCTGAGATTATCATTACGGCCGCAACAACGCCCATTACATGCTATGGTGCCAATAACGCGTCTATTGCCCTTACCGTAACAGGTGGTGTTGCGCCCTATCATGCAATGTGGAGCAATCTGGCTACCGGAATGTTTCAGGATAATCTTGCTGCCGGAACGTATGTCATAACGATTGTAGATGCGCTTGGGTGCGAGAAGCCGATCACAGTTGTGATTCCGGATGCCCCGGTTTTTATGGTGGATCCGATAGTGCAGCAGATTTCATGTTTTGGAGCTAACGACGGCAGCATCAATCTTAATCTGACCGGGGGGCAGGCGCCGGTAACAATGACATGGACCGACGGTTCTACGGCCGGGCTGGTTCGAAACAATTTGGCACCGGGAACCTATACGGCAACGATCAGCGACGGCACGCCATGCCACATCACGCGCACTTTCACGATTGTTGAACCGCAAATAATTCAGTTAAGCGCCGTAATTGACAATGTGTTTGCGTGCGACAACGCCAATAGTGGTTCGATAAACCTTACGGTTGCCGGTGGAACGCCTCCTTATAGTTATTCGTGGTCCAACGGAGCAGTAACAGAAGATTTGCTGGGACTTGCCTCGGGAGCCTATCATGTAACCGTTACCGATTCGAATGGCTGTACTAAAACAGCGCAGTATACCCTTGTGCAGCCTGCGCCAATCTTGATCGACATACAAACGGAGACTTTGGCCAATTGTGCGAACGGATTTGTTGAGCAAGTATTCACGGCACAGGTTTCAGGTGGTGTTGCGCCATACCAATACACATGGTCTAGCGGTTCGGTAAGCGGAGCGAATGGCGAAGTTATGACAACTTCACAAAATACGATGGTTGTTTTCGAAGTCACTGATTCACTAGGGTGTATCGCCAATTATACTTTTGACGTAGACGTTCCGGAAATCTACAATGGTCCGTTTACAACGACATCAGTTGGATTTGAAACCTATGGGGTTTATTCGATAGTCGATCCGATTCAATTTACGAACACTGCGGCGGGCGATTGGCAGACGATTTCATGGAATTTTGGTGATGGTGCTTTTTCAACCGACGAGAACCCTACGCATTCCTACCTCGTAGAAGGAGAATATGTGGTAACGCAAACCGTAACGTACCCTTATGGATGTGTTTATACACATGTAATTACGTTGATTGTAAAAAAGGGATATTTCCTCGAAGTTCCGAATGCGTTTACGCCAAACGACGACAGTTTAAACGATACGTTTCGGCCAATAGCAAAGGGACTATCAAACTTGCAGCTTTTGGTATACGACACATGGGGGTCATTGATCTATTCTGAAGAAGGTGTGGTGTTGCGCGGGTGGGACGGAAAGATAAAAGGCAAAACTGCCGAAAATGGCAACTACTATTGCAAGGTTGTCGCGGTCACTTTTTATGGTACCACCGTCAATGCCGGCCATCCATTTGTATTAATCAACTAAGACCACTAAATGAAACGTTATCTTCTATATTTTTTGTTTTTTGCAACAGCCGGACACGCACAGGATCCTATTTTCACCCAGTATTTTCTTGTACCTGAAACATTAAATCCCGGTTTTACCGGTTTTCTTGACACCTGGCATGCCGGTATCCTGCACCGAACACAATGGCCGGATGGCAACAGGAGATTGGATACCGAGTATGCGTTTGTAAACACCGCTGTTGGCGATTTGGCGGGCTTGGGGCTTACGGTGCTGAATCATCGTGAGGAGTTTACACATTACAATTATTTTCAAGTCAATGCGGCTTATTCCTATAAGGTAGTGTTGGATAGGGAATGGAACTTCCGTCCGGGTATCGAAGCTGGATTCGGCCAAAAAAGTTTTGGATTCAGGAACCTTCTGCTTGAGGATCAAATCAACCTTAACACTGAAGTTGTCAGTGGCGGAAGTGTTGATCCCGGAGTGCTTGGCTTCAAAAGCAAGATTGATTTTTTTGATGTCTCGGCGGGGTTTGTTATCGACAAGGAGAATGCTTGGTTTGGTGCCACCGTCAAGCACCTGAAC
>JAEYZX010000170.1 GCA_023427845.1 Bacteroidota bacterium
CCAGAAGCCCGATCAAAAGCCGTTCTATCATGTGTTTCTGACCAACAATGACCTTTCCGAGTTCCATATTCAGCAGGTCTATAAAAGCACTTTCCCTCTCAATCTTTTCATTAATTGCCCTGATGTCTAACGTGGCAGAAGTTTCTTCCATTATCGTAATCGTGTTTGTTAGTTTGGTATCCTCTAGTTTGGTGCAAATTGAAGATTTTTTTAGAGGCTCGTTGTTAATAATTGGTTAAAATACCAAAAGCACTTGACGCAAACGCAGTCATAATCGGAATTTTATGATTGTTTAACTTCTTCTAAAGATAACTTTCGGCAAAAAATATCTGCATGAAAATTATTATCTTTCAAAACTAACCCAAAGTCTCATGACAGTCAATTTATCACCAATTATAGCGGGCACAATGAACTGGGGCTCCTGGGACAAAAAGTTGTCGGCAGCCGAGATGGCGAATCTAATCCATATCTGTCTCGAGAACAATATAACATCGTTTGACCATGCCGATATTTATGGGAGCTATACAACCGAAACGGAATTTGGGTCAGGTTTCAAACTTAGTGCTGTTGACCGATCGAAAATTCAATTAATTTCCAAGTGCGGTATTCGATATGTGGCCGAGAACCGCAAGCACCGGTTAAAGCATTATGACTACTCAAAAGATTACATCATCTGGTGTGCGGAGAATTCATTGAAGCAATTGCAAACCGATTATCTCGATGTTTTTTTGCTGCATCGTCCGAGCCCATTGATGATAGCTGATGAAATTGCAGAAGCGGTTACGAAATTAAAGGATGACGGAAAGATCCTTGATTTTGGGGTTTCGAATTTTACTCCGCTTCAAACCGATTATATCCGGCAAAAAATTGAGGTTAATTACAATCAGATTCAATTTTCTGCGACACATTTCCATCCGATGGTTGATGGAACGCTGGACCACATGCAACTGCACAACATCCGGCCTATGGCGTGGAATCCGCTGGGCTGCATTTTTAGGGTCGACACTGAGCAAAGCCGAAGGTTGAAGGTGCTGATGGCTGAACTGACGGTCAAATACGAATGCGGTGCCGATACGATCTTGCTTGCATGGATATTGCGACATCCGGCAAAAATCATCCCGATTGCCGGAACAATCAACGTCGCAAGGATCCAGCAGTTAATGAAAGCGACTCAATTGGAACTTGAACTGGAAGATTGGTTCGCAATTTGGACCGAAAGCATGGGCGAACGGGTTCCTTAAAATATTCTTTTATGAAAACAGCATTGATAACCGGAGCTACAAGCGGCATTGGCCGTGCAACCGCCCGGACTTTTGCAAAGAACAATTACAAAGTAATAATTTGCGGTCGTCGCGAAGACCGGCTCGCTGAACTTCAGGACGAGCTCCTACAGCGGACAAATGTACATACGCTGTTGTTTGACGTTAGCAATAATAAAGAAGTTACCGACAGCATAAAATCACTGCCAGCCGAATTTTCGGAAATCGACATTTTGATCAATAATGCAGGAAACGCCCACGGACTAGATCCAATTCAGGATGGAAGCCTTGAGGATTGGGATGCGATGATCGACATTAACCTGAAAGGACTTCTTTATGTTTCCAAAGCGATTATCCCGAAAATGATCGAACGTCGAAAGGGCCAAATCATCAATATTGGGTCGACTGCGGCAAAGGAAGTCTATCCAAACGGCAATGTGTATTGTGCTACCAAACATGCGGTTGATGCGATAAACCAGGGAATGCGAATGGATTTGAATCCGTATGGGATTCGCGTTGGTGCGGTACATCCGGGAATGGTGGCAACCGAATTCTCGACCGTTCGTTTTAAAGGCGATGCCGAACGGGCGGCAAATGTCTATAAAGGCTTTGAGCCGCTTCAGCCTGAAGACGTTGCCGAGATTATCCATTTTGTGGTATCACGGCCGTACCATGTCAATATAGCCGATTTAATTGTAATGCCAACAGCTCAGGCCTCGAGCACGATTGTGAATAAGGAAATCTGAATTATTGCTGCGGCCCTAGCCCCGATGGAAGCGGCATCCTTTTTAACCCTTTCAGGGTTTGGAACCCTGAAAGGGTTGAAAAGATATAGCGGACAGCGGGATCAGCTTCAAAAACTCTAAAATGATCAACAAACGCCTTTTGATAAAAAATCTGCTCGCGCATAATGACGAGAGCAGCTTTTATGACAAAAAACGCCAGTTGAACCTGCATTCGCGTGAAGGGAAGGCGAAATTCCTGAAACACATTTGCGCATTATCCAATTCGAATCCGGGAAACAATTCGTACATCGTTGTTGGTGTCGAAGACCAGGACAATGAAATGGTGGGCGATGATTTTTTTGATGACAGCAGGATCCAGAATCTCGTAAATGCCTTTTTGGAGCATCCGCCCACGATACAATATGACAACGTACCGTTCCCGCATTTGCCAAAGGATAAAGTAATCGGACTTGTAACCATAAAACCCAACGCAAAAACCTCCTATTTCAAAAAAGGAATTCATATGATTCCTGCAGGCTCGACTTTCATCAGGCAGGGCAGCAATTCGCTTCCGGTCGCCGAAATCAAAGACAAGGATTTTCACAATGCTGAAACGGTGATCGGAATCGAAAACAATTCCCGCAACAGCATTGAGTATACATTGGCCGGAGTAATCGACTTCATGAATTTAAAGCACCGCGACATTTCGCCCAAATACAAGGTTTTCAAGGAATTGTTCGTGATTTGCTGGGCAGGAATTAAGCGACGCGTGCGCGGTCAAACCTTTTTGTCGCGGGTCGACATTGAATTGATAAACGAACAGGTCAAGCTGTTTTACTCGGCGCAGGACGATGTGACCATTACGTATGACGACGACAGCTTTACGATCACCGAATATGTGCCTCTCGGATTGAACGACAAAACCAGCCATTATCCCCTTGAAATGCAAACGATTCATTTTTACGAAAACGGATACTATAAGATTGAACGCAAAATGCTATTCGAACCGCCGGAATACAATAGAAAAATGCTGTTCCATATTTACAACTCGAATTTGGCACTGCTTTCGAAGATGGAAAAGTCGAGCTTATTATCGGATCGTGAAAGCAAGGATTTGGAAAACCTTCCATCAAACCTGATGATTTGTTATTTAAACGGATTTGAAGAAGCAAAGCAGAAATTGATTGATGCAAAACCATTATTAAAAAGCCATCCAAATCCTTTAATCTATCTGTCATTTAAAGAGTCAATGCGGATTTTACGAAAAATGAAATATGACATAACAAATTAAAAACGGCAACCAAATGGCCGCCGTTTTCGTACTAAAATTTCAAAAAAGATAGTCTGCCTGCGCAGTGCTACCCAAAGAACGTTTGTAAATTTACCATTAGTGATAACGAATCGATTGCAGAAATTCCGCATCAAACCATAATAAAAAACCCGCGGAAAAAGTTTCCGCGGGCCTGAAAAAAAACTACAACTGTTAATCAAATTCATTTAATCCGTACAGGATTTCTTTCATCTTAGATCCGTTTATTTCGACCGGCTTGTAGGCTACATTAAATTTACTGATCGCAATGTCGATGTCGGATTTCAGCTTTACGTATTCGGGCGGCAACTTCGTTTCGCACTGCTTTTCATTTTCGTAGCTGTTCAATATGATCTTGAACTTTTCATAAAACTTCCCGCCCTGGTCTATATAGTTGTTGTATTGGGCAATGAATTGCAGCAGGCGGTCGATTGGGAATTCCATGTTGACCTGCATTTTGTATTGTGAACTTGCCGATGCGCCTTTCATTTTGGAAAGATATTCCTCCATTTTTTGGATTAGTGTTTCCCAGTCGTCATTGATCCTGCAGTTTTCCAGCGTTTTGTCGTAACCAATAGACTTGGTATAATCGCGAAACAGGATTTCGATTTCCTCTTTGATCTTGTCGTTGCTTGCCTGCAGAAAAGCCGTTTCAAAATAGATCGTATTGAGGTCGTTCTGCATGCGTAGGGTAAAGTCGAGTATACATTCGACGTTTGCGATTTCCTTTTCTTTTTCCGCCTTTGAAAGGTTGGACGATGCCATTGCGTTTAAGGTCTGGATAACCGACGCTATTGTATTTGTTCCCAATACCGCCGTTAAGTCGAATGCATTTCTTTTCTCCCGGCTTGCAGCGAGAATTTCCTTGAGTTTCCCGTACTCCGGATACTGATTTGGATTTGAGATTTTATTGATGTCATTAAACGTACGGACAGATGCAAAATGATGGTCCAATCCCAAAACTTTTTCATACAGTATTTTAATTATTTGGAGACCTTTCAGATATCGGATCTTCGAAATTTCATTGGTGCTATCGGCCTTGAGGCTGCGTATCTCGGATTGCGTAACCTCTTTTAGAATTAGCAGGTCCACTTTTTTATCGATTCCTTTTGCTAGTAAAAGCGTACGATCAATGTCTGAAATCCTATCATATTTTTCTTCCAATAGCAGATCGTAATAATTGACGACGACCAATATTTCGCGATGCATTTCGGAAACTATGCAATTTGGGTCCGGTTCGGCATGGAGTGCCGCGCCGCCGTTTGCGACAATTAGAAAAAATGCAATCTGTTGAAACGTTTTCATGATCAATTTTTAAGTGTAAACAGAATCTCTACTTTGTCTTTGCTCAAAAACATTGGATAATTTCCTGGATAAATCTTATTTGTGCTAATGTCTAGGTTAAGCTGCTCGAGGGATAATTTACTGACAAGCAGGATGTCATGCTGAACAAATTGCAATTGATCATCCATTTTTATTTCGGCAAAAGGTTTTCCTGCTATCCGGATCTCATCTTCCGGCTGAAGCGATTTTCTGCTTAGGCTTAATATGAAACTGTGTTCGGACATGGCTTTTGAATATTGTGTGGCGGTTTTCGCATCGGAAGCGCTGATCGTAATTCCGCATGCTCCCCGTCCGGACGAACAATTCGTATGACGGCCGAACGTAGTCGTTGTTGAAGCAGTTCGTCCCGTTTGCGCATAGGAGAGTACAGGCAATAGAAATATTGCCAGCGAATAGAGTAGTTGTCGCATGGCGTAAAATTTAATGATGGAAGAGGCAATGAAGGTATAGGAAGGGGCTTTTTACCCCTTCCATTTATGTACAATCAAGCTATGTTTAAACGCGGTTCATTCGGTCGCCAAACAATAATGCGGCGGTAACGCCTAAATTGCAAAGAATGGTTACGATTACAAACAATGAACCGGATTTTGTGGATTCTTCAAGTCCTGCGCCATTTACATTGCTGTAAAGATAGTCGGCCGAATAATGTTCGATCATCACATAGATCGCCAACAGGTTAAGAACTACAAATGCTGCATACAATAGCTTGGTTTTCATAATATCCTATTTTAAGGTTTTTACATATTGATGGACTTCATCAGCTAGACGCGGATTGGCTTTAACTAAATTTTCAAGTGTGTTGAGGTGCGTCTCATATTCCTGCTGATTGTTGTTTTTTAGCGCGGCATATGCTCCATTAATGGCAGCACTAAATGCGCTGTCGTTTTTGTTTCTTAAAAATGAATTCACTGAATTGACCTTGGCATCGCTGCGTCTTACAATAAGTTCGTATTCACTCGCCGAAACCCTTCCTATTACATTTTCAAGACATTTGCAGCTGCTGAACATTCCGATAATGCAGGTACACGCAGGCACAGATGATCCGGGGCATTTAATCCTACATTCGCCCAGCAGGCAATCAGATGAACAAGAAGAGATCGTCGAATTTTTTTCGGTTTGCCCGAAAGACGTTGCAAATACTAGAAATGCGGTGCAGAGTAATAATAAATTTTTCATGGCTTATAAATTAAAAGATTAGACTAACTGATTCTCGTAATCAGCATAGTAAAGCTATCACTCTTTCTTAACCAAACTTTATAGTTTTTCTGTACAAATAGTTAATCCAAATAATTAACTTGAATCGACAATAGGACATCAGATGAAACGAAATTTAGTTGTGGGCGACATCCACGGAGGTTTAAAGGCAGTCAGGCAAGTATTTGAACGGGCGAAAGTCACGAGCGATGACAAACTTATTTTCCTTGGCGATTATGTGGATGGATGGAGCGAATCGCCACAGGTCATCGATTATTTAATGAAACTCGAACAATCGCACAATTGCGTCTTTATTCGCGGCAATCACGATGATTTGTTGATGGACTGGCTTCGCGGAAAAGACAACGAATTGTGGTACCATCATGGCGGAGAATCGACAGTCGTTGCGTATTCAACGGTTCCGATTGAAGTCAAAAAGTGCCATATCGACTTTCTTTCCAAATTGGATAATTATCATCTGGACGACAACAACCGGTTGTATGTCCACGCAGGCTTTACGAACATGCACGGAATCGATCATGAGTACTATCCGCGGTTGCTTTTTTGGGAACGCACGCTATGGGAAACTGCGCTGGCTTTGGACAAAAACATGGATTGCAGTGACCCGCAATTTCCAAAGCGACTGAATCTTTACAAAGAAATCTACATCGGGCACACTCCCGTAACACGAATTGGCAAGACTATTCCCGTACAAATGGCTAACGTATGGAATATTGATACAGGCGCCGCATTTAAAGGCCCGCTTTCAATTATCGATGTTGATTCGAAAGAATTTTGGCAGAGCGACCCATTGCCGGAATTGTATCCGCTTGAACGCGGACGGAACTAAAAAAGCCGCTTCGTTTGAAGCGGCTTCATTTATTGAAATTAAATTTACAGATCAAATTTTATTCCCTGTGCCAATGGAAGGCTGGTAGTATAGTTGATCGTATTGGTTTGTCTTCTCATGTAGATCTTCCATGCATCTGAACCTGATTCGCGACCGCCACCGGTATCTTTTTCACCACCAAATGCGCCGCCGATTTCAGCTCCTGATGTACCTATATTTACATTTGCGATTCCACAATCAGAACCTGCAACGGAAAGGAATTTTTCTGCTTCACGAAGATTGTTGGTCATGATCGCAGACGAAAGCCCTTGTGCAACGCCATTCTGTATTTCGATTGCATTGTCGACTTCGCCTGAATATTTCAACAGATACAGCACCGGTGCAAATGTTTCGTGCTGCACGATTTCAAAATGACCTTCCGCTTCTGCAATTGCAGGTTTTACATAGCAACCGCTTTCATATCCATCGCCTGAAAGCACGCCACCTTCAACAATCAATTTTCCGCCTTCTTCGACAACTTTTTTAAGCGCATTTTGATATCCTGCAACCGCGTCAGTATCGATCAGTGGACCAACATGGTTATTTTGATCAAGCGGATTTCCAATTTTGAGTTGGCCGTATGCTGAAACTATCGCATCACGGACTTTATCATAAATGCTTTCGTGGATGATAAGCCTGCGTGTTGAAGTACAGCGTTGACCTGCAGTTCCGACAGCGCCGAAAACCGCACCAATGACTGTCATCTTGATATCGGCATCAGGTGTCACGATAATTGCGTTGTTTCCGCCAAGTTCCAACAATGTTTTTCCGAGGCGGCCTGCAACTGCCTGAGCAACGATTTTGCCCATTCGTGTTGATC
>JAEYZX010000200.1 GCA_023427845.1 Bacteroidota bacterium
TCGGCGAGACTGCCTGTCTATGCAATTATAATAGCATTGGTAATTCCCGATACGCGAATATTCGGATTCCTTAATTTGCAGGGCCTTACGTTGATGCTTTTGTATTTATTGGGATTTGCAGTCGCCATTTTGTCGGCCTGGATCCTCAACAAAGTACTGAAAGTTAAAGGGAAGTCGTTTTTCATTGTCGAAATGCCGAATTACAAACTTCCGATGATCAAGAACGTAGCGCTGAATGTTGTCGAAAAGACAAAAGCCTTTGTATATGGTGCCGGTAAAATTATTCTTGCGATATCGATTGTATTATGGTTCCTCGCATCATACGGCCCGGGGGAAAATTTCAATAATGCCGAGAATATCGTTACGGAGCGCGTTGAAGCGGAAAACCTTACCATTTCAGACGAGGAACTAGAGACTCGGATTGCATCACATAAACTCGAGAATTCCTATATCGGGATCATGGGCAAAGCAATCGAACCTGTTATCCGGCCTTTGGGTTACGACTGGAAAATTGGGATAGCGGTGTTGACATCGTTTGCCGCGCGTGAAGTATTCGTGGGAACGCTCGCAACCATTTACAGTGTTGGCGATGTTGAAAACGAAGATACCATAAAAGGAAAAATGGAACAGGAGGTCGATCCCAAAACCGGCAAAAAAGTATTCAATTTTGCATCGGGAATATCGCTGCTGCTGTTTTATGCATTTGCGATGCAATGCGCAAGTACGCTTGCAATCACGAGAAAGGAAACGAATACGTGGAAATGGCCGCTTGTACAACTTATTTTTATGAGTGCTTTTGCCTATGTGGTCGCATTGGCAGCATTTCAATTCTTAAAATAAACGTTATGATACAGGAAATACTGGCATATTCGGCTTTGGTCCTTGCGATTGGATTCCTGATCCGCAAGTTCTTTTGGAAAACGAAAAAATCCAAAAAGGACTGCGGAAACGGCGGTTGCGGTTGCTAGCCAAGGGCCACATCGAGCGTCATCATTACGACAAATCCGCCAATGAAGCCAAGCGTAGCAATATCGGTATTGTTTTCCTGCTGGGTTTCGGGAATCACTTCTTCTACAACCACAAAAATCATCGCACCTGCAGCAAATGCGAGGGCATAAGGCAGTAATGGCGTGAAAAATGTCACGGCAATAGCGCCAACTACTGCAGCAACCGGTTCGACGGCAGCAGATGATTGTCCGTACACAAAACTCTTCCAGCGCGACATCCCCATTCGCCGTAGCGGCATTGAGACCGCAATCCCTTCGGGAAAATTCTGAATTCCGATTCCGATTGCCAATGTCACCGCTGCCGCAATACTAGCTTCGGGAATTCCCGCCGCGACTCCGCCAAAAAGTACACCAATTGCAAGCCCTTCGGGGATGTTGTGCATTGTTATCGCGAGCACGAGCAATGTTGTTCTTTGCCATGGCGATTTTACGCCTTCCGTTTTCGTAAAGTTGATGTGCATGTGAGGAAGCGCCTTATCCAATCCAAAAAGGAAAAATGCGCCTAAAATAAAACCAACCGCAGCCGGGATCACTTTTAGAAAACCGTCGCCTTCACTCATTTCGATTGCCGGTGCCAAAAGGCTCCAATAACTCGCCGCCACCATGACACCGCCTGTGAATCCGAGCATTCCGTCGAGCAGCGTGCGGTTCATCGATTTAAACAGAAAAACCACAGATGCACCAAGCGCTGTGAGACCCCAGGTAAACAATGTGGCATAAAGCGCCGCCAAAGTCGGGTCGATGCTTTCAAAATAATTAAGGATATCCTGAAACATATTAAACTGTTTTTATATAAAGGTTACTTGCAATTTTATTTGATATTGTAATCTCTGAACCGTTTGACCGAATCCGAAGCGAATCGTCAAAAGATTCTTTTTCGATGATTTCAAAATCGGAACCCAATGCTATTTTCTGTTTGTCCAAATACTTTAGGAATTCTGATGAAGTATCTTTTACGCCAACGCAGATTGCACGCTGCCCTACAGTCAGTTCCGACAACAATTTATTGTCCATTTTAAGCAGTTCGCCTTTCGCATTCGGTATTGGATCGCCATGTGGATCTCTTGACGGATAGTCCAAAAACGCGTCAAGTTTGTCAATCAATGCTTCCGATTGAATGTGTTCGAGTTCCTCGGCAAGATCATGGACTTCATCCCATGAGAAGTTCAATTTCTCAACAAGGAATACTTCCCATAGCCGGTGTTTCCTGACAATCATCTTGGCGGCATAAAGGCCGGACGCGGAAAGCACAACGCCCTGATACGGGCGATAATCAATCAGGTTTTTATCAGCCAGTTTCTTCATCATGTCGGTTACTGAAGATGCTTTTGTGTCAAGCATTTTTGCGATTGCATTCGTGCTGACACCTTTTTTTTGGAATTGCGACAAGTGATATATGGCCTTTAAGTAATTTTCTTCCGAATACGTCATCACCTATTTTTAATTTCTGTAAATATAATAATTAAATATGTATCAAATTTTATTTAGTTTTGTCTAAATTTATTTTTTATGATACTAAAAATTTTGCTGGCGGTTTTTATGGGATTTGCATCATACAGCGCAAATGCACAGCAACAGGCCCTCATACAAGGGACAATTAATCAAAATGCCATAGGTGTGCCATATGCCGAAATCACGCTAAACACCAACAATATCAGCACGGTAACCGATACTTTGGGAGTGTACAGAATGACCGTCCCTTACGGAAATCACGTGATTAAAGTCACAGCCCCCGGATTTAAGGCTGAGCAATTGGATGTCGTCATAAACGAACCGCAGGTAACCTTAAATTTTTCGCTTGAGGCCAGCCATGACGTGCTTCACGAAGTGGTGGTGACCGGCACGCAAAAAGCCGTCCGGAGAATAGAAAGCGCGGTGCCTGTAGAGGTTTACACGCCCGTATTCTTTAAAAAAAATCCCACGCCCAATATTTTCGAAGCATTGCAAAACGTAAATGGCGTGCGACCTCAAATCAATTGCAATGTGTGCAATACCGGCGACATTCATATTAACGGACTCGAAGGCCCTTATACAATGGTTTTGATAGACGGAATGCCGATCGTAAGCGGTTTATCGACTGTTTACGGATTGTCGGGGATCCCGACTTCGTTGCTCGAAAGGATCGAGATCGTAAAAGGTCCTGCGTCGTCGTTGTACGGTAGTGAAGCCGTAGGCGGACTTATCAATATCATCACCAAAAACCCGAACAATGCCCCTGTATTTTCGGCCGATGTCTTTTCGACAAGTTGGGGCGAAGCCAACCTGGACGCTGGTTTTAAACTTCCGCTTGGCCCCGCAGCGGTTTTGACCGGCATAAACTACTATAACTACAGTCATCCCATCGATCAAAACAAAGATAATTTTACCGATGTGACCCTTCAGGACCGAATCTCGGTGTTTCAAAAATGGACGTTCGACCGCAGAAGCAACCGCCTTTTCGCCATCGCCGGGCGTTATTTTTATGAAGATCGATGGGGCGGCGAAATGCAATGGCAGCCGAAATATCGCGGTGGAAATGAAGTATATGGCGAAAGCATTTATACAAAACGATGGGAACTTTTCGGCGCATATGAACTTCCCGTAAAAGAAAAAATGAATTTTGGTTTCTCATATACCCACCACGACCAAAATTCGGTCTATGGCACGACACACTACCTGGCCGAGCAAAAAATCGGATTTGCGCAGCTCACCTGGAACAAAGAACTGGCCTCGCATGATTTTCTTGCGGGAATATCGGCTCGTTATCAACTTTACGACGACAACACCACGGCAACACCGAAAGCCGACGAAACCTGCATTCCCGGAATCTTCATCCAGGATGAGTTTGCAATCGCTCCAAAGCACAATCTTTTACTTGGCGTGCGATACGACTACAACAACCGGCATGGTTCGATCTTTACTCCGCGTTTTGCCTATAAGTGGAAACTTTCACCCGATGAGATCATCCGGCTGAACTCCGGAACCGGCTTTCGTGTCGTAAACCTGTTTACGGAAGAGCATGCAGCGCTCACAGGTTCGCGGGATGTTGTTATCGCCGAGCGTCTTAAACCCGAGAAATCCTATAATGTGAACTTGAATTATCTGAAGAAATTTTATTGGGGGACGCAAAATTTCGGCGAGATTGAGGCTACGGCGTGGTACACACACTTTTCAAATTCAATCCTACCCGATTACGACACCGATCCGAACAAAATAATTTATAAGAACCTCGACGGTTATGCAGTCACAAAAGGTGTAAGCATCAATGCCGATGTTTCGTTGCCCAACGGTCTAAAATTTGTTGCGGGGGCTACATTAATGAACGTATCGAAAACGACCGATAATGTTAAAAGCAGGCAACTGCTTACAGAGCGGTTTTCGGCTACATGGTCGGTTTCATACCGATGGCGCCGTGCGTTTTTGGATATCGATTACACCGGAAATGCCTTTGGCAGGATGCGTCTGCCACTACTTGGGCCGCTCGACCCGAGAAAAGAATATTCCCCATTGTGGAGTATTCAGAACATTCAACTGACATTTAGGAAATTTCGAAATCTTGAGATTTATTTCGGGATCAAAAATTTGCTGGACTGGACGCCAAATCGTGGCAACCCGTTCATAATTGCACGTGCTGATGATCCGTTTGATCAAAACGTAGAATTTGACCCCGACGGAAATGCCGTTGCAACGCCTGATAATCCGTATGCGCTGACATTCGATCCAGGATACGTTTACGCGCCAAACCAGGGCTTACGAACCTTTGGTGGAATCCGATTTACATTGAAATGAAAACACTTGCAATCCTCATGGCCGTTTTATTCCACGCTACCGTAGCCGCACAACTCCAAACCTACAGTTTTGAGGAAGCCGAAACAATCGCATCGAACAAGAAGCGGCCTTATTTCATATTCCTCAAAACCGATTGGTGCCGGTACTGCGCGATAATGGAACGCACCACGTTCGATGACCCTAAAGTTATCGACACGCTCAACGCCAATTACTATTTCATCCGCTTCGATGCAGCTTCACGCGACGCCGTGCATTTTAACGGTATCAATTTTAATTTTAAACCCACGGGAACTGGAACAGGATTGCACGAAATTGTACCATGGCTTCTCCAAGATACACCGGTCGCGTTTCCGTCGATCGTGATTCTTAATCCCGACTACACCGCCCGCCTTATAATAACCGAATTTCTATCGGCAGCACAGTTACTTCAACTTATTGGCAACAGCAATTAATTGTATATCAACCTCTACAGCAAAACCTAAAAAAAATATTTAGAATAATTTTAAATAACGGATTTCTACTGTTACCTTTGCGCTGTTTTTATTCAGTCTAAATAATCGTAGTAACATGAAATACGTATTTACGATTACCGCAATTTTGATTACGTCGGTAATTTTCGCACAAAATGGAGTTTTAAACGGCAGCACGAAAGATGCCGATAACAATCCGCTTGTTGGGGTAAACATTGTTCTAAAGGAATCAAATCTATGGGCAATTTCAGATGAATCCGGTAATTATTCAATCTCCAATATCCCATACGGAAAACACACACTTATTATGTCGATGATGGGTTATGTCGAACAAACGCAGGTCATCACCATCGACAAACCTTTGACCATCGTGAATAGAAAATTGCAGGCCGACGATCAGCAACTCGAAGAAGTCGAAGTTTTCGGCGTTCGAAACAAACAGCCGGACAAGTTGCAGAACCTGACACGATTACCATTAAAACCAAGCGAACAGATTCAAAGCATCTCCATCATTTCTGAAAAAGTCATTGAACAACAGGGCGCACTTTCCATCACTGAAGCTACGCGAAATGTACCCGGAGTTTATGCCTTCGCATCCTACGGCAACAAACGTGAAAGCATGGGATCTCGCGGTTATCGCGGAATTCCGATCCTTAAAAACGGAGTTCGCGTGAATTCGGATTTCCGCGGAACAGGAATCCTTACCGACGCATCCGGAATTGACAATATCCAGGTACTAAAAGGTGTGGCTGCAATTACACAAGGTGTCGCAACAGACATCGGAAGCCCCGGAGGTGTTATCAACCTTGTAACAAAAACACCAAAATTTTATTCTGGCGGAAGCGCCTCGATGCGTGCAGGAAGCTGGGGATTCGCACGCCCTCAGTTTGATGTGTACGGTCCGCTTAACGACAATCAGAAAGTCGCGTTCCGAATCAATGGCGCATACGAAACAAAAGACAGCTACAGAAGCCAGGTTTCAGGTAAACGGTTATACGTGAACCCGTCATTTGCATGGAAAGCCACAAACAATACTACGATCACGGTCGAAATGGATTACCTCGACGACAGCCGTACTCCCGACCTTGGGACTGTGAACCTTGCCGATAACGACACTTATGCGATTTACGATCTTCCGCACAATCGCTTCCTCGGATTTGATTCAGACCGCACGATGACGCAAAACGCAACATATTCAGTTCGTTTAGACCATAGGTTCAACAATATTTTTGCTGTAAAAGCGGCTTATTTCAAATCCGATTTATCGGTCGATGATAAAGGTGCAGCGTTGTCGGGTGCCGGACCGGTATTCAATATCCGCAACCGCAGTTATGCCGAAAGCACACGAAAAGATGTTAATGAAGTCCTTCAGCTTGACCTTGTTGCCGAAGATTATCTGACAGGCTCGATCAAGCATACGTTCCAAATCGGAATGGATTACAACCGAAACAGCGTTGCAACATCGAATTCCCGCGCACTAAATTCGGCCGGAGGCACAACACTCGACCAAATCGATGTTTTCGCACCTGTCAGCAACACACTTCCGTCCGATCTGACATTGGATGTAACCACAGCGGGATCGAGTTCACGTGGCTTCGGACTGCTTGCACAAGGTGTGACGACCTGGAACAAATGGTTCAAAACATTTTTAGGTGTACGCTACAGCACGGTTGAAACCACGGAAGAGGGTACACTTGGAATAAACACCAGTGATGCGTGGAATCCGCTTGCCGGAATCATGGTGTCGCCAATGAAAAACATAAACTTATTTGCATCCTATACAAACAGCTCGAATCCGCGGACAGCAACCCGCACCGACATCAATGGAAACGAACTTGGAAATGAGAGATGGGACCAGTGGGAGACAGGCGTTAAAACCACATGGCTCGATGATCGTTTGCGATTCAACCTGACGCTGTTCAAAATCAACAACAAAGACATGAATCTTCCCGTGTATGATGAAACCTGGACGCCTACCGGTTATTTCCAAAAAGGCGGTAACGACCAGCGTCAGGGAATCGAAGCGGAACTTTCAGGGCGGATCTTGCCGAATTTCGAAATCATCACCGGCTATTCGTATATCGATGCACGGTACAAGGAACATACTTCATTTGTGTACAATTCGTCACCACTGAACACGCCAACGCACACATTCAATGCATGGGGCAATTACACTTTCGTGAACAATGCACTTAGAGGATTGTCGATTGGCGGCGGCGTCTATTACATCGGCGACCGACCAATGAACGACTGGTCGTCGGGCGCGGTCACACACGAAGGAATCGTTCCCGGCCAAAAACCTTTCGATCTGAAAGGCTATACCGTGGTGAACTTCCAGGCGGGATACGAAATCAACAGCAATTGGGATGTGAGACTGTTACTGAACAACGCATTTGATGAACTGGGTTATAACGCCTATCGAACGTCATATATAAATCAGATCGATCCTGTGAATTTCGCAGGCATACTGACCTATCGTTTCTAATTAAGATCTAATAACTGGAATCATGCGGTTTTCTACAATGTAGGAAGCCGTTTCCGGGTTAAAACACCATCATGGAAAAAAAGAAAAAAAAGGGTTATACGTTTCGTAAATTCATTCTCGACATTCACTTGTGGCTGGGAATAGCAAGTGCTATCGTCCTTTTCCTGGTTTGTCTTAGCGGAACCGTCTATACGTTCAGGCACGAGGTTGAACAGATTGCCGAACCGCACAAATACCATTTGGAGAAAACCAATGCACCAACGCAGCCCCTTTCCGAAATCATCCTGGCTACGCAAACGGAAACAAAAGGCAAAGTCACCCGCATCTCCGTCTATGACGATCCTGCAAGACCGCATGAACTCCAGGTCTCAAAATCCAAGGAAGACAAGCGCGGCGAAACATTTTTCGTCAATCAATATACCAACACCGTAATCGGAAGCGGGAAAGGACCAACAACCGAGTTCTTCATGTTTTTCTTCAAAATGCACCGCTGGCTGCTGCTCGATCAGGAAATCGGCCGCCCGATCGTTGGAACAGCAACCCTGATATTTATTCTGCTTACACTTACCGGACTATTTCTTTGGATCCCAAAAAAAATCAAAGGCTGGAAAAGTTTTAAACCGGGTCTCAAGATCAAATTCAACGCGAAATGGAAACGCATCAATCACGACCTCCACAACGTACTCGGATTCTACACCTTTTTAATCGTGCTGATCATGGCAATCACCGGCTTGAGCTGGTCGTTTGAATGGTACAAAGACGGCCTCGGAAATGTGCTCGGAGCAAAGGTTTTCGGCGACCGGAATGCAAAAAAACCGGAATCGGTGCCAACCGACTCAGCATCCATAACCTTACAGGACGCCTTGAAGATTTCCGCCACAGAACTTCCTTATAAAGGAAAAACAACAATATCGCTTCCAAAAGGACCTACAGGTTCGTATGAGATCAGCAAACAAAATGACGCCAATTTCAATAAATCGGCTTCCGATAAAATCGTGATCGATCAATATTCGGGAGAAATTTTGCAGAAATCCATTTTTGCCGAAAAATCGACCGGCGAGAAAATAGCAGCGCAAATCAAGGCGATACACCTTGGCGAGATCTACGGACTCTTCTCGAAAATCATCTACTTCATCAGTTGCCTGATCGCGACAAGCCTTCCCGTGACCGGAATTATCATCTGGATCAACAAATTGAAAAAGAAAGAAAAGAAGAAACTTGCCATCAAACCCTAACAAAACTTTATGGCGCTTCGCTTTAATTCTTTGTAACTTTGCGACTCAACTAAAACAACAAAACAATGTATCCAGAAGAAATGGTTAAACCGATGCGTGCCGAGTTGGCCGATGCAGGTTTTCAGGAATTATATACCGCAGACGAAGTTAAAAATGCGATTTCAAAATCGGGAACTACTATGGTTGTCGTGAATTCGGTTTGCGGATGCGCCGCACGTAATGCACGTCCGGGATCAAAAATGAGCCTCGACAACAATAAAAAACCGGGCCAGTTGGTAACGGTTTTTGCCGGAGTCGACAAAGAAGCTGTTGACGCAGCACGCGGATTCATGTTCCCGTTCCCGCCCTCATCGCCAAGCATCGCTTTGTTCAAAGACGGAGAGCTGGTCCACATGCTTGAGCGCCACCACATCGAAGGCCGACCTGCCGAACTTATAGCCGACAACCTAAAAGACGCGTTCAACGAGCATTGCTAAGACAAAAATAATTTTAGCCACAGGATCACAGATTTTATTTGTGAACCTGTGGTTTTTTATTTGAAGCTGTTCCTGCTCTCGCCTTTATCTTTGTTCGTTCCTCTCAAAGGATAGCAGCTCCATCAGGGCTAGGGCATTTGCCTGCGTACGACAATTAACGGTTGGCTTTTGACCTTCGCCTTTCGATTTTCGACTTCCGACATTATTCGCTACTTTTGCACCTCCAAACTTAAACTGTTTATAGCATGCAACTGTACAACACTTTAAGCGCCGAGCAAAGAGCCGAGCTGATTGACGATGCCGGAAAACAACGACTTACACTGTCGTTCTATGCCTATGCGCTAATCGAAAACCCCACACAATTTAGAAATGAATTATTCCTGGCCTGGAATCCGCTTGAGGTTTTGGGACGAATCTATGTTGCCCACGAAGGCATCAATGCGCAGCTTTCGCTCCCGGCCGATCATTTTTATGAATTCAAGGACACTATAGAGAAATACGATTTCATGAAAGGCATCCGGCTCAACATTGCCGTTGAACACGATGACCATTCATTTTTGAAACTGACAATAAAAGTCAGGGATAAAATCGTTGCCGACGGATTAAATGACGACACGTTCGACGTCACCAACAAAGGCATCCACCTAAAAGCCAAAGATTTCAACGAACTTCTCGAAGACCCCGATACGATTGTCGTTGATATGCGAAACCATTACGAAAGTGAAATCGGCCATTTCAAAAAAGCGATAAAACCCGACGTGGATACCTTTCGCGAGTCACTGCCAATTATTGAAGAGCAGCTTGCAGAACACAAATCGGACAAAAAATTGTTGATGTACTGTACAGGCGGAATCCGATGCGAAAAAGCCAGCGCATATTTCAAACACCGCGGATTCGAAAATGTTTACCAGCTAGAGGGCGGAATCATCGAATATACGCGGCAGATCAAGGAGCAAGGCCTGGAAAGCAAATTCATTGGGAAAAATTTTGTTTTTGACCACCGACTCGGCGAACGCATCACCGACGATATCGTATCGCAATGCCATCAGTGCGGCAAACCGTGCGACGATCATACGAATTGCGCCAATGAAGGGTGCCATTTGCTGTTTATTCAGTGTGAAGAATGTGCCGCCGCGATGGAAGGTTGCTGCTCGGCCGAATGTGTCGATATAATCCATCTTCCCGAAGAAGAACAAAAAGCGATTCGCCGCGGCGTTATGAACGGAAACAAGATTTTCAAAAAAGGAAAATCGGATAAACTGACGTTTAAAAACGGATCGTCAAATTCGGTCACCGCAATCGCAAAACCAAAAACGGTAAAGTCAAAAGAAGCGAAAATCAAAAAAACGTATATTGGAAAAGGCGTTCACTTCTTTCCAAAAGCAAACATCGGACAGTTCCTTATAGAAAACGGTTCTGTAAATGTTGGTGATAAAATCCTGATTTCAGGCCCCACGACAGGAAACGAAGAACTGGTGATTTCCGATATGTATGTCAACGATGTGCGCGCACAGTCGGCCGGCGCAGGTGATTTATGTTCGATAAAAGTCCCATTCCGGATTCGCTTGTCAGATAAATTGTATATTTTAGAAGCCTGACCCTCGATAGATGGATATTTACAAAATACTTAAAGTCAACCAATACATTAAAAATCACCGAATTAAATTTCTTGGTTTGTGGCTGCTTTCGGTATTGAACAGGCGCTATCTCGCGATCCAGCTCGACCCTGTGCTTGCATGCAACCTTCGTTGCAAAATGTGTTATTTCACCGACGCCGAATTCGTAAAAACGAACATGAAAGGCATCATGAGCGAAACGGATATCGAACCTATGGCACAGGCAATTTTTAAAAATGCCCTAAAACTCCAGATTGGCTGTGGTGCCGAACCGGCGTTATTTAAGCATAACGTGAGGCTGATTGAAACTGCAAAACAGCATAAAGTGCCGTATATCAGCATGGTCACTAACGGAAATCTGTTTGAAGAACAAGACATCGTCAATCTTTCGCGTGCCGGGCTTGATGAACTGATAATCTCAATGCATGGCGTGACAAAAGAAACGTATGAAGACTTGATGGACAAGGCAGATTATTCGAAGTTTCATGACATTTTACGTTACATTACAAACGAAAAGAAAGTCAACCCCAAACTTCGGCTGCGGATTAATTATACGTTCAATCAGGATAATTTTTTTGAACTCGGGCAATTTTTTGAAGTTTATGGAAAATACGCGATCGACATTATCCAGCTTCGGCCAATAGACAAGATCGGCGAAACCACATACAATGAATTCAGCCTGAAGAAAATCGAAAATGATTATTCGCGGATTGCCGGAAACATGAAATCGGAAGCTTCAAAAAGAAAAATCACGTTGTTGTATCCGCAATCGGTATATCGCAACGAAGCCGAGTCGCTAAAGGTCAAAACCAAAAATGACAGTTCGTATTTGATTCCGTATACGTATTGTTATGTTTCGCCCAAATTCTTCTGGAAAGAGGATTTCGACTGGAAATCGGAATCGTTCCAATCATGGAAGAAACGCAGCAATTGGGACATGCAGCTGTTGAAGAATGTCTTTACTTCTCGAGAAGCCCTCGACAAGACGAACCGGAACATGCTGAATTACTCGGTCGAACTCAATTAGAAGAACACACCCCTAGCCCGGATGGCAGCCGGTATCCTTTTGTAGCCCGAGGGTTTCGGGCAACAAAAGATAAAGGCGAACAGCCGGGAACAGCTTCAAAAAACCATCAATCGCACCACGCATCCGTTTCGTCTTTAACATCGCCGCACAAGCGGTAGCGTCATCATTCCAACTAAAAAATACTATATTTGCGTACGAATCGTTTTAAGAACTTAAGTCGCGCGATGTCGCGACACTACATATATCATGGCATGTACAAGTTGCTCAACTTCTGATGGCGGAGCGCCTAAGGGTTGTAAGAATAACGGCACCTGCGGAACCGACAGTTGTAACAAACTGACCGTTTTTGACTGGCTCGCCAACATGAACCTCGCCAATGGCGAAAAACCGTTTGACTGCGTTGAAGTACGCTTCAAAAATGGCCGCAAGGAATTTTACAGAAACAGCGACAACCTGACGCTAAGCATTGGGGACATCGTTGCGACTGAGGCCGCTCCCGGACATGACGTCGGAATCGTAACGCTCACGGGCGAACTCGTCAAGATCCAAATGAAGAAAAAAGGCGTGAGTCACCAAAGCGCAGAAGTTCCAAAAATATACCGTAAAGCCTCACAAAAAGACATCGACATCTGGTCGAATGCGCGTGATCGTGAAGAACCTATGAAAGTTCGGGCACGTGAGCTTGCAATTCAGCATAAATTGGAAATGAAAATTTCGGATATCGAATTCCAGGGCGACGGATCGAAGGCGACCTTCTATTATACTGCAAACGACCGTATCGATTTTAGACAGTTGATCAAGGATTTTGCGCGCGAGTTCAGCACCCGAATCGAGATGAAACAGGTGGGTTTCCGCCAGGAGGCATCGCGCCTGGGCGGAATCGGATCATGCGGACGCGAATTGTGCTGTTCGACATGGCTGACCGACTTTAGGAGCGTAAATACTTCTGCGGCGCGTTATCAACAGTTGTCGCTGAATCCGCAAAAATTGGCCGGCCAGTGCGGGAAGCTGAAATGCTGCTTGAACTACGAACTTGACACTTACATGGATGCGCTTCAGGATTTTCCTGATTTCGACACAAAACTCATTACCGAAAAGGGCGATGCAGTGTGCCAGAAACAGGACATTTTCAAGGGTCTGATGTGGTTTGCCTATACCAACAACTTTTCGAACTGGCAGGTATTGCGGATCGAACAGGTTCGCGAAATCATTGCCGAAAATAAAAATAAAGTCAAGGTTTCTTCGTTGGAAGATTACGCGCTTGAGGTTGCCGCGGCACCGGAAAAGGATTTCAACAATGCGATGGGCCAGGAGAGCCTTACGCGATTTGACCAGCCTAAGAAAAAGAAAAGGCCAAACAAAAAACGCAAACCTGCCGATGCAGTTTCCGCAACGCCGGGCGCTCGACAGTCAGGCCCGAAAATCCAACCGGGAAAACCACAGGGGCAAAAATCCGGTAATCCGAAATTACAGCCGAATGGTCCGGGTGCGGGTCAGCAGCAATCAAAGAAAAAAGATAACCGCAGGCCGAACGACAGAATCATAAAACCCGGTAACCGAAATGAATCTAAGGAATAGCATTCTTTGTGTTTTAACGGTTTTGCTCGTTGTTGCATGCGACGAGAAGCGCGTGTTCGACGATTATAAATCGGTTGGTACTTCATGGCACAAGGACAGCATCATTACTTTTGCATTGCCCAAGCTCGATACGGTAACACCATATAATTTATATGTCAACATCCGCAACAACGACAATTACGAATTCAGCAATCTGTTTTTGATCGTATCGCTTGAACATGAAAGCGGAGTAACGAAGGTCGATACCTTGGAATACATGATGGCAACACCTGATGGCGAGCTGCTTGGTGAAGGGTTTTCGGATATCAAAGAAAATAAACTTATTTATAAAGAACGTGCCTATTTCAAACCCGCAGGCCAATTCAACGTCAGCATCCGACAGGCGGTGCGGCAGAATGGCAAAGTTTCGGGCGTTGAAAAACTTGAAGGAATTTCGGAAATTGGATTCAGGATCGAATCATTAGAATAACATTATGGCGCAGAAAAAGAAAGTATCCACAGCGGATCAAGACATAAAGTACTACCAGATACTATTCTGGAAAATCTTCCTATACGGATTAGGCGGAATTGTGCTGTTTTTCCTATTGGCATCATTGGGCGTATTTGGCGCGATGCCCTCGTTTGAAGAACTTGAAAACCCCGATTCAAACCTCGCAACAGAAATTGTATCGATCGACGGCGAAGTACTCGGGAAATTCTACAACGAGAACCGCACGATGATCAAGTATTCGGATTTGCCGAAACACCTTGTCGATGCATTGGTTGCAACCGAAGACGAACGTTTTTACGAACACTCCGGGATTGACGGCCGAGGTACATTGCGTGCTGCAGTAAGCCTTGGAACCAGCGGAGGTGCGAGTACGATCACGCAGCAACTTGCCAAATTGCTTTTTCATGGCGAAGGATCCAAATTTTTCCTTTTTAGGATCGTTCAAAAAGCGAAAGAATGGATCATTGCGATCAGGCTCGAGCGACAATACACCAAGAATGAAATTATTGCGATGTACCTCAACAAAGCCGACTTTGTAAACACCGCAGTCGGAATTCGTTCGGCAGCGAAAGTTTATTTTGGCAAAGAACCCCGAAATTTAACCGTTGAGGAAAGTGCAATGCTGGTCGGGATGCTCAAGAATCCATCACTTTATAATCCGGTGCGCCGCGAAGAACGTGTTAAAGCACGACGAAATGTGGTTTTTGGTCAAATGGTGAAAAATGGATATATGTCGCCCGAGGAGAAAGCCCAGCTTGAAAAAAAACCAATCGTACTCGACTTCCAGCCCGAAAGCCATAAAGAAGGAATTGCGACCTATTTCCGGGAATACCTGCGCGACTTCATGAAAAAATGGATGGACGAAAACAAAAAGCCCGACGGAAGCAATTATGATATTTACAGTGACGGGTTGAAAATCCACACCACAATCGACTCGAGGATGCAACGATATGCCGAGGATGCCGTCACCAAACACCTTTCGAACCTTCAGGAAGAATTGTTTGCTGAGCAAAAGAAAAACAAAAATGCGCCATTCGTTCGCATCTCGGAGGCAGAAACCGAAAGAATAATGATGCAGGCGATGAAAAACTCGGAAAGATGGCGCCTCATGGAAGCACAGGACAAGAGCGAAGAAGACATTATCAAGTCGTTTGACGTAAAGACCGACATGACGGTATTCACCTGGAAAGGCGAAAAGGACACCGTGATGACGCCACGCGATTCAATACGCTACTACAAAAGCTTTCTGCAAACCGGCGTTATGTCGATGGAACCACGCACCGGACATATAAAAGTGTGGGTAGGCGGAATCGACTATAAATATTTCCAATACGATCATGTGGGCCAGGGTGCGCGCCAGGTTGGGTCAACGTTTAAGCCATTTTTATATGCCGCCGCGATTGAACAACTCAATATGTCGCCTTGCGATTCGATCATCGATGCGCCATATACAATTCCGAAAGGGCGTCACAACGTGACCGAAACCTGGACACCAAATAATTCAGATCATCAGCATCGCGGAATGGTAACGCTGAAAAAAGCTCTTGCTTACTCGATAAATACCGTTTCGGCAAAACTAATTGATAAAGTTGGCCCGGAGCCTGTAGTCGAACTTACGAACAAACTCGGCGTTCGATCTAAAATTCCGGCGCAACCGTCAATTGCTTTGGGAGCGGTCGAAATTACCGTGATGGACATGGTCGCGGCCTACAGCACGTTCGCAAACCAGGGCGTTTACATGAAACCGCAGTTCATCACGCGTATCGAAGATAAAAACGGTGTCCTGATTTACGAGCCTATGCCGGAATCCCGCGACGTGCTCAACAAAGACATTGCGTATGCCGTAATCAAATTGCTTGAAGGCGTCACAGAAAGCGGATCGGGCGCCAGATTGCGAACACAGGGCGGAGGCCATGGCTATAACCGGGTTACCGGCTATCCATATGTTTTCAAAAATCCGATTGCGGGTAAAACTGGAACCTCGCAAAACCAGTCCGATGGTTGGTTTGTGGGAATGGTTCCGAACCTTACAACGGGAGTTTGGGTCGGCTGTCAGGACCGCTCGGCACGATTCAGGACAATTACCTATGGTCAGGGCGCGACGTCTGCACTGCCAATTTGGGGAATGTTCATGAAGTCGTGCTATGACGATGACGAACTCGATGTGTCGGATAAACCTTTTGAACGGCCAACAAACTTGTCTATAAAAGTGGATTGCTGGGCACCGCCAAAAGTTGTACAGGACTCGACTGAAGTGATCCAGGATACAGACGAGTTTACGCTTTAGGAGCTCGTACCCGCTATCCGCTGTAGCTGTTATGCCTCAAGAACGGCACAACAGGCTGCCGCTTCTATCGGGGCTAGGAATTTGTCGATAAATTAATAATCACTTATAATTCGTGCATTCGTGGCATATTATAAATTATGATAAACAAAAAAGTAAATAACGTATCCGAAGCGCTTCAAGGCATTGAAAACGGGATGACAATCATGCTGGGCGGTTTCGGCCTTTGCGGAATCCCCGAAAACAGCATTGCCGAACTTGTGAAAATGGGTGTCACCAATCTGACGTGTATTTCCAACAATGCCGGGGTGGACGATTTCGGCCTCGGACTCCTGTTGCACAAGCGCCAGATCAAAAAAATGATTTCGTCCTATGTGGGTGAGAACGCCGAGTTTGAACGCCAGATGCTTTCAGGCGAGCTTGAAGTCGAACTTACGCCTCAAGGAACGCTGGCCGAAAAATGCCGCGCCGCACAAGCCGGAATTCCGGCATTTTATACACCTGCAGGCTACGGAACAGAAGTCGCCGAAGGTAAAGAGGCGCGAGAATTCAACGGTAAAATGCATATTCTGGAGCACGCTTTCGATGCCGATTTCGCGATCGTAAAAGCATGGAAAGGCGACGAAGCAGGCAACCTAATTTTCAAAGGAACCGCACGCAATTTCAACGCACCAATGGCCGGCGCCGGTAAAATCACAATCGCCGAAGTTGAGGAATTGGTACCGGTTGGTACATTAGACCCAAATACGGTTCACATTCCCGGAATTATGGTGCAAAGAATATTCCAAGGCGAGAAATTTGAGAAACGAATTGAGCAGCGGACGGTGAGGAAAAGAATGTAACAATTTAGAAATGTAATAATGTAGCAATGTGAAGAACCTCGGAAATGAAAATATTGTCGTTTCGAAATCTGTGGAGTTTGCATTGGATATTATTGCATTTTGTGAACTGCTTGAAAGTAAAAAGAAGTTTGTGGTAGCAAATCAGCTTCTTAAATGCGGGACAAGTATAGGTGCTAATATACATGAAGCGCAGAATGCTGAAAGCAAAGCAGACTTCGTTCATAAATTTAAAATCGCTGCGAAGGAATTGGAGGAAGTAAAATATTGGCTCCATCTTTGCGAAATGTCGGCCGAATATCCTTTTGAGCCACTGTTGGTTTCTAAAATAAATGAGCTCGGACTAATCGTGTACAAAATCATCAGTACCAGTAAGAAGTAGTTTCCTGCAGCTCATTGGTACATTTCTAAATTTTTAAATTGATACATTAATGTTAGGAAAAGAAGAAATAGCAAAACGCATCGCAAAAGAAGTTAAGGACGGCTACTATGTAAACCTCGGAATTGGCATCCCGACACTCGTTGCCAACTATGTCCGCAATGACATTTCGGTCGAATTTCAAAGCGAAAACGGCGTACTCGGAATGGGTCCGTTTCCGTTTGAAGGCGACGAAGATGCCGATATCATCAATGCGGGAAAACAGACAATCACGACACTGCCCGGAGCTTCGTTTTTTGATTCGGCTTTCAGTTTTGGAATGATCCGAAGCAAAAAAGTCGATTTGACGATTTTGGGTGCGATGGAAGTTGCTGAAAACGGCGATATCGCAAACTGGAAAATACCCGGAAAAATGGTGAAAGGAATGGGTGGCGCAATGGATCTTGTCGCATCTGCCGATAACATCATTGTCGCGATGATGCACGTCAACAAAGCAGGTGAATCGAAAATATTAAAACGATGCACACTTCCGCTTACAGGCGTTGGATGCGTGAAAAAAGTCGTTACGGAACTTGCCGTGCTTGAAGTCACACCAAACGGATTCAAACTTCTCGAACGCGCACCCGGAGTAACCGTCGATCACATTATCGCTTCCACCGAAGCCGACCTGATCATTGAAGGGGATATTCCGGAGATGGTTATTGATTAGAGAAGGTTCCAGCGATTGTAAGTTTTAACAAAATTACGAATCAATAGCTGAAATTCGCCGCGCAATAGGAACTGCGTTAAGGATAGAGCGTAAATCCTGCGGGTCGTGGGATTATGCGCAGCTTAATTCCACGACCCGCAGATTGCAGCGATAGCCTGACCCGAAGGACATTAGGCTCGGATAAACTGCCCGAAGAGCAACCCTACTCAAGCCGATTGACCGAAGGGAAACGCCAAAATAAGCTACAAAACAAAAAAACTACCTCGCAGGTTTTAAGACCTCCGAGGTTGTTTTGCAATGTGTTGGGAATCAATAGCTTGTAAAAAGTTAAACTCCGAACTGTTTCAGGTGATGATCCAAATGTTTATAGTTTAATATTCCCCATTCTTCATCGGTCATCACTCCAAAAAACGGATGCTTTTTATTTGCGATCACGGCCGGGCCTTTTTCACGGAATTTTGTAACCAAACCTACTAAAGTATCCCATTCAGTTTTGTAATCGGGCTCTTCCGTTA
>JAEYZX010000041.1 GCA_023427845.1 Bacteroidota bacterium
GTTTTAAATCCGAGGTGTGTAAAATATGAGGTTGGGTTTTCATTGGCAGCTACAAGAATAAAATCGCCGCCCCAGCCGCCAAGGCTTTTAATGCTTCCGTTGAAATCGGCAAAAAAAGTTTCTTTGACGGTCTTCATTTCAAGGACCTCACTAAGGATTGCTTCATGGTTTTCAATCAGCCTGCCGAAAGTTTGCAAATTCGATGCTTCAATTATTTTGTTTGTTATTTTGTCGATTTGCGATAGTGTGTGGGCCAAATCTTCATTCTTATTTTTGTAGTACGACCGGATTGCTGCCTTGCTGCTTTGTTTACGATTCAGGTAAACGAAATACAGATTGTCTGAAAACATGGGTTTATAATTGATGATTTCCACAACCGGTTTGCCATATTCCAGACGATATAAAACGGGCGTATCATTTTGCGCGCAAGCGATGTCATAGCCACTTCCGCCAAAACTGTTGTTGAGCAATTGAAAGGCATCGATCTGCAGCCATTGTGCGATATTGTTTATCAATGTCGATGATGTGCCGAGACCCCAGAATTTTGGAAATGTAAGATGTGTTTTGATGGTATATCCATCTGATTCATTTATGAATTTCGGACTGGCGAGATAGGCTTCGCGAAGGATTTCCAACAGCGTACTTCTGACAGAATCCGTTTTTTGGATGTAATCGGGATTTGAAATTTCGTCGAAAGTGAAAACATTTTCAAACCAGATGCTTCCGTCAAAATCGAAACTTGTCCATTTAATTTGCCGGTTGATTCCTTCTTCTACTACAAGGTCCTGACCGTATTTTGTAGGGATTGCCAAAGCATGAGCGCCATCGAGTACGACATATTCGCCCGTGATCAGCAGTTTCCCATTACTGTAGAATTTCTTTGTCATATCGATTTCTAATATTGAGCCGGCCCTAGCCCTGATGGAAGCGGCAGCCTGTTGTGCCTTTCTTTAAGGCGCGACAGCTATAGCGGACAGCAGGATTGGCTTCAAAATCACTTCCGAAGACTTTCGATAAATGTTACCGCGGCCGAATGCGAGATTGCGTGCGTTTTGAAATGTTTTTTGACTTTCGAGCGCTCGTCGTCGGTGGCATCATACTGGTTCAATATGTTGTTCAGGTGCATTTTCATGTGGCCTTCCTGGATTCCGGTTGTGGTGAGCGACCGCAAAGCCGCGAAATTCTGCGCAAGTCCCGCGACGGCAACAATCTGCATCAGCTTTTTGGCTGACGGGTTTCCGAGCATTTCGAGCGCTAATTTTACCAGCGGGTGCAACGATGTGAGTCCGCCGACGGTTCCCAAAGCCAACGGGATTTCCATCCAAAAGTGGAAAACGCCGTTTTCGATCTTCGCATGCGACAGGCTTGAATATTGTCCGTTCCGCGAAGCATAAGCGTGGATTCCGGCTTCAACCGCGCGAAAATCATTTCCCGTCGCAAGCACTACTGCGTCGACCCCGTTCATGATTCCTTTGTTGTGCGTCACGGCGCGGAAGGGTTCCACTTCGGCAATCTGTACCGCGCGAACGAATTTTTCGGCAAATTTTTGAGGGTCGGATATATGTTTGTCGGCCAGGTCTTCGATTTTACACGACACCGATGCTTTTACGATGCAGTTCGGGACGTAATTCGACAGAATGCTCATGATGACTTCAATGTCACGTTCGGTTTTGGTGAACGGCCCGTATTGAAGCGCCTCTTCCTTTAATGTGTTTGCGATTTGCTCGAGGCACGAATTGATGAAGTTGGCGCCCATCGAATCCTTGGTTTCGAAAGTGACGTGGATTTGGTGATAGCCCGGGAGCAGTCCGGTTTTGTCGCGGAGTTCAATATTGAGGATGCCGCCTCCGCGCTGCTGCATGTTTTTTGTCAGGTGTTCGGTGGCCGAATAGAACGTGGTTTTTGTCTGGGTAAAAAAGGTTTTGAGCTTTACCGGATCGCCGTTGTATATAAAATGGACCTGTCCGATTTTTTCAGTCTGCAGGACCTCGGCTTTGAACCCGCCTCGTGAAGCCCAGAATTTCGCCGACTTTGAGGCTGCTGCTACGACCGAACTTTCTTCGATCACCATTGGTACTGCATAATAATTTCCGTTGATTAGGAAATTGGGTGCAATTCCAAATGGAAGATAGAAATTCGAGATTGTGTTTTCGATAAAGTCGTCGTGAAGCTGCTGGAGTTTCTCGTCGGAATTCCAATAACTCTTTAGTAAAGCAATGGCGTCGTGAGGATTGGAAAAGTAGGCGTTTGCAATCGTTTCGATTTTTTGCTCTTTCGATAATTTTGAAAATCCTGCAATGTTGGTCATTTCCGTTTGTTTGTGCAAAGATAGTTTTTCAGCGCATATATTACTGCGAAGAAAGGGCAGTTAAAAATGCCGCCATATCGTGCTGTACTGTAACATAATGCAATTATAGCGTCTAAATTAGCTATTAACCCAAACCCGATTTAACAGTAAAGTTTACGGTTATGTGTAAATTTTTCACTAAAATTGACGGTTATTATTCTTAACTCAAAATGATAAAATCAATCAGGCTTGCCACACTTCTTTTTTTTGTGTGTTTTTCGGTTTTTGCACAACAAAAAATAACCGTACAGGAGATTTATACAGGTGCTTTCCGCACCAAAGGGATGGACGAACTTCAGTCCATGAAAAACACCAATCAGTACACCGTCTTGAATTACGATAACACTTCGCGGAGCATGCAGGTTGACTTGTATGATTTTTCTACGTTGAAGAAAGTCTCTACATTGATCGATACGAAAGCGCATGCCATTTTGCCAATGATCGACAGCTATCAGTTTGACGCGTCGGAAACAAAAATGCTGCTCGCGGCAAACAGTAATCCAATTTACAGGCATTCTTACACGGCCGATTTTTATTTATACGATATAAAAAGCAAGCAGCTTGCGAAGTTGTTCGACCAGGTTCAGGAACCGACTTTCTCGCCCGACGGGACAAAAATCGCCTATGCAAAAGACAATAATTTATTTGTTTACGATATCGCATCAAAAGCAACTACTCAGATAACCACGGACGGACAAAAAAATGCGATCATCAACGGTATAACCGACTGGGTCTATGAGGAAGAATTTGCGTTTGTCCGGGCGTTCGACTGGAGTGCCGACAGCAGGAAAATCGCTTTCATCCGTTTTGACGAGACGCAGGTTCCCGAGTTTACGATGATGTATCATGGCGATATGCTGTATCCGAAACCACATACGTTCAAATATCCAAAAGCGGGCGAGAAGAACGCGCTGGTTTCGCTTCATATATATGATGTAGCGGGAAAATCACATAAAGCTGTCGATTTGTCGAAGTACAATGATTTTTATATCGCCCGCCTTAAATGGACTGCCGACGCAAATGTGCTGAGCGCGCAGGTGCTGAACCGTCATCAAAACAACCTGGATCTGTTGTTCATTGATGGGAATATCGCCACTTCGCGGGTTACGCTCAATGAAACCGACAAGGCTTATGTGGATGTCACCGACAATCTGACGTTTTTGAAAGACAACAGTTTTATCTGGACAAGTGAAAAAGATGGTTTCAACCATATTTACCTGTACGATAAAAATGGAAAATTGAAAAACCAGGTTACAAAAGGACCGTGGGAGATTACGTCGTATTATGGTTTTGACGAAAAGTCGAATACGGTATTCTATCAGTCAGTTGAAAACGGCTCGATCAACCGAGATGTTTACAGTATTTCACTAAACGGAAAAAACAAGAAGCGACTGACAGCGCAGAATGGCACAAACAAAGCGACGTTCAGTCCGAATTTTGAGTATTTCATCAATTCGTATTCAAGCGCGACTACTCCGCCCATTTATACGCTTAACGAAACAAAGACAGGCAAACAGGTGCAGTCGATCGTGAACAACGATGCACTGTCAAACAAGCTGAAATCATATAATTTGCCTTCAAAGGAATTTTCTGTAATCAAAACCGATAAAGGTCATGAACTCAATTCCTGGATCATAAAACCAAAAGACTTTGATG
>JAEYZX010000106.1 GCA_023427845.1 Bacteroidota bacterium
CGTGATTGCTTTTGCTTTACTGCAGGCACCTACCGCCAGTGCGCAAAAATCGACGCTAACCGCCGAGCAGGCGAAACAAAAGTTCGAATCATACGCCTATACGTTTCCGGACAGTGCACGCTATTACCTTCACCACGCGATTAGGCTGGATCGAACCAAGCATGATTCAGTTGTCGCAAAACATTACAACAACCTCGGACTGCTTCACCTTATGAACTCCAGTCGCGATTCGGCGCGCTATTATTACAAAAAATCAATCGGTTTGGCAAACGAGGCAAATAGATTCGGTACAATGGTCAACCTTGGCGCACTTTATAAAAAAGAACGTGAGTTCAAAAGCGCAATCCATGTTCTTACCAAGGCTATAGAAGGCTACAAAAAGCTAAATAATCAAAAAGGGCTTGGGTTGGCTTATGGCGAACTGGGTTCGGTATACTCCGTTATGCAGGACCGCCTCGAGGCTATCGCCAATCTTAAACAAGGGATCGCCATCACAAAAAAATACAAAATGTCGAGGCCACTGGCAATACAGCAACAGAACCTGGCGACGATATACTACAAAACGCGAAACTACAAATTCGCAAAAGAACTTTATGAAGAATGCCTTTCACAGCTCAAGACAACAAACGATAAACTGACCTATGCGATTGCGCTTGCAAACTACGGCTCAACACTGTCGGCACTGGGCGATACAAAGAAAAGCGCAGTAGTCCTTAACGAGGCCGCCATCCTGTTGCAACCCTTCGACAACGATCATTTAAAAGCGATAGTGCATGGAGGCATAGCCGCAATTGCATTGAAGAATAATGATCTACCGCTTGCCACAAAGGAATATGAAAAATCATACCAACTGATCCTCAGCGCTAAGTCGCCTGAATCACTCAGCGTTGTTTCGGGATATTTGGGAATGCTGAACAGCCAAGGGAAATATTCGGATGCACTCGACATTATCAATACAATGGAGCGTACAATCGACTTCAGCAAGGCAAACGAATCAGAAAAACTGGATTTTTACAGGCAGGCGTCGAATACCCTTTTGAACACCGGACAGGATGCACGGGGCGTTCAGGCACTGAAAGATGTGATTGCACTAAAGGACACGGTCTCGGAAATTGAGAACAACCAGCAGGTCAAAGAGGTTGAGGCAATGTATCAGGCTGATGTCCATCTTCAGAAAGCGGTACATCACAACCGTGAACTGCGCAGCACGGCCGAGAACTTACTTTTTAAATACCGTTATGCAACAATTGCGGTATTTGCCCTGACAGCGTTGCTTATATGGTTATGGACCGTAATGCGAAGCAGGCACCAAATGGTATCGGCTGAACTTGCCGATCTTGAACAGCAGCGGATGCGGCGCGATGACGAGCTGCACGATGAACGCAGTAAAGCAAGGCAATCTGAACATTTAATGCAGATGCAGCAGCAACAATTGCTTACCGAATCGTTGCGGAATGTGAATTTTGCCGAACAGCTTCAGGTTATAATAGAAGAATTCAGGCAGCAGCAGGATTATCGCGCTGCCGATAAGATCGAGAAGTTATCCGACCAGGCACACTGGAAAAACTTTTTAGAGAAATTCAATATCGTAAACCCGCACTTCATTCAAAAGCTGTCAAATGAATTTCCGCAGCTTAACCAGGGCGAACTACAGTTCTGCGCACTGGTGAAAGTCAACCTTTCCTACAAAGAGATCGCAAACATCCTGCAAATCACACACCAGAGCGTGTTTACTAAAAAATACCGCATCAAGAAAAAGATGGCAATTGACGGAGATACCGATTTTCTTGATATGATCCGTACTGTTTAAAATCTATAGGCTCGTATAGGAAAGAATTGTTAAAAAAATACGTTGTTCAACATTTGTTCAACACCATTTTTTGTAGCACCTGCGGGCGATAACCGAATTTTGTCGGACCAGGCGATAAACCACCCCGCCGGTATTTTATTATGCAATCCGCCCTAATTTCGATTTTTATAATTGGCAATGATGCCACTACAAACCTTATGTCGGGATTTGTTTTGCGACGTTACTTTGGCAAACCCGACATCCATTTTTTCAGCAATCCGAATGATGCCCTTCAATCAATTAAAAGTACCGGAGTTTTTGCTCCGCCCACTTTGATTTTCCTGGATACACATTCAAACGGAATGAGTTGGCATTCCTTCCTTCAACATTTTTTTGATTTGCCGGATGCCGTGCAGGGACGGTACCGCGTGTTTGTATCGGCATCAAAAACCGCTGACCAATCACAGTTTCCGAACGTAAACATGACGCCACGCCCACTGAACCTGGCGGTACTGCAGGAGATGGATGCTAAAGATCTTTTTCGCCATTATTCGCCAAACAGCATCTTGTCAAAGCAGGGAATCAAGGTTGAACAACTACAACAATCCCGAAAATGAGAAACAATAATAAGCTGGCTATCGGAACCCCGTGCGCGATCGGGGCCGCAATCATCGCTTGTGCCTGTTACGAAGTTGCAGCGTTGATTGTCGACGATTTTCTTCTTTTACCGGGTAATGCATTTCCAAATCTGCTTTATTTTGGGTCGCTCCTCCTGTCGCTGCTATTTACGGTAACTACCCTGAAGCAACTGGAATTAAGCCGGACGCAGCAGCTATTTTGGATTGGAATTGCCGCAATGCCCCTGCTGTTTTTAATGGTGATTGCGGTGTAACAAACTGATTATAGCAGGCCTTTGTAGTAATATTTTCCCATACTTTTTGGGCTTCGGTGTAAATTTTTATACTCATTTAGATTTCACAGCTTTAGGCGCTATCCTCAATAATATTTGGTGGCTGTTAAAATATATTTTTTAAAGAATACTATGATCTAAAATTATCTGGAATCCTGTTTTTATTGACTTTGTGGCTGGACTTAGTCACAAGGCAGCAACTACCGTGGCAGTACCCTATTTTTAAATTTTAATCTTGCAATTGCCCTAAATATTATCAATGCATGACTAACCAAAAGCTTTTACCCTACCACATATACAACCGCGCATTTTCGTTCACTTCCCTTAAATCGGGGACCTGTTTGTTATTTGTCAGCAGCATGACCTGCTTGAAAAGCCCTGTTATAATATCGGGGTTCAATTCAACCGGACGGACAAGATCCTCTTGGGCCAACAGACCTACCCTATTCAGTTTCTGTTTCAACATCGTCAAGTAGGCCGAGGTAAATGCGCCGTTACCCAGTTCTTTTGTCTCGTAGGCAACATCGGCACCTGAAGCGGCTGAAATTATCGTGATACCGCTGGTTGACAGGAAATTCTCAAACAGGTCGGCCACCACATCGGAGACCTTAAACTCGGCTTTTGCTGCCGATACGGCTCCGGATCCCCTGTTTCCCGAAATGCCTGCGTGCCCTGCGGGGTCACCAACTGCAATCTGGTCGAGCGTGTTACCGGAGTGACAGGAATCCATCAACAGCAACTTGTTCGTCGCCGGAGCTGTCTTTAGCGCATCAATTATAAAATCGAATGCAATTCCTTTTTCGGAAACGTTTGCAAAATCCATGTCGTGCGGCGCGTAATAATATTTTTTGTTTTGATCGAGTACGCCATGACCTGCAAGGAACACAACCACTTGGTCTTTGGGCTTCGAGCTGGCAAAAAAATCCGCAAGCAATTTCTTGACATCCTCCGATTTTGCATCATCATTCACAAGATGTGCCATATGCACTTTTGTAAACGAAGGCGGATTATTTTTATCGAGCAGGTCATCTGAAGTTCGGGCCATGTAATCATGCTCCAAAAGCGGTTCATGCTGTTCCAACCAAATCGGGTCGGCACCCAGGATTGAAAAACCTTGGACTGCATCAACAGGAACTTCCTGCTCAACAATCGTTTTTCCGGCAGTATACTTTCCGTATCTGTACTTTTCTTCGTCGCGCGACAGTATTGCAATCGTCTTTCCTTCATTGCCTACCGACACATCATCGATTGTGGCAACTTTTGAAATCGGGATTTTTCGAGGTGCAGATCCGTCAAGCGGAAGTACAAATACAGCATCATCCGAAATGGTAAATGGCAAATACTTTTCATTTTCCGACAATTGATAGAGTTTAAAATGCATATACTGAGTAAAATCAGTTTTATGGGCTTCGGGTTCAGAACCTTCGAAATTGTAATCCTTAACCGTAATCGCCCTCGATGCTGTGATTTTTTCCGCCGTCGTGTCGAACCTCGCGACCGTAACTGTGTTTCCGGTGTCGAAACTGGTTTGATGGGTCACATACAGCCACTCGCGTTCATTACGGATTTTGAAATTTTCACCCTGCAGATCGTTGGGGATCGTGATAATCCTGGATTTTTTGTTTTTGATGTCGTATGACAAGAACTTTTGTCCCATGCCCCGTAATGCAAAACCTTTTCCGCCACTATAGGAGTGCAGTTTGGCAATGCCCCAGCTAGTCGCCCCAAAATCCTTTGGAAGGGAAATCGAATCGATACTCTGTTTGACAAAATCACATACCACTGCCCTGTCGTTGTCGACTTCGACCCAAATTGTAGGGCTCACCGGATAAAATTTCTTATAGGAACTGTATGCCGGAAGATACCGTTTCATATTATAGGCAACTTTTTCCTTTTGCCGGTGCAGATTAAAATTGTTTCCGAAGAATTTGTTTTTGTATTTGTGGAGCGTTTCAGTGTCCAACCGTCCGTAAATACGTGCCATATCAAGAGCATCCTTATCGGCAAAAGTCAGGTTGAAATCGGATTGCCTGTAATCGGAAACGCCAATTGAAATGATGTAAAGCTCGGGCTTCCCGTCGGCCGGATCGGTATTCACAACCGACTTTATCGGTGCCTGGCCAACGCTCTGCTGCCTGAGTCGTGTTGCCTGCGCCAGTGCGTCAACGTATGCCTGATCAGGTTCGCCAAAAATCTCCAGAATTTTATCGGGCCTGAATGCCTGATTTTCGATTTGCTTTAATGTGGACGGTTTGCCGTTGAGCGTTGCGGTCAAGTATAGATCCGCATCTATATTCGAAAAATAATTCCCGTTTGAATCATAAAAAATGTGTTTGTCCTGATCGGGGTGAATCATCGCGCCCAGCTCCCTTTGTGAATCCGAATCGTAGATTTTGATGAAGCCGTTTCTGAAAGACACCATAAACAAGGACGCATCATGGTTGAACGACAGTGCTATCGGAGCCTCGCCTTCTTTAAATAAAATGGGCCGATCCCCGACAACGACAACTGTTTCATTCAGAATCATCGCCATCCGGTCATTGCGATAGGCGACATCGTTTACCGTGACACATTGTTTGGCTTCGGCTGCGATCTTACCGTCGGCATAATTCAGCAGAATGGTTTCGTTGTAGCAGTCGCGAGCGTTACGATTATGATACTTCGTCGTTATGACAAACTCCTCGTCGCCTATATCATAAATCTTGAAAAAACCGGGGTCAAGTTGATTTGAGTAGATTTCGCGATCGGAATCGACCTCTCTGATTTGAAGTTTATTGTTGCCATCAATCGTCAGCAGTAACTTGGCATTGCCCGACAATTTGGCCGACTTGAACAGTCCCGGCAGCTCCTGCGATGCTTTATTATTAATCAATTTCAGTTTGTAGCCCGGCCCGGTGTCCTGAGTGGTGTATTCCTGGTTCAACAACAGCAGCTGCTCGTTATTGTCTTGTTTTTTGTAATCAAGTACATGGAAAAAATTTCCCGCATCATCGTTTAGTGGCAACACGCGATCGGCAATCAGGTCATACCGATAATAACTCACATTGCCGCCTGCCTTTCCTTTATTGTAACCACTGATGATATAGTTGCCACTTCTTGAATCCAAATGCATCGTAACGCTCGTAAGGTCATGATGAAGTTCAAGATAATCCTTGATTTTAATCTTTCCGAAGCGATTGTCGAATGTGCCGCTGCTAAAATATTTGATTTCCTGATCATACCTTGTTCCGGTAAGCACCCAATTGCTTCCGGGAAGAAAGGAGCCTTTGTAGAACCCATTTGATACCGGCGGAAACTCAGCTATAAAATTCTTCTTCTGGTTGTCAAATAATTTGAATCCGGGTAGATCGTCAAAAGCAGTATTGAAAACTTTAAAGAATAGGGTCTGCTGTGTTTTAGGAAGCGAAAGTGCGATATCCGACGCATTGTCAATTTCTACTATAGTCGCAGAAAATGAATCACGCTCGCCTGTCAAAAGCACAGGCCGGGTAGTAAATACCGACGAGGAGAGCACCATATTATGCCGATTGCCCTGCACATTATCAATGACCTTGGTACTGCGCCCATACACATTGACGGCTAACGTATATAACGGATTTTCAGAAATGATTCCGCCGCTCGTCTTGTAAACCCTTATTTCCTGCGGATTTTCGGCTATGCAAATCAAATACAGTTCGTCCGACGATTCGTCGAAATACATATGTTTGACGTGCATTCCCGGAAGAAGCGCAATGGTTTTGATCGCACTGCCTGTACGCAAATCCGAAATTACGATCTCTTTTTGCTGCGCCAAATTTCCCTCGCTGTACGCCAATTTCAGCTTGTTGGACGAAACCGCAGCAACCTCCACTTCATTGTATGTCGTAACATTTCCGAATGCATTGAACCGATCATCATAAAGC
>JAEYZX010000189.1 GCA_023427845.1 Bacteroidota bacterium
TACCTGTACGCATTGTAATAATAATAAAATTTATAATGCGACAAATGTAATATTAAAACCAATACGAAATCATTTTAACAAAAAATAATTGAAAAAATTATTGAGTATCAAGTTTTTGACCAATTAAGATCGAATTCCCGGATGGTAAATTATTCTACCGGATTTGATATTTAAGACAGGAGGGATAGACATGAAATTTTTCCTTCCGCCTATATTTTATCGCGAGCAGACCAAGGAAAAAAGGAATAGAAAAGAATACTATCGTAAATATGAAAGAAATAACCGTTGGGACGGCAGTCACGATATCGGTAGTCTCATTGGTGGCAGGATCAGAAAAGTGGGAGAAATAATTTATAAGAAAATGCGCGGTCAAGACGGTAAGGATATTATTGGTTTCTAAGTAGAGTATACAAAGAAGAAAACCCAATGCAAAAGCTCCATAAGATTGAAGTACTGTCGATCGGAGTCCAATAACGCCGATATTATTGAGATGACAAAGCCCGAATACAACCGATGATAACAATATTGCTTTCCAAACACTGCCCGCGACGTCATTTAGTATGCAGAGTATACCGTAAAACACTATGATCCGAAAAAGGAATTCTTCGAGTGCCGCCGATAAAAAAATGCGTTGAAATTCGAAAAGGCTAACCCGATAATCTGCAGTAATGTTGGTTAATATAACACCTATGTCAAAGCCATTGGCATACAATACAAAACTGGGGATTAAAAGTAAAAACAATATACTGTTCCTCGGCCTTCCAACTACCGCTTGCTTTAATGCTTGTGGATGAGTCCGGTAAATGATTACTCCATAACTACCAAGTAATATTATCTTAAAGATTGCAATGCCAAGCAATGAAAAGTCTAATCCAACCACAATTTGTTTCAGAAATATGAAGGGCAGACACGCTGTTACTATGATTGCCAAATTTTTTGGACTTTCCATTACTTAAGCTTTAAGTGAACCCAATAGAGGGTTTTCATGGTGAATAAATTTGTGGCCGAAGGTCAGGTTAATAAAATGTTTTAATACGAACGTCCTTATATCCCACAAATCTATATTACTGCCAGCTCGCGCTGATATAGTAAATCTGTACAATGCGTTAAAATTCATTATAATTAAAACGGGCCGCTTGATAGCGGCCCGTACTTCTTAATGCGAAATAGTTTATTATAGTTTGATGTGGAGCTCTTTTAACTGCGCATCATCTATAGCTGAAGGCGCATCGATCATTACATCGCGGCCCGAATTGTTTTTAGGAAACGCAATAAAATCACGTATTGTTTCCTGGCCACCCAAAATCGCCACCAAACGATCCAATCCAAATGCCAGTCCACCGTGTGGCGGTGCGCCAAACTGAAATGCGTCCATCAAAAATCCGAACTGATTTCGTGCTTCGTCTTCGGTAAAGCCCAGGTATTTAAACATCAATTGCTGTGTGGCCTTATCATGGATACGAATCGAGCCACCGCCGATTTCATTGCCGTTCAATACCATGTCGTATGCGTTGGCGCGGACGCTACCCGGGTCGGTTTCAAGTAACTTCATATCTTCGGGTTTTGGCGACGTGAACGGATGGTGCATCGCATGCCATCTGCCACTGTCTTCATCAAGTTCCAGCAACGGAAAGTCGACTACCCATAATGGTGCAAAAACTTCAGGGTTGCGTAAACCCAGGCGCGTTGCAAGTTCCATCCGAAGTGCGCTGAGTTGCGTTCGCGTTTTATTGGCAGGACCTGAAAGCACAAAAATCATGTCGCCGGCTTTTGCGCCGGTTGCTTCGGCCCATTTTGCCAAATCGTTCTGATCATAAAATTTATCCACGGATGATTTATACGTTCCGTCTGCATTGCATTTTACGTAAACCATTCCGCTGGCGCCAATCTGAGGTCGTTTGACCCAGTCGATCAGCGCGTCGATTTCCTTTCGGGTATATTCGCTGCATCCCGGAGCGGCAATTCCGACAATTAGTTCAGCCGAATTGAATACGCCGAAATCCTTGTGCTGCGCAACTGCATTAAGTTCGCCAAATTCCATTCCGAACCGGATGTCCGGTTTGTCGTTTCCATACGTTTTCATCGCATGATCGTATGTCATTCGTGGAAATTTAGCTACGTCGACACCTTTTAATTCTTTTAGCAAATGACGTGTCAATCCTTCAAAAACGTCCAAAATATCTTCCTGTTCCACAAAAGCCATTTCACAATCGATCTGGGTGAATTCAGGCTGGCGATCGGCGCGCAAATCCTCATCCCGGAAACATTTCACGATCTGGAAATACTTGTCCATCCCGCCTACCATAAGTAATTGCTTAAACGTTTGGGGCGATTGCGGCAGGGCATAGAACTGGCCTGCGTTCATCCGCGACGGCACGACAAAATCGCGCGCGCCTTCAGGAGTCGACTTTATAAGGTAGGGAGTTTCGACTTCACAGAAATAAAGGTCTGATAAATATTTTCTGACCTCCATCGAAACTTTATGGCGAAACAGAAGCGAATTTTTAACCGGATTGCGGCGTATGTCAAGGTAACGGTATTTCATTCTGATGTCCTCGCCACCATCGGTTTCGTCTTCAATCGTAAAAGGCGGCGTAAGGGCTTCGTTTAAAACGGCAAGTTCAGCTACCAAGATCTCGATATCGCCTGTTGCCATATTTGCGTTCTTCGACTCGCGTTCGATAACTGTGCCTTTTACCTGGATCACGAATTCGCGGCCGAGTGTTTTGGCGAGTTCAAAAACCTGCGATTCAGTGCGCTGCGAATCAAATATCAGCTGCGTGATTCCGTAGCGGTCGCGTAAATCGACCCAAATCATAAATCCTTTGTCGCGCGACTTTTGGACCCATCCCGCGAGTGTGACTTCCTTGTTGATATCGGCAGCGGTGAGTTGGCCGCAATTATGGCTTCTGTACATGATTCAAATTTTGAGTTGCAAATTTAGTTATAATTGTCAATTGCGAACCTCTTTCAAAAATTAGTTTCTTTTTGGGCGTTGCGGCAGCCCAGCCCGTTCGCTGGCAATGCCGCCGCGCTGTACGCTTTATCTTTTTCGGGAACCCTTTCAG
>JAEYZX010000050.1 GCA_023427845.1 Bacteroidota bacterium
ATGTATGGATTGGCCCCGGGCAATACACATCCTTTAGTCAAATGGCTGCCGACAATCGGCATTATACGCAGTTCGCCGCGTTCAAAAACCGCAGCATTTACTCGTATAGCAGCAAAAAAGGTAAAACCGGAGGCATCATCTATTTCGAACTCGCCCCGAACCGTCCGGATCTTGTCATTAAAGATCTCGTGAAAATCCTGCATCCCGAATTGCTTCCCGGACATCAACTGTATTTTTTTGAAAAACTCAAATAATTGCAACAATCCGCAAAACATATTACGCTTTTTATCCTGCTTACGCTGGCGGTCGTTGTGTTGTTTTTGCTGAATATCAGCTTTGGCGCAGTTGCGATTCCGTTTGAAGATGTTTTCAGGAGCTTAACAGGAAGTGATGCCTCGCGTGAAACATGGGATTACATTATATTGAATTACCGTCTGCCGAAAGCGATCACCGCAGTTTTGGCGGGCGCCGGATTATCGGTCAGCGGACTTTTAATGCAGACGCTTTTCAGGAATCCGCTTGCCGGTCCTGATGTATTGGGACTAAGTTCGGGTTCAGGTCTGGGAGTGGCTTTTGTCGTACTTGGAGCCGGACTTTTTACCGGCATCGGGACTTCCATTTTACTGTCGCCTTACGCGATCATCCTCGCATCATGTGCCGGAAGTTTTCTGGTATTGCTTGCTGTTCTCGCGGTTTCGCAACGGCTTCGCAACACAATGGCAATATTGATCGTTGGGTTGATGTTTGCAAGTTTTGCGAGCGCGATTGTGGGCGTCCTCACGTATTACAGCACCGCCGAGCAGCTTCAGAAATTCTCGTTCTGGGCGCTGGGAAACCTCGGAAACCTTGCGTGGCCTTCAGTAGCGATTCTTGCTGGCTGCGTTATGACGGGATTGTTTTTGAGCGTCTTCAGCATTAAACCGCTGAACGCATTGTTACTTGGCGAAAATTATGCACGAAGCATGGGAATCAATTTCAGGAAAAGCAGGATTGTTATCATTTTGGCAACAAGCATTCTCGCCGGAAGCATTACCGCATTTGCCGGACCCATCGCATTCATCGGGCTTGCGGTACCTCATATGGCAAAACTCGCTTTCAAATCGGCCAATCATCAGGTGTTGCTGTCTTCTACAATTTTATTTGGTGCATTGGTCATGCTCATTTGCGATATTTTGTCGCAGTTGCCGGGAGCCGAAATTACGTTGCCTATTAACGCAATCACCTCTTTAATCGGTGCGCCGGTCGTAATCTGGCTGCTTGTTCGCAAACATAACACAATGGCGTGATGGAAAATGCAGTATTAACCACAACGAATCTCAGCATCGGCTACCGACACAAAAATCAGGTCAGGACAATTGCCTCTGAAATTAATCTATCGCTTCGGTCGGGCCGGCTTGTTGCATTGGTTGGTGCAAATGGAATCGGAAAATCGACCTTATTGCGGACAATTACCGGAATCCAGATGCCGATACGTGGGGCTGTTTCATTGGATGGCAAATCGATTCTCTCCTATAGCGCGCTCGAAATTGCGCAGCGAATCAGTCTGGTGCTGACCGAAAAACTTCCGCCAAGCAACCTTACCGTTTTTGAAGTCGTCGCGCTGGGAAGGCAACCCTATACGAACTGGATCGGAAAGCTTACCAATGACGACATCACGCAGGTAAAGAAAGCAATGGAACTGGTACAGATTGACCAGTTATCAGACAAAAAACATTACGAACTCAGCGATGGCCAACTCCAGAAAGTACTCATCGCGCGGGCGCTTGCACAAGACACGCCGCTGATTATACTCGACGAACCCACTACGCATCTTGACTTGGTTCACAAAGTTTCCTTATTCCGGCTGTTAAAAAAGCTGACCTCTAAAACCAATAAATCGATACTGTTTTCAACACATGATATCGAAATGGCACTACAGCTTTCGGATGAGATGATTGTGATGAATTCAAAAAACGTATGGCAGCAAACTCCAAAATCGCTGATTGAAAATGATATCCTATCGGATTTATTTGAAGATGAAAGTGTCACTTTTGATGTTGTGTCCCAAAAGTTTGTTTTCAGAAATCCGTAATTCGGTTCGATGCTTTATCTTTGAGTAAAAGCTGCTCAAATGAAAAAAATACTATCCGCCATCTTGATTCTACTGGCCATTGCGGCCAACGCACAAATAAAAATCGAACTCACACCAACGGGATTTCCTGTAATTAATATCGCCAAGCCGCAAAAACCCATTGAAAAATTAATGGCTAATGCAAAAGCATGGCCGATTTTATTCAATCGAAACAACGAGTATGGGCATGACATTTATGACGTCACTGAAAATTCACTCAGCATTGACGCCTATCGCGAAAACGCATTTTACTATAGAAACCGTGGCGAAGAATACCAGCACCGGATCCGGTACACGATAAAAGTGGAATTTGGCGACGACATTTATTCGCTGACGTTTCTGGTAAAGGAAATCTATTATGGAAATTCGCTTACCAAACTTTCCGTCGCCGATTTCTTCGCGCCCGATGGCCGGCTGAAGGAAGATTATGAAGAGGTAAAGCCATCGCTCGAATATTCAGCGAATAGTATCGTCAATTCTTTCGCACAATATTTAACCCGTGATTAATGACCGATCTGCCGTTTCGCTTCACCAATTGCAAACGCAACCGCATTGGCAAGGTTGTAACTTCTAACGAGCGGCGATATGGGAATCGTCAGGTGATTTTCAAATAAATCGAGAACTTCCTTGCCGAGTCCGACACTTTCTTTTCCGAAAACAAGCCAGTCGCCGTCTTTGAATTCCGTTTCGAGATAAGAAGTTGAACTGTTCGAACTAAACAGAAAAACACGCGACTTATCCGGAATCTGCTGCATCCATTCGGCCACATTCTGGTATTGCTTCCAATCAAGGTGCACCCAATAATCCAGTCCTGAGCGCTTCAGGTTCTTGTCGGTTATCTCAAATCCGAACGGATGGATCAAATGAAGCCGGCTTTCGGTTCCAACGCACAAACGGCCTATGTTGCCGGTGTTGTTAGGGATTTCAGGTTCTATCAGGACGATGTTTAGCATGTATGATTAGATTGTAGGATTAATTAAATTTCGAATTCGGTTACTTCTTTTACTTCGCCGGATAAAAGATCGCCCAACTGTATGTTTCCCACGCGCACACGAATTAATCGCAAAGTCGGGAATCCAACCGCGGCGGTCATTTTCCGTACTTGGCGAAATTTTCCTTCCGTCAGCGTTATCGAAACCCAGCTTGTAGGTCCGTGGCGATCGTCGCGTATTTTTTGTGTCCGTGGCGGAAATG
>JAEYZX010000144.1 GCA_023427845.1 Bacteroidota bacterium
GACCCTGCCGATGTTGTGGCATGCGACAGCTATGTGCTGCCGGCGCTGACCGTTGGCGGATACTTCGATGCACCGGGCGGAACCGGGACGCAGTATTTCGAGGGCGATGAGATTTTTGCCGACATCACGCTGTACGTCTATGCCGATACGGGTACCACCCCGAACTGCTTCAGCGAGAACAGCTTTACGATTTCGATATACGAGACCCCTGTCGTGACGGCCCCGACAACGCTTCAGCTTTGCGATGACAACAACGACGGCATACAGTGCTTCGACCTTACGGCTGCTGCCGATGAGATCATGGGCACCAACACCGACTGGGTCGTGAGCTTCTATGAAACGGAAGTAGATGCCCAAAACGGATTCGTTCAGACGCAGCTCCCTTACGATTACTGCAACATCCTTCAGGGACTTCAGACGATCTACATCAGGGTTGCCCATGTGGATGCACCGCAGTGCGCTGCCTTCACCACGCTATTGCTGCAGGTGAACCCGCGTCCGATGCCAAACCCGGTGATCGCCGATTACGAACTTTGCGATGTGAACAACCCGGGCGACGGGGTCGAGGCCTTCGACCTTGTAAGCATGGATGCCGAAATCCTAAATGGCCAGAGCGGCATCGTTGTGGCGTACTACGAATCTCAGGCCGATGCCCAGGTACCGCAGAACCCTATAGACACCTCGGTGCCATACTTCAACACCGCGAGCCCGCAGCAGATATGGTTCACTGTCTCGAACCCTGCAACGGGATGCTTCTCTACAGGTTCGTTCAACCTTGTGGTGAACCCGCTTCCGGTGATCAACGAGCTTGAGCCGATGAACTCATGCAGCGACGGGCTTAGCGATACGGCCGAGTTCAACCTTATCGAGAACGATGTCCTTGTGGCAGGCGAGCCGGGAATGACGGTCACCTATTATGAGACCCTTGCCCAGGCGCAGGACGGAACATCGGGACAGCTTCCGAGCCCGTACACGAGCCAGAGCACGACAATATATGTAAGGGTGGAGAACGCCGATACCGGATGTTTCCAGACCACCTCACTTGAGCTTATCGTAAGCCAGGGGCCGGTAGCCCTTACACCGACACCGCTTCAGGAGTGCGACCCGAACAATGACGGGATCGCCGCGTTCGACCTTACCCAGGCCGGGAACGACATCCATGGCGGGCCGCCGCCGGCCGGTGTGGTGATCACCTATTATGAGACGGCGGTCGATGCGCAGAACGGATACGGCCCGAGCCAGATACAGAACCCTGCGGCCTACGAGAACATCCTGCCGTGGACCCAGACGGTTTACATCAGGGTAGCCTTTGATTTCACGGGCTGCGCGAACTTCACCGAGCTTCAGCTGATCGTGAATCCGACCCCTGAGGCCAATGAGAATGGCGATCCGCTTCAGATGTGCGACGACAATTTCGACGGCATCGCCTCGTTCAACCTGAGCCTTGCCACCGCGGATATCCTTAACGGACTTGACCCGGCGCTCCACACGGTGAGCTACCATACAAGCCAGGCAAACGCCCAGGTTGGCACCCCGGCAATTGCGGGAATATTGAACTATGCCTCGGGCACTGCCACCATCTGGGTGCGCGTGGAGGACAATTCCACGGGATGCTTCGATGTGGTTTCCCTTGAGCTTATCGTGAACCCGCTTCCGGTTGTCCCGTACCCTGCGCCGGCATATTCGCTTTGCGATGTCGACACGCCGGGCAACCAGACAGAGGTGTTCGATCTTTTCTCGCAGATAGGGAACATCGTGGGGACGCAGACCGGCCTTCTGGTGACGTTCCACGAGAGCGCACTTGAGGCCGAGGGCGGGATTAATGACCTTCCGCAGTTCTATACCATCGGGGATCCACCGGTACAGACGCTTCACGTGAGGGTGGAGGACCAGGTTACGGGATGCTTCGTGGTGACCACGATGGACATCCGCGTTGAGCCGCTTCCGGTACTGATCCAGCCTCTTGCCGACAATCCGCTGCTTACGGCATGCGATGCCGACTCGGACTGCTTTGCGAGCTTCGATCTTGACGCGCTGATCCCGGGCATGGTCCAGGGAGCACCGGGAATCGAGGTGAGTTTCTATGAGACACTTGAGGACGCACAGGGGGGTGAGGCCGTCAACGCGCTTTCGAGCCCGTACCAGAACATCGACCCATGCACCCAGACGATCTACGTACGGGCCGAGAACCAGAATGCTGCGGGATGCTTCAGCATCATCACCATAACCCTTACCGTGAATCCTGCACCGGCGATGCCTGTACTTGACGATTTGACCCAGTGCGATACCGACAGCAACAACCAGGACGGCCATTCGCAGTTCAACCTTACGGTACATGAGGCCGATATCCTTGCCGCGCAGGCAGGCGCAGCCACGGATTACGAGTTCAGTTATTTCGCCAGTGAAGCCGCTGCCGATCTGGGGCATCCCGCGATAGTGGTGCCTGAGAACTATATCAACGCCATCGCTTTCCAGCAACCGGTATGGGTCCGCATAGAGAACACCCAGACGGGTTGCCATAAAGTGGGTACTTTCGATCTGATTGTGAACATCCCGCTTGCCCTTACCACCCCTACGCCGCTTGCCATCTGCGACGATGGGGCACCGGGCACGCTTCCGCAGGCGGTGTTCGACCTTACGGTGAAGGACACCGAGATCATCGGAGCCAACGGTGCGGCACTTGGCTACACGGTACAATATTTCGAGACCGCTGCCGACCAGCAGGCCGGTACCAACCCGATCACACCGGCAACGGCCTATACCAATACGAGCAACGCACAGACGCTTTATGTGGCCGTGACGGGCCCGGCACCTACGCAGTGCAGAAGCTTCACCACCCTTACGATCCGAGTGCTGCCGCTTCCAGTGCCGCTTACCGATGCCCCTGAGATCCAGGTCTGCGATGCCACGGGTACTTCGGGCTCGGGCATCTTCGATCTGACGGTCAACGAGCAGTATATAGCCAACGGTGACCCGGACATGATTTTCGAATACTACGAGACCCCTGAGGATGCCCATGCGCAGGACAATATGATCGATCCCGCCACGGCCTACAGCGGACAGAGCGGTGTGGTCTACATCCGTGTGATGCGCGATGTGCAGACCGATTACCAGGGTGATTTCTGCTACGTGGTGATCGAGCAGCAGCTCATGGTGAACCCGCTTCCGCAGTTGTCCTCGAACCCGTACATATATACCGAGTGCGAGACCGACGGCGACGGATTCGAGTTCTTCACATTAAGCAGCATCAGTGACGATTTACTGGCAGCGCCGCAGAATCCGGATGATTTCACGATCTCGTATCACGCAACCCTGGCCGATGCGCAGAATGCACAGAACCCGCTGAACGACAGCTATGAGAACACTGCCAACCCGCAGGACATCTATGTGCTTGTCGTGAATACGGTGACCAAGTGCGAGACGATCGGGGTGGTGACCCTGGAGGTGCTTGCGGGTGCCGATGCGTTCCCGGTTGATCCTGCAACCTTCACCACGTGTGACGACGACACCGACGGGCTGTACGTATTCGACCTTACCCTTGCCGATGCGCAGGTGTTGGGCGCTGCGCAGCTTCCGGCGAACTATACTGTTGATTACTATGAAGACCTGGAGCATCTGGCCGACAACGAGCCGATTGCTGATTACACGGCATTCGAATCGGGTACGACAACAATATACGCCGTTGTGAACAACCTTGCCACGGGATGCCAGAGCGACAGCGTTGCGGTCACCATCGTGGTCGAGGCTCTTGCCGATCCGGTGATCGTAGGTGATATGGGCGATACGATCTGCGTTGATTTCGCGACGCAATCGCTGATCCGCGGACTTACCCTGAGCACGAACATGGACCCTTCGCAGTACACATTCGAATGGTACCTTGGCGCAAGCACGACGCTTCTTGGCACGGGCCCTACGTATTATGCGACCACCGAAGGCGAGTATTCGGTTGTGGTGACCAGCCTGAGCGAACTGGGATGCGTTTCCGCTCCGGCAACCTTCACGGTGATCAAGTCAGGCCCGCCTGTGGTGGATCAGCCGGCCTTTACGGTGTCGAACCCATTCGGTGACAACCAGATCACGATCAACGTGAGCGGTTTCGGCGACTATGAATACTCACTCGACGGAGGCCCATGGCAATCGAGCAATGTGTTCACCAACGTAGGGCCGGGAACGCATTATGCGGATGTTCGTGATGGCAATACGGTTAGTTGTGGAGAGGTCCACATTGGTGACATCATCGCGATCAACTATCCGCATTATTTCACCCCGAACGGAGACGGTATCCACGATACATGGAATATTATCGGGCTCGAAGGGGATTCAAGCGCAAAAATTTATATATTTGACCGCTATGGAAAACTGCTCAAACAAATCAGTCCGGCAGGCGAAGGCTGGGACGGTACGTTTGCCGGAGCGTTGCTGCCATCGACCGACTACTGGTTCAAGGTAATGTTCAACGACAACGGGACAAGCAGGGAATTTAAAGCTCATTTCTCATTAAAACGATAAGCCCCATGAATCTTAAAAAGAGGTATTTAGTATTATTATTTTTTATATCCCAATTCTCGTTTGCGCAGGAAGGAATAGCTGTCTATTCAGACTATCTTACTGACAATTATTACCTGATTCATCCATCGATGGCCGGTGCCGCAAATTGTGCGAAAGTCCGCGTTACTGCCAGAAAGCAATGGTTTGGACAGGACGACGCTCCAGAAATGCAAACAGCAAGTATCAATGGAAGTATTGGTGAACGTTCTGGTGCAGGATTAATAATTTTCAATGACAAGAACGGATATCATTCACAGAGAGGTGTTAAGCTAACCTACGCCCACCACTTAATGTTTTCGCGTGACCGTGTCGATTTAAATCAACTTTCATTTGGTATGAGCGTTGGCTTGATTCAAAGTTCACTTGACGAGACCAGTTTTATTAATTCTGGCGATTACGATCCGATTGTGGATGGAACGATCGTTCAGAAGGATTCTTACTTCAACATCGATATTGGTGCCTCGTATAATTATCTTGACTTTTATGCGCATTTAACGGTTAAAAATGCGATTGAAACGCGAAGAGATATCTATACAGAATATGAGTCGGACAACCTCCGCAAACTATTGTTGAGCGCAGGTTACGTTTTCGGTGATGAAGAACGACTGCTTTGGGAACCATCGGTATTGTTTCAATATGTCGACGAAACCAAAGAAAAAACTATCGATGTTAACCTGAAAGTTTACAAGCAACTTGAGTTCGGTAGGTTGTGGGGCGGATTATCTTACAGAAGAAGCCTCGACGCGGCAGAATACATTGATGGCGGCTCGATATCAGAACAAAGTTTACAGTACATTACGCCACTTGTAGGTATCAATTATAAGAACTTTATGTTTGCGTATACGTATTCGCACGTGACAGGTGCGGTTAAGTTTGATAACGGCGGCTACCACCAAATCACATTGGGTATTGATCTTTTCTGTAAACGGGATAAATACCACTGTAATTGTCCAGCTATCAATTAATCAATTATTAATTCAGGTCCCGATTTTATCGGGACTTATTTTTGGAATATGTTAGTTAAAACAGTCAATGGGAAAAGTCCGCAAATCCCTGCGGATTGCTATATAGCAGATAATGCTACGATTGTGGGTGATGTGACATTCGGAAGCCAATGCAGCGTATGGTTTAACGCCGTTGTTCGCGGTGATGTTCATTTTATCAAAATCGGCAATAAAGTCAATATTCAGGATGGGGCAATAATCCACTGTACTTATCAAAAGCATCCGACAACTATCGGAAATAATGTGTCTATAGGTCATAATGCAATTGTGCATGGCTGCACGGTCAAGGATAATGTGCTGATCGGAATGGGTGCTATAGTGATGGATAATTGCATAATTGAAAGTAATTCCATCATCGCCGCGGGTGCCGTTGTAACACAGAATACAATTGTTGAATCAGGATCGATTTACGCGGGTGTTCCGGCAAAAAAGGTCAAGGATATCGACAAATCGGACTTTGCCGGGGAAATCGCCCGAATTTCGAATAATTATGTGATGTATGCTGGCTGGCTCAAGGAAGAGCAACCTAAAAATCCTCTTTAATAACCTGATATTTGTTTTCCAGAATATCGGATAGCACTTTGGGATCCGCGTTTGTATAAAATAAAGGTGTAGGTTCTGTTAAATTTGAAAAGCCGACATCATTCAAAATGATATTCGTGTGTCTTGCGACCGCTTCTCCGGAATCAATAATCTGTACGGAAGGCGGTAATATTGTTTTAATCTGCGGAATCAAATACGGATAATGGCTACATCCCAACACCAAATAATCAATATTAGCCTCTATCATTGGCGTGAGGTAGCGAATCAACAATTTTCGCATTTCGGCGGAGTGGATTTTACCTTCTTCGATAAGAGTCACAAGGCCGTGCCCAATCTGCTCGATAATCGTGGTGTCGTGATATTGTAGGAGCGACTTGCTGAACAACTCGCTATTAAGCGTGCCTTTTGTTGCAAGAATCCCAATGGTCTGTGTCTTTGAATTTTTTACTGCCGGTTTGATTGCCGGTTCGATTCCGATGAATGGGACGTCATATCTATTGCGAAGTTCGTGGATTGCGTTTGTCGTCGCAGTATTACAAGCCACCACGATGATTTTACAGTTTTTTTGCAAAAGCAGTTCTGTATTCTTGATGCTAAGCGCTAAAATCTCAATCTTTGATTTTACTCCATAAGGTGCATTTTTACTATCGGCCAGATATATTGTCTGCTCGTTTGGAAGCAACCTGTGGATTTCTTTCCAAATGGAAGTTCCGCCGATTCCCGAATCGAAAAGTCCGATGGAATTGTTGTTGGTCATAAAACAAATGTAAAAAAAAACTGCCCAATAAATTGAGCAGTTACTTTAACAAGGACGGATTAAAATCCGAGATCCTTTTTGATATCTTCTGTAAGGTTTGGTCCATCGGCAAGCAGTAGTCCGGCCGAGTTTAGGATGTACTGGTATCCTTTTGCTTTACCCACTTTCTGAATTGATGTTCGTACCCGCTCTTCTATAGGTTTCATCAAATCTGCTTCTTTCTTTTGAAGTTCTTTTTGCGCCGTACCTCTATAGTCTACGATTCTTTTTTCCATATCCTGGACTTCCTTGGCACGCTCTTCGTTCATTTGGTCGGTTACGGTAGTGGCCTCCTGTTCGTATTTTTTCAATTTGTTCTGATATTCCTCCACCATTGTTTTGTAAGCTGTATCGTAGGTGCCGCTTAGTTGTTCCAATTGTTTTTGCGCTTCCTGTACGGCAGGCATCTTCATCATTATTTCATTAACATCAACATGCGCAGTTTTAGCTTGTGCATTTACGGATTGCGCTGTGCCAAACACTGCCATTGCAGCTATTAGTAAAATTTTCACTTGTTTCATCATTTTTGAATTTAATTAATTATGTTTAATCGGTTTTGTTTAGTCGGTCTTCCTTTGCCTTTTTAGCGGCTTCGCGCTCTTCGAGTGCTTTTTTCCTTTTCTCATCAAGCGCTTTTTTGCGCTCTTCTAATATTCTTGCCCGTTCGTCGGCCGCTTTTTGACGAGGATCTTCTGTTGCGGTTGTGTCATTTTTGGGCTGTGCAATTTCAGATTCAGTATTGTCAGGAGCTTTATTTTCCTCTCCAGTTGCATCAGGAGTTTCAGTGGTCGTAGCCGGAACGGTAGTGCCATTTCGTTTGGCTTCGCGTTCCGCAAGCATTTGTTTCCTTCTTTCCTCGAACGCTCTTTTCTTTTCTTCGGCGGCCAGCTTACGCTCTTCCATCAGTTTCTCGCGAGCAGCCTTTCTTTCGTCAAGTTTCTTTTGTCTTTCGGCAAGAGCCGGATTTTCATCGATAAGATCTTCTTGGCGCTCTCTGGCTTCTTCCTGCTCGAGTTGTTTTTTCGACATCTGTTCCCTTTTCTCGGCTCGGGTCAGCATTCGGATTACCCGGTCACTGATATCGTATCTTTTCGCAGCAAATAACATTGTAAGGTCGGATGATTTGTCGAAAATGAAATCGTACCTGTTTGCTTCTGCTATATCCTGTGCTATTGTGAATACCTGATCCTGAATCGGTTTCACCAACACCGATTTTTGCGTTATCAAATCGCCTGTTGGTCCAAAACGTTTTTGTTGAAAATCGGATAGTTCAGCTTCCTGAAATGCAATTTCCTCTTCACGCTCTTCAATGAGCTCCTTGGTCAGCAAAACTCTTTCTGTTTTCAGCGATTCTTTAAGCTTGTCGATGTCACTTCGTTTTGTTTCGGCTTCCTGTTTCCATTTCTGCGCTTTTAGTTCCAATTGATTTTTCGCTTCGGCATAATCAGGAACATTCTGCAAAATGTACTCCATGTCGATAAAACCGATTTTGACTCCTCTGCTTTGCGACTGAACCGTAAGCGAAACGGACATCACCAAAATCAGAAATAAAAAATGTTTTTTCATAACTTAAAATTGCATTAGAAAATATCGTGCCAATAATTATTTAAAATTGCTGCCCAATGATGAAATGCGTTTCCCAGCCGTTTTTGCCGGTTTGTCCAGGCAATGCATCGAATCCGTGTCCGAAGTCGATACCCAATAGTCCAAATGCCGGCATGAATACCCGTAAACCGATTCCAGCTGAACGCTGTAATATAAACGGATTATATTGTTTAAAATTGTCGTATGACGCTCCGGCCTCAAAAAACGTAAGCGCATAAATCGACGCTGCCGCTTTCAAAGTTATAGGATATCTCAGCTCGAGTGAAAACTTATTATAAATTGTCCCACCGTCAGGCGAAGACAATCCCTGATTAGGATAACCACGCAATTGAATCACTTCCCGATTTTCCAAAGAATAATTCGCCAATCCGTCGCCACCAACAAAGAATCTTTCAAATGGAATGAGTCCGCGGTCCTGATTATAGGCTCCTAAAAATCCGAATTCACCTAAAGAACGCAAAACTAAATTACCATAAATTCTTGTATACCAGTCGGCTTTGAACTTAATTTTGTAATATTCCAGCCAATTGAACCTTTTCTGGTCGACTTTTGACTGATCTACAGCGGCTTCTTCCCAGGTTTGAACTTTCTGGCCGCTTTCGTTCACATAATCGCCCGGGTTCACCACATTTCCATTATTATCAGCATATGTGTCCCCTGTATGCTTCAGTCGGTATTCTTGAAGTTCTCCAAGAGTTGCATAATCGACATTATTGAACAGGGAATATGGTGGAGTAAATTTGGCCGTTATGCTGAATTCTGAACCATAAGTGGGAAATACAGGGTTTGAACCTTTATTGTTCCGGCTTAGGCCGACTGTATATGCCAAATTCCTCGAGGAGCCATTACCGAAAGTGAACAGCCCTGTGTTGTAGTTATTCAAATCGTAATACTGGAAGCTTATGCTTTGTGATAAGATGAAGGAATCATCAGGTACGCGGAGCCTTTTTGCAAGTCCGACCGAAAGTGACGTAATGTTGAAGCTTTTGCTTCGGTCGACGTCGTTATTTCGGAAATCGCTTAAGAATTGTTTACTGTGAGATAACGATGTACTGAATTGTACCGGTTTTTTGCCTCCAAACCACGGTTCGGTGAATGAAACGCTGTACGTCTGAAAATAGGAGCTTCCCTGAAGCCGCAACGAAACCTTTTGGCCGTCACCCATTGGTATCGGACGGTATGCATCTTTGTTGAAGATATTGCGCATAGAGAAGTTGTTGAACGAGAGTCCGAGTGTTCCGATAAAGCCGCCGCCGCCATAACCTCCCTGAAGTTCAATCTGGCTTGACCCTTTTTCGACCACGCTCCATTCAACATCTACCGTTCCGTCTTGAGGGTTGACATTTCTAAGGTTTGGTGTGATCGCTTCGGCGTCAAAAAATCCGAGTGCGCCAATCTCGCGGATTGAACGGATGATTTCCTCTTTGCTGTAGCGCTGTCCGGGTTTAGTTCGCAATTCGCGATATATTACACGGTCATTTGTCTTGTCGTTTCCAACTACCGAAATCTTATTGAAGTACGCAATCGGTCCTTCGACGATTCGGATTTCGAAATCGATCGTATCATTTGCGGTCCTGACCTCTACAGCGTTGATATTCGAGAACAGATAGCCGTTATTTTGATAAAGGTTCGTCAAATCCTCGCCGTCAGGCTTTGTATTGTCGGCTATTCTTTTTTCAAGCAATACGCCATTGTAAACGTCGCCTTTTTCAATACCCAGGGTACGTTTCAGAAATTGGTCGCTATAAACCGTATTGCCAAGGAATTTAATGTCGCCAAAGTAATATTTTCGGCCTTCCTCAAGATTTATATTGATTGCCAGTGTATTCTTTTCGGGATTGTATGTAACCGAATCGGAGATGATCCGCGCGTCGCGATATCCTTTCTCCTTGTATTTTTCCATGACCTTTTCCAGGTCGGCTTTGTAATTTTCACGAATGAATTTTGAAGCTTTAAAAATTCGGATCGGGTTTCGCTGCTTCGTGTTTTTCATCGCTTTTCGAAGTTTCGCATCGGTAAACTTCTCATTTCCTTCAAAGTTGATTTTCGAAATTTTTACTTTGTCGCCTTTATCGATATTGACCAACATGCGCACCATATTCGTTCCGGTAGTGTCGGGCGTGGTTGTGATGTTGACTTTTGTGTTGTAGAAACCGTCTTTTTTGTATTTGTTCTCGAGGTAATTTCGCGTCGTGGTAAGAAGATTTTCATTGACGACTTTTCCTTTTGTCAGTCCATTTTCCGTTATTAACTCTTCGGTCTTGTTCTTTTTTACACCAACAAACTTAACCTCGCTGAGCTTTGGAAGTTCGATGATGTTAAGTTCGAGGTAAATACTGTCGCCCTGAATGCGATTGACATAAAAATCGATGTCACTGAACAATCCCAGTCGGCCCAATTTTTTGATCGCGTTTGTGATTTGCTCGCCTGGAACGGTAATCATTTGTCCTTCCTCCAAACCGGCAAAAGTGACAACTGTTTGTTCGTTGAAGCTAATTTGGCCTGTTACGGCAACATCCGCTAAAATATACTGTTTTCCCTGGTCAAAAGGCAATCTGTCCTGGGCTTTAATTTGGGAGAAACTCCCGAAGATCAAAATGGTAAGAGCTAATCTTATGTTTGTTTGTAACACTAAAACTTTATTTAATTTGTTCACTGGTTTTTCCAAATCTGCGTTCCCGTTGCTGGAAACTTATGATGGCCTCGTATAAATCCTCCTCTTTGAAATCGGGCCACAGTACGTTGGTGAAGTACAATTCGGCATAAGCGATTTGCCAAAGCAGGAAATTACTGATCCTATGCTCGCCGCTGGTGCGAATCAACAAATCTACGTCTGGCAAATTTTGCGTGTAAAGATGCTGATTTATAATTGATTCGTCAATAGCGTCAATTGAAATTATATTATTTTTAACTTTATCACTTATCTGCTTTACAGCACTCACGATTTCCTCCCGTGAACCGTAGCTTAAGGCCAGTGTAAGCACCATTCTGGAGTTGTCTTTTGTTTTGCGGATCACCTCCAGAAGTTCGGTTTTTGCCGATGCCGGAAGCATGTCCAAATTGCCTATTGCGTTCAACCGTATGTTGTTTTCAGTAAGTGTTTTCAACTCGTTTTTAAGCGAGTTTATCAACAATTTCATCAGTGTATCGACCTCGTATTTAGGACGATTCCAATTTTCGGTCGAGAATGCATAAAGTGTAAGATTTTCGATACCGAGCTTCGCACAGGTTTCGACTGTTGCGCGAACCGACTTGGTGCCGTTCTCATGACCAAAAGCACGCATCAGCCCTTGCTGTTTAGCCCACCGGCCGTTGCCGTCCATGATAATGGCAAGGTGTTTTGGCAGTTTGTCTTTGTTGATTTGGTCGAGGCTCATATTATTCGGCGCAGTAGCAAGGTTTATTTCCAAATGTGTAGGTGAGCGTAAAACCTGAAAACACATACCAGTCTTTGCTGTTCGTATTTCCAAATCTCAATGGGGCGAGATTTTCATTTTTAGGATTACTTCCGTCAAGATTATCAGTGAAAGTATAACGGGCACCAACTTCAAAACCGATAACAAAATTTTCTGCAAAATTCGATTTTATTCCGACCACCATAGGGATCGCGAGGCTTCCTTCGTTATAGTCCTCTTTTGTCCCTTCAGGTAAAATATAGAGCTCGGTGTATGCAAAATAACTCAACCCGGAATAAACATACGGGGTAATTTTTGTTCGTGAATCGTGCAGATTAAAATCGAAAAAATTGAATTCCATTCCCAAAGATACTTCTTTAAGGCTGTTTTCGAATTCGTAATCCCTGATTTGACGCGCAGGCACATCCGAATCTGAATCCTGTGAAGAGATCTGTGCCAAAGTTGCAGAAAACCGCCATGAATGTCTTGGCGTCCTGTTCCATTTATATAAAATTCCGAATGCGGGTTCGTTTGGGGCAATATAGGTAGTTGGCCCGATATCACCTATATAATTACTGCCTCCCAAGAAAACTCCAATTTCATGAATTTGTGCATTTGCTGTGGTGAGTCCTGAAAAAAAGAGAAAAAGCATCAATAGTCTTTTCATTCAATTGAAAATTGCGTGCAAATATAACAATAATGGCTACCAAACTTGAAGTTAAGCAGTATTTCTGATAAATAAGCACAGGTTAACGGCATGAAATCGTACAATGGAAACGACGATTGGCGGCCCAATAGTATGCATGCACAAATTTTACAGGCTAATTTCTCTTGTCTTCGCCCCAAAGCAGTTTGTTGCGCAAGGTTTTCAGGAAGGTTTCATTGGGGATTTCGACCATATTGATCTGGAACGGCGTCTTTCTGAGCGTTAACACCGTGTCGCTTTCAATCGCGGTGCTTCGTGAATCCAGCGAAACTAGATATTGACGTTCGCGCCCCGTAACTTTGAGTCTGATTTCAGTTTGATCGGGAATCACCAGCGGACGCGCATTTAGGTTGTGCGGGGCAATTGGCGTAATCACAAAAGACTGGACGTCGGGGGTTAAAATAGGCCCGCCGCAACTAAGTGAGTATCCGGTGGAGCCGGTTGGCGTTGCCACAATTAAACCGTCGGCCCAATAAGAGTTTAGATATTCACCGTTGAGCCAAGTTTCGATTGTGATCATCGAAGTAGTGTCTTTTCGATTGATTGCAACCTCATTAAGCGCAAAATTCAGTTCTTCTATCTCCTGATTTAGCGGGTCGGTCGATAGGCTTATTAAGTTTCGCGGAGAAATCGTGAAACTCCTGTCGATTACGCATTGCATTAGGGATTCGATATTGTCTTTTTGAACAGTTGCCAAAAATCCAAGTCTGCCCGCGTTAATTCCGAGAACGGGAATCCCCGAATCCTGAACCAATAGTGCCGCGCGAAGAATCGTTCCATCGCCACCTATACTGATTAGCATGTCGAACGAAGTGTCTAATTCTTCGTGTGACACAAATGTTTTATAGTCATTCGATATCAGTTTCTTATCATGCAGTATTTTGAGAAATGCCTGTTCGATAACCAGGTCCACATTGTTCTTGTTCAAGAACTTGAAGATATCGTTGATTATTGGCTCGGTACTGTTTTGGTAGTATTGTCCGTAGATGGCAACTTTCATTTGCGTCTCGGTTGGTTAGATGTTCAAATATTTGTCGAGGTAATCCGACCGGTCACGAAGATTATTCAGATAATTGTCTTCCTGATGCTCCGATATGATCTCGTAATTGTACCTGCGGAAGGTTTGGATGATCTCGTTCATGCTTCCAAGCGCAAGTTTTATGGTGATCTGAACCTTGTCGACCGTGGTGTCTGATATAAAAAGGCCAAGCACTTTACCATTATTGCTTTCAACAATCTGTACGATCTGTCCGACCGAATAATCATTGATGCCTTTTTCGATCACGAGTATCCCGCCGTGTTCCTTTAAAAATGGTGTTTCATTGAACAGTTTTATGATGTCGGTAATTTCATAATAGCCCACATACTTGTTTTCGTCATTCAGCACCGGGATCACATTCGTATGATTTCGCGCAAATACTTCAAGGACGTCGAGCCAAATCATCGAAGTTCTTGCAAAAAAACCTTCCATAGCATAGCGATAATGACTCAATGTCTTCTCATCGTCAAAAGTATCGGCATCCTCCATTGCAATGCTGCCGATGTAGATGCTTTCTTCCACCACGGGAAAATGGGTAAACAATTCGCCCGAAAAAAAATCCTTAACATCAGAAATTGTATCCTGGCAGTCAAGTGGTTTGTAATCGTTCGTGATATAGTCTGTGATTTCGGTCATAATGCCCTCCTTATTGCCTGCAAAATAATCAAATTTTCGCACTAAACAGCTTCTTTAACTTTGTATTTTTGTTGTACAATTGCTTGCAAATACAGTAAAATCCATCCTATGACAAAACTCAGCGTCAATATTAATAAGATAGCCACACTCCGAAATGCGCGGGGTGGGAATGTGCCCGACCTTTTAAAAGTGGCAGCCGATGTTCAACGTTTCGGTGCACAAGGTATTACCGTGCATCCACGTCCGGATGAGCGGCACATCCGATATCAGGATGCACGCGAACTTAAAAGCATAGTCACGACAGAGTACAACATTGAGGGAAATCCCGAGAAGGCGTTTATGGATCTGGTGCTGCAAATTAGGCCAACGCAGGTCACATTGGTTCCTGATTCGGTCGATGTACTTACTTCAAACGCCGGTTGGGACACCGTAACGCATGAAGGCCACTTGCGTGATATTATTCAGGAGTTTGGTCGTAACGGCATCCGTACTTCAATTTTTGTCGACCCCGTGATTGAAATGATAGAAGGTGCGGCAAAAATCGGCACTGACCGTATCGAACTGTACACCGAATCGTTCGCGCATCAATATGGCCTTGGAAATAAAAATGGAATCGAGCCTTACATTTTGGCTGCCAACCGCGCTAATGAACTCGGATTGGGAATTAACGCCGGTCATGATCTGAGCCTCGACAATATCGAATTTTTCAAACAAAATATCCCAAACTTGCTCGAAGTCTCGATAGGACACGCATTGATTTCTGAAGCTTTATACCTCGGACTCGAAACCGTTGTCAGAATGTATCTTGACAAACTGCATAGCAATTAAAATCAGATGACATGTTATATTCTAAAATAGAAGGAAAAGGTAAGCCTTTGTTGATTTTACACGGATTTCTTGGCATGTCCGATAATTGGAAAACACTTGGATCGCAGTTCGCCGATGACGGTTTCGAAGTGCATTTGCTCGATCTTCGTAACCACGGGAGAAGTTTTCACTCGGATGATTTTACTTATACCGATATGGTTGGCGACCTGGTCGAATATTGCGATCACCACAAACTGGAAACTGTTGCTATCCTCGGGCATTCGATGGGCGGCAAGCTGGCGATGTTTTTTGCGACAACGCACCCTGAGCGTGTTGAAAAATTGCTGATCGCCGATATTGCTACGAAGTATTATCGCCCGCATCATGAGGATATCCTGCGCGGACTCAATGCTGTCGATTTTTCGAAAAAACCGAGCCGCGATGAAGTCGACCAAATGATTGCGCCGCACGTTCCCGATGTTGGTACGCGCCAATTCCTGATGAAAAGCCTGCACTGGAAAGAGCCCGGGCAGCTTGCATTTCGTTTTAATCTCGACGCCTTTAACCGTTATGTTGAGCAAATTGGCGAAGCTGTTCCGGATGCGGCTGTTTTCGACGGGCCGACATTGTTTTTAAAAGGCGCCAATTCAAGATACATTAAAGACGAAGATCACCATCAGATAAAAAAACACTTTCCGCAGGCCGGTATTGTATCGATTGAAAATGCCGGGCATTGGCTGCACGCCGAAAACCCTGAAGATTTTTACAGATCCGCGATTGATTTCCTTAAATAAAAAAAGCCTCTTCTTGAAGAGGCTTTATTTTTAAACAGAAAATTTAGTTTTTGATGATTTTCTTAACTGCTTTTCCTTGATCGGATGAAATGTTCATCATATACATGCCGCTTGAAAGGTCCGCAACGTTGATTTCGATGGTAGCGGGACCTTCCGTGAAATTCATTGTTTTAACCGTGCGGCCGTTAAGATCGGTAACTTCGATTTTATTGACGCTGATATTTTCGGCATTTGCCAGCCTTACAATATCGTTTGCCGGATTCGGATAGGTCGAAAATTTAGCTGACAAAACATCGTTCGTCGCCAAATTTGATGAAGTCACCAGGAAATCATCAACCATCAGCAAATAGGCGTCAACGCTGATATTTCGAATGCCGATGCGGATCGTCTGGTTACTGTAGGCGTCAAGCGAGTATGTTTTTTGCTCCCAGGTTGTAGTGGCTTGTACAGGCTGGAATCCTGATATTGGGGTTATGTCAGTTCCGGTGGGAGTACCGCTTCCTGTGTATACACCAACCCTGAAAATTTCGGTACCGTAGCAAGTAGATAACTGTTTTACCCAAAATGATACATTGTTGTTTGAAGCGCCAAGAGAAATGGGAGGGCTTATCAACCAGTCATTATTTCTGTCCAACGGCGGGTCATCAGGTACCGAAGCCCATGAGGCGGCATATTTAAATCCGGTATGTGGATTAAAATCGCGATTCTCAGCACCTGCGGGCGTACACGCATCTGTACTGTTTGAAACCAATGCTGCAGTCGGATTAAAAACCATCCACGCCTGTGGATCATGCGCATTTGGCCAGAACGCTTCAGGTGGGGAATTATCCGGCAGGCCGCCTGTGTACGTCGGAAGGCCGTCAAGGTCGATTGTTAGCCATCCACCAAAACCGGAGATGGAAAAGTCGGTATAGCTTTCGAAACTGTCTTCGAAAACCGTAACCTGCGCATTCATGCCAAAAGTGCCGAGGCATGCCAATAAAAGTAGTAGTCTTTTCATAATTTATATTTTGAGTTTCGTCCAAAATTAGGAAAAATAATTAACGACTTGACATTCAGCAAGGTAAAACTTTAGCAAATTGATAACAATTTGGCTTCTGCAACAATAGCGGTGGTGTATAATTATATTTATCTTTGGGAAAAACAATTTATGAATTTACTCATCCGAATTTTATTGACCGCGGTATTGGTACTTTTTATATCAAGAATATTGCCGGGCGTACGGGTTGACGATTTTATGACTTCGATAATCGTTGCGATCGTTCTCGGGTTGCTGAACTTATTTGTCAAACCGATTCTGGTAATTCTGACCCTGCCCGTAACCATAATTACATTAGGATTGTTTTTATTGGTTATCAACGCATTAGTGATACTATTATGTGCGGAGCTCGTATCTGGATTTACGGTACGCTCGTTTTGGAATGCACTGATATTCAGCGTAATCTTATCAATTTTTCAATCTCTTATTTTTTCGTTGGGGAAAAGGGAATCTGCCCGATAGTCATATCCAATTAATCCATTGGCAAATAGAATTTGCCAAATTTGTCAACAACGTAAAAAAGGCGTAATTTCGCCACCCAAATCATTCTGGAAAATATGAATATCACACGAAATAACATCGACGCGCTAAATGCCGTCATCACAGTTGAAATTGCAAAAGACGATTACGCCCCGCAGGTTGAAAAACTCCTGAAAAATTATCAAAAAACCGCTACGATTCCGGGTTTTCGAAAAGGCGCAGTTCCAATCAGCCTTATCAAAAAACAATATGGTAAAGCGGTACTTCTTGAAGAAGTGAATAAAGTACTTCAGCAGAACCTAAATAAATATCTTCAGGATGAAAAACTTGACATCCTTGGAAATCCGCTTCCGAAAATGACGGAAGAGTTCAATTGGGATGCCGAAGATTTTAAATTTGAGTTCGAAATTGGCCTTACTCCAGCTGTCGACATAAATCTTGACAATGTAAAAGACATTACCCGATACAAAATTACTGCCGATGACAAAATGCTCGATGAGCAGGTTACACGCATCAGAAAGCAGTATGGGAAAATGATTTCAAAGGATACCGTTGAAGAAAGCGATGACATTCGCGGTACTTTCACCAACGACGAAAAAGCGATAAACAATCCGGCTCAGATTACACTTGATATTTTTAAAGATAAAAAGACTGCTAAATCATTTATCGGAAAGAAAGTCGGCGATGTCGTCACATTAAAAACAAAAGGGCTTTTTGAAGACGATCACCAATTGATGGACTATCTTAAAGTGAGCCATGATGATGTGCACGGACTCGACATCGAAGTTGATTTCACGATTGAGGAAATCACTACAAGCGAGCCGGCTGAACTGAATCAGGAATTATTCGACAAACTTTTCGGCGAAGGCGCAATTGCGTCATTGGATGAACTGAAAGCCAAAATTAAGGAAGATGCCGAGCGGCAATTCTCTACACAGGCCGATCAGAAGTTTCTTAACGATGTAACCGAATCGTTGCTAAAGACAACCGAATTCGATCTTCCGGCCGAATTCCTTAAGAAGTGGATCCGCACGGCAGGCGAAACACCGCTTAGCGCCGAAGAGGCCGAAACCGAATATACGAAGTCGGAAAACGGTTTGCGTTACCAGCTTATCGAAGGCAAAATAATGAGTTCCAACAATCTTCAGATCACGTTCGAGGACTTGAAAGCCTATACTTCAGATGTGATCCGCAAGCAAATGGCACAATTTGGACAAATGAACCCGACCGAAGCCGATGTTGAAGGAATCGTCGCACGCGTATTGTCGAATCAGGAAGAAGTCAAACGTCTTTCAGACCAGGTGATGAGCGAAAAAATGCTGAATCTTTTCAAAGAAAAAGTCAACGCCAAGACTAAAGAAGTCACCTATCAGGATTTCATTAAGGAATCTTACGGGGAATAATCCAACAAATATTTGTTACATTTGAGTATCAGGCAACTGTGCTCCATAAAACATAAACTATGAACTACGGCAAAGAATTCAAGAAGTTCGCAACCAAGCACCATGGCGTAAATTCGATGTACTACGACAAGATCGTGGGCAGCATGACGCCAACCGGAATGACTCCGTATATTATCGAAGAACGACAGCTCAATGTTTCTCAACTCGATGTATTCTCACGTTTGATGATGGACCGGATTATCTTTCTCGGAACCGGAATCGACGACCAGATTGCAAACATCGTTCAGGCACAATTATTGTTTTTGGAGAGTGCCGATGCAGCAAAAGATATCCAGATTTACATCAATTCACCTGGCGGAAGCGTTTACGCCGGTCTTGGTATATACGATACGATGCAATATATCAAACCTGATGTCGCAACAATCTGCACCGGAATGGCGGCATCGATGGGAGCTGTGCTGTTATGTGCGGGAGCAAGCGGAAAACGTTCGGCATTGCCACACTCAAGGGTAATGATTCACCAGCCTTCGGGAGGCGCCCAGGGTGTTGCAACCGATATGGAAATCAACCTTCGTGAAATGTTGAAATTGAAGGAAGAACTGTATAAAATCATAGCCGATCATTCCGGCCAATCTTATGAGCGCGTACACAAAGACAGTGAGCGCGATTATTGGATGAAGGCCGATGAAGCGAAAGAATACGGAATGATTGATGAGGTTTTGAGAAGGAACGTATAAAGATAAATGCAGCAAAGGAATTCTGGTTTCTTTGTTCGACTAATAAAACATTAATGGCTAAAGAAGTATTGGACTGCTCGTTTTGCGGCAGGAAAAAACCTGAAACCAATTTGCTGATCGCTGGAATCAATGCGCATATCTGTGATAAGTGCATAGAGCAGGCGCATGGCATCGTTCTTGAGGAACTTAAAACCAATGGCAATTCGCGGGTCACAGCCGACCTTGTGCTAAAAAAGCCAAAAGAAATCAGGGCTTTTCTTGACCAATATGTTATCGGGCAGGACCAAACCAAAAAGGTTATGGCAGTTGCGGTATACAATCATTACAAACGATTGATTCAGCAACAACTTAACGATGAGGTTGAAATCGAAAAGAGCAACATCATTATGGTGGGCCAGACCGGTACAGGAAAAACATTGGTCGCCAAAACGATCGCAAAAATGCTTGATGTGCCTTTGGCTATTGTCGATGCAACTGTATTGACCGAAGCAGGCTATGTTGGCGAAGACGTAGAAAGTATCTTGACACGACTTCTACAGGCAGCCGATTATGATGTGACGAAAGCCGAACGCGGGATCGTATTCATGGATGAAATAGATAAAATTGCCCGAAAGAGCGACAATCCGTCTATTACGCGCGACGTTTCGGGTGAAGGTGTTCAACAGGCACTTCTAAAATTATTGGAAGGTACTGTGGTAAATGTTCCGCCAAAAGGAGGAAGAAAACATCCAGACCAGAAATTTGTTGAGGTCAATACGCAAAATATATTATTCATAGCAGGAGGCGCATTCGATGGCATCGACAAAATCATATCGAAAAGGCTTAACCGGCAGGCTGTGGGTTACAGCACATCGAAAAATGCCGACAACATCGACAAAGACAATCTGCTGCAATATATCATTCCAAAAGACATTAAAGATTTTGGACTTATTCCTGAAATCATTGGCCGACTTCCGGTCCTCACGCATATGGATCCGCTCGACCGCGAAACGCTTCGTGCAATCCTGACCGTTCCGAAAAACGCGTTGATAAAGCAATACAAGAAGTTGTTTGCGATGGACGAAGTTGAATTTACGATACAGGAAGAAGCACTCGATTTTATTGTTGATAAAGCACTCGAGTATAAACTTGGCGCGCGTGGATTACGATCGCTCTGCGAGGCGATTCTGACCGATGCAATGTATGATCTTCCAAGTTCGGATGAAAAAACGCTTGTGATCGATCGTGAATATGCGCAACACAGTTTAAGCAAAAACTTGCTGAAAAGACTTGAGATTGCTTCTTAAGCTACAACGATCTTAAATGAAAAATCCTGCAATTGCAGGATTTTTTTTTGGTGTAATGTTTTCTCTGTCGATCGAGCAGCTACGTGGCCCGCAGCCGAGTCTTTTGGGTCCGCAGGCTGTAAAAGTCACGATAACGGCAAAAAGTAAAAATTTTTTTTTCATAGTTGATTGCTGAACTGCAGGTTCTTTAATTGTTCAAGGTAATCCCTTTCATTCGAGAGCCGGGGAATCTTATGCTGGCCGCCGAGTTTGTTGCGCTCCTTTAGCCAATCGTAAAACAATTTCGGGCGCGCAACGTTCAGCACTAACGGATTAAGGGTCATATTATTGTAGCGCTTTGCTTCATAATCTGAATTTAAAGATTGCAGCGTTTCGTCAAGCGTTTTTCGGAAATGCTCGATATCGTCGGGATTATTCCGGAATTCTATCATCCATTCATGCGCGCCTTTTTCTTTTCCCTGCATGAATACCGGCGCAACAGTGTAATCTACCACTTCGGTACCTGTGATCTGGCAGGTTTTTGCAAGCGCCTTATCGGTGTTTTCGACCATTAATTCTTCACCAAAAACATTGATGTGATGTTT
>JAEYZX010000192.1 GCA_023427845.1 Bacteroidota bacterium
ACTCATTATTCTTGAAAAACGGAATTGTGGTCGCGGTCGATTTTTCCTCTTGAGGCGCTTCGTAAATGACGCTTTCGGTGTGGCTGAGATTTATGTTCGCCAGTTTCGCATCATTTCGCACGGTAACACCCGGATCGAAATACAAAACGGCGCCGACTATGAGTCCGAGGCCCACCTGGCCGATTACTTTAAAAATCCCTTTTAATCCTTGTTTATCTTTTTTGAAAATCTTGATATAGTCGTCTATGAAACCAATTGTCCCCATCCATAAAGTTGTCACAATCAGCAGCACTATATAGATGTTATCAAGCCTGGCAAGCAGCAGCACCGGAATCAACGTGGCAATAATAATAATAAGCCCTCCCATCGTAGGCGTTCCTGCTTTTTGGGTTTGGCCTTCAAGACCAAGTTCGCGGACGGTTTCGCCTACCTGCTGGTTTCTGAGGAAATTGATGATTTTCTTACCGTAAATTGTTGAGATCAACAATGACAGCACCACTGCAAGCGCGGAGCGGAACGTGATATACTGAAAAACACCGGTTCCCGGCAGGTCCAGCATTTTATCAAAATATTCAAATAAATAATACAGCATATCTTTATTTATTGAGTTGCTCCAAAAATTCCTTTACTATCTGCATGTCATCGAACGGATGCTTCACCCCTTTGATTTCCTGATAGGTTTCGTGGCCTTTGCCCGCAATTAGGATGATATCGTTTGGCATGGCAAGTTGGCAGGCGATTTTAATTGCCTGTTTCCTGTCGGATGTTGCTATTGTTTTTTTGTAATTCTGCGGTTGAACCCCGGCTTCCATTTCAGCGATGATATCGTATGGATCTTCGCTGCGCGGGTTGTCGGAAGTAAGGATCACTTTTGAACTCAAAGTTGATGCGATATCGGCCATGAGCGGGCGTTTCGCTTTATCACGATCGCCGCCGCAGCCAACAACGGTTATCAATTGCTCGTTTTTTGTACGGATGTCGTTGATGGTCTTCAGCACATTTTCAAGTGCGTCGGGAGTATGTGCATAATCGACGATTGCCGTCACATTGCCCTCCGAGACGATGAACTGGAACCGCCCGGATACACTTTCGAGTTCCGATAATAATCTCAAAACTTCAAGATTGTCAAGTCCGAGTTCTATTGCCGTACCGAATATTGCCAGCAGATTGTAAGCATTGAACGTCCCGATAAGCCTGGTCCATACTTCCTGGTCGTTGACTTTCAACAAAAGACCGGTCAGTTGATTTTCGAGAATTTGCGCACGATAGTCGGCATACGTCTTTAATGCATACGAGAGCTTTCGGGCTTGTGTATTCTGAAGCATGACCAAGCCGTTTTTGTCATCGACATTGACCAATGCAAAAGCCGATTTTGGAAGCGTATCGAAAAACTGCTTTTTTACATCGCGGTATTCGGCAAATGAAGTGTGATAATCGAGATGATCGTGTGAAAGGTTCGTGAAGACACCACCTGCGAAGTGCAGCCCTTCGGTGCGTTTTTGGTGCACGCCATGCGAACTGACTTCCATAAAGCAGTATTCGACACCGGCATCGTTCATCTGCTTCAGGTATTTGTTGATTTTAATTGAGTCGGGCGTAGTATGTGTCGCTTTAAATTCGGTTTCGTCAACCAGAATTTTCACTGTCGATAATAAACCGACTTTGAATCCTGCTTTTTTGAATAATTGATACAAAAGCGACGCGACGGTTGTTTTACCGTTTGTTCCGGTTATGCCTACCAGCTTGAGGTTTTGCGACGGGTTATCGTAATAATTCGCCGCCATCAATGCGAGCGCCTTATTCGTATCGCGTACCTGGATATAGGTTACGCCATTGACGATTACCTCGGGAAACGTATCACAAACGATTGCAATTGCACCAAGATTAAGCGCAGTTTCAATGTAATCGTGCCCATCCGACTGTGTGCCTCTTATCGCAAAGAACACGTCGTTGATGTCGACATCGCGCGAATCAAAATGAAGCGCAGCGATAGTGATATCGGTTGGCCCTTTTACGGCTTCGATTGCGACTTTGTAGAGTATGTCCTTTAGATTCGTCAAGATAGTTCGAGGATTATTTCGGTATCGATAGTTAGTTTCTGCCCCGGCGCAACGGATTGTTTTTTGACTTTTCCGATTCCGATCGCCTTTACCCGGATTCCAAGATTTTCAAGCAATGCAACCGCATCCATTCCGGCCATGCCTTTCAGATTCGGAATCACCGCAGGCTTTTGTTCCTGTGCAGCAAAATATTTTTTATAGCTTTCTTCCTGTTTAGGGATTTTTTTGTCGAGGTTCTTAATTTCGTTTGTCGATGGCGCGTCGGTGAATATTTTTTGCGCGATACGTTTAAAAACAGGCCCGGCAACATCGGCCCCATAATAATTGTTCTTTGACGTATTGGGTTCGTGGACGATTACGATGCAGGAGTACTGCGGATTCTCGGCCGGGAAATAACCTACGAAAGATGAAATGTAATGCTTCTCGGTGCCATCACGCCGGTTATAGTTGGCTTGCGCGGTCCCGGTCTTGCCCGCCATCGAAAAATCCTTCGAATACAATTTCGAACCTGTTCCGCGCTTGACGACGTTTGCCAATAAATCCTGTAACTGTGCTATTGTTCCGGGCGAACAAATGCGCGGATTGATAACTTCGGGCGCAAACTTTTTTATCGGACGGTTCCATTCCCGGATTTCTGAAACGAATTGCGGTTTAACCATAACTCCGTCATTCGCAACCGCGTTGTAATATGTCAATGTTTGCAATGGCGTGATATGAACGCCGTATCCGAATGCCATCCACGGAAGTGAAAGTCCGCTCCATTTTTTGTCTTTCGGATGCGGAATGTATGGTTTGCCTTCGCCTTCGATTGGCAGGTCAAGCGTACTGTTTAATCCGAAATTATTCAGATGGTCGACAAATGCTTTCGGGTTTTCCTTATAATTTTCGTAGACTGCCTTGACGATAACCGTATTTGACGAGAGTTCGAAACCACGCCCGAACGAAATTTTTCCATAGCCGCCTTTGCGTGAATCGCGCACTTTTTTTCCATAATACGTTACGATGCCGTCTTCGCTGTCGAATACCGTGCTCGTATCGACTTTTTTGTCTTCTAAAAGCGCCATCACACCGGCGAGCTTGTAGGTTGAACCCGGTTCATGTGATTCGGCAATAGCGTAATTGGTGGTTTCGTAGTACGAGCCATTTGCATCGCGTCCCAAATTTGAAATCGCTTTTACATGACCGGTTTTGGTTTCCATCACAACAACACAACCATGGTCGGCTTCGTAAAGTTCGAGTTGCTTCAGCAATGCGTGGTGTGCAATATCCTGCACATAAACGTCGATTGTGGAAATTATGTCGTAACCATCCTGCGGATCCACTTCATTGACATCACGAATTGGCTTCCACTGGCCTTTTGCAATTTTTTGCTTTAGGATTTTGCCGTCCTTGCCGTTCAAATATTTTCTGAATGCCCATTCAATTCCCTTTCCGTCTCGTTTTCCGTTTGGCAGCAGCCTTTCGTAACCGATTGTACGTTTTGCTATAAGTCCGATTGGATGTTCACGTACGGTTTTCTGCTCGGTGATCATTCCGCCTTTGTAAGTCCCAAGATTGAACAATGGAAAACTTTTAATAGCCATGTATTCGGTATAGCTGAGACCTTTGGCGATCAGGTAATAACGATTTTTATTTGCACGTGCTTTACGGAGCTCGGATTGATAAAATGAAGCAGGTTTTCCGAGAAGTTTTGATAAAGAATCGGCCAACGGCTTTACATTTTTTTCAAATGCCTCCGATTTTGGCGCCACGGCGTCGAAGCGAATGACATAATTTGGAATTGAAGTTGCGAGAAGGCTACCGTCGGCCGAATAAATATTCCCTTTATTCGACGGGATCACGAACTCGCGAACGGTTCGCTCTTTGGCAAGCTTTCGGTAATGTTCGCCCTCAACCCACTGGATATTGGTAAGCTTAACGGCAATAGCCGCCGCCATCACGAAAATCGCGAATGCAACGAGGTAGATTCGATACGAGATATGTTTATCTTCTACTGCCATAATTTTTGAAAGAAAGTTTTCTCTTCCGGTTTTTTGACTTTAATTTTTTGTGGCGGAACTGAAGACGGGAATATTCCTTTTGCCTCCATTTTGGCCGACACGGTCGATTCCATTTTCAGTTTCATCAGTTCCGAACGCCTGTCAACAAATTCAGACCGAAGTTCTTTTACTTCGTTTGTCAGCGCTATTATCCTGAATACTTTTTGCTCGTACCATTGCGTATTGGCAATCATTATGATCGCCAGCAGGATCAGAAACACGATGAACCTCCAGTTCTTGGTAGCGTCCTCGTTGATGAGGAACCTTGCTTTCAGAATGCTGTAAACTCCCTGTTTCATCTTAAATTTTTTCTGCTACCCGCAATTTTGCGCTTCTGGCGCGATTGTTTATCCTTATTTCATCTTCTGATGGCACGATCAGTTTTTCAATTGTTTTGAACGGAACCGAAAAATTGCCGAAAAAATCGCGTTCGGGTTCTCCTTCGAACATCCCATTTCTGACAAAACGCTTTACCAGCCGATCTTCAAGCGAATGGTACGATATGACGCTCAGTCGGCCGCCGGGTTTAAGAATTTCGAGTGATTGCACCAGGAACTCCTTGAGCGCATCCATTTCCTGATTTACTTCGATTCGGATTGCCTGATACATCTGCGCGAGAATCTTATTGCTTTTATGTGCAGGAAGAAATCTGGCGAGAACGGTTTTAAGCTGCTCGGTGTTTTTTATCGGGTCATGTTCGCGCGCTTCGATGATGACACGTGCGATCGCCGGGGCATTCTTGAGCTCACCATAATCAAGGAATACGCGGCGCAGATTGGCATCGTCGTATTCATTCACTACTTTATATGCGTCGAGGTCGCCTTTCTGGTTCATCCGCATATCGAGCCCGGCGTCGAAACGTGTTGAGAATCCGCGTTCGGCGACATCAAACTGATGTGAGGAAACCCCAAGGTCGGCCAGGATGCCATCAACTTGTCGGATTCCGTGAAAACGGAGGAATCTTTTTATAAACCGGAAATTCTCATTGATTAGAGTAAAGCGGTCATCCGGAATTGCGTTCGCAAGCGCATCTTCATCCTGGTCGAATGCATAAAGTTTTCCGTTTGGCCCAAGACGGCTCAGGATCTCGCGCGAATGTCCGCCACCGCCGAAAGTCACATCGACGTAGATGCCGTCAGGCTGAATGTGCAACCCATCGACAGTCTCTTTAAGCAGAACCGGGTTATGATATTCCATTGTCGTCGTCATTTAAATTTCCCATTACATCTTCTGCCAGATCAGCAAAATCAACTTCATTGTTATCAAGCGACTTTTCGTATAAATTTTTATCCCAAATTTCGACGATGTTCACTGCCGACGACAGCACAACGTCTTTTGTAATATTTCCAAAAGAGACAAGGTCTTTCGGAATCAGCAACCTTCCAAGCGCATCGATTTCGACAACTTTTACACCGGCAGTAAACCTGCGGATGAAGTCGTTGTTCTTTTTGACAAATCGGTTCAGCTTGTTGATTTTCTGCATCATCACATTCCACTCTGTCATCGGATACAATTCCAGACACGGCTGAAATACAGAACGTTTCAGGACGAAACCATCCTGAAGCGACGTGGCGAGCTGCTTTTTCAAAGGCGCCGGCAAAAGCAGCCTCCCTTTGGCATCGACCTTGATTTCGTATGTTCCGATGATTGTTTCCAACTGAGAAAATTGTGATTGGAGCAAAAATATAAAAATAATTACCACAATTTACCACATTATACCACTTTGTTGATAAGTTTTACCACTTTCCAAGTCGGTGCATACTCGAATCGTGAGCCTAGCTAACCATAAGATTATTAGAAGATTGTTGTAAAAATCTTGAATTAAGCGGCACATAAATTCAAAAACAGTTAAAATGGGTATCTGTTTTACACATTCCGCAATTTTTGTGAAAACGCAAACATACCAATTGAGCCATAAATTTTTATAACAAACTGGTTTTCAATATTAATAGTGAAAATACCTTGTGATTTAAACCAAAAATCTAAAATTCATTGCGGGAAGCACACTTTAATTTATAAAATCCTATATTTGTTACAATTGAAAAGGCGGCAGTTTACATGGAAAAACACCTCAAAAAAGAAGGGAAATATCAGTATTTTGAAATGGGCGAAGGAACGCCAATAATCATACTTCACGGTCTGATGGGCGGCCTTAGTAATTTTGACGGCGTAGCAAATTTTTTTCCCGAAAAAGGTTATAAAGTGGTGATACCCGAGCTGCCGATTTATACGCAAAACATCCTCAAAACGAATGTCAAGGCATTTGCGAAATTCGTAAAGGACTTCATTACATACAAAGGGTTTGAACGCGTAATCCTTCTTGGAAATTCACTCGGCGGACACATTGCTTTGTATCACACCAAAATGTATCCCGAGAAAATGCTCGGGCTGATCATTACGGGAAGCTCCGGATTATACGAAAGTGCAATGGGCGACAGCTATCCACGGCGTGGTGATTACGATTATATCCAGAAAAAAGCAGAAGATGTTTTTTACGATCCTAAAGTCGCCACAAAAGAAATTATCGACGAGGTGTATTCTGTAGCAAACGACCGGATAAAACTCATAAAAACGCTTACGATCGCAAAAAGCGCGATCAGGCACAATATGGCGAAAGATTTGCCCAAAATGCATGTTCCAACCTGCATTATATGGGGAAAGAACGACAAGGTCACCCCGCCTGAAGTTGCGATTGAATTCGACCAGCTTCTCCCAAATTCATCGTTGTACTGGATCGACAAATGTGGCCACGCCGCAATGATGGAGCATCCGGACGAGTTTAATGAGATTATGTATTCATGGCTTAAGAAAGTCAACCTTTAGCTGTCCGCCAAATGAAAATCAACACAGCCGAATTCATCATCAGTAATTCTGACGTAAGCAAATGCCCGGCTGAGCTCATTCCGGAATACGCTTTCATCGGGCGGTCAAACGTCGGAAAATCGTCGTTGATCAATATGTTGACGAATCACAAAAATCTTGCTAAAACCTCGGGACGGCCGGGAAAGACACAGCTTATCAATCATTTCAAAATCAACAACAATTGGTTTCTGGTCGATTTGCCGGGTTATGGGTATGCGAAAGTCTCCAAAAAGACAAAATCGGTTTTTCAGCAGTTCATCACCGATTATTTTGAAAAACGCCAACAGCTGATCTGCGCATTTGTATTGATCGACATTCGGCATGAGGCGCAAAAAATCGACCTTGAATTTATGGCCTATATGGGCGAGAGTGAAATTCCGTTTTGCATCATTTTCACGAAAGCCGATAAAATCAGCAAAGTCAAAATTGATTCACATGTCGCGGCCTACAACAAGCAGATGCTTGCGAATAATTGGGCCGAGATGCCGCATTACTTCGTAACCTCATCAACCGACGGAACCGGAAAAGAAGAATTATTATCGTACATCGAAGAGCTTAACGACGAGGTTTTCAAAAACAGCGGCTGGTAACTATTTGACCAACTCCATTTTTTCGGCAAAATATTCGCAGAAATCGCGCATAGTGCCCGTCATTTTCTCATCTCCCGTAGCACGTTCAAATGTATCGGCCATCGCAACCAGGGTCTGGTGAAAGAACTTTTTCATCTCATCGACCGGCATGTCCTTTGTCCAAAGGTCGATTCGCAGCGTCTCCTGCGCCTTGCTGTCCCAGATCGAAAGCATTAGTGCCTTTGCCTCTTCAGAATCGATTCCGCCGTCTTCAGCACTCCACGACAATTTTTCGGGTACGCGGTTTTCATCGAGTTCGACTAAAAATTTTATTTCGGATGTAAGTGTATTACTCATTCTTTTTCGGTTTATATTTTGACTTTTCGAAAATTTGCCTCGCATCTGTCTCTAGCAACTGCTGCAAAGGTACTTCATTGTTTTCCATATACGAGCGGACAATCTGCCAACCGATCCATTCTCCAACACGTCCCGGCGACTCGTTGTCGATTTCGAGATAGAACTTTGAAAATGGCGCAGGCTGTATGAATCTGGACGCCAGCTTACTATCTGAATCATATAGCAAATTGTTTTCGATGAAATAGCGCCACATATACGACTCGTTTTCTTCGCACCATGTAATCTGCTCGGGTTGGTAACCGATTTTTTGCGCATCGGTATGTTCGGGCAGCAACACATCCTTAAGATAAAGCTCTTTCCCCGCATAAATCATTTGGCTGATCAACGTATTGTTGGGCGGCGGAACCTTTCCGTATGCAAAAGAGGATACAATATCGGGCATCATCTGGCTTTCGTCGAAATTCTGTTGAAGGTACTTAGGAAATTCGTTGACATAATACTTGTGGTCTTTGCCTAAATATAATTCCAATGCAATCACGATCGTATCTTTCGCGTACAATGCTTTGCTGGTATAATCCATATCGCCGATTACGGTAAAAACGGCAGGTGTTTTTGTGTCGGGGAAATAATACCGGATGTGTTTAACCAAATCCTCTATTTCGCCGGTCTGCTTTCCGAAATCGCCGAATTTCTGCTGAACCTCGCCGTAAAGTTCACGCCAAAGCGGATTTTGGAGTTTTTCGATCCAAACTTCATCAGGTGTCGATTCCGGAAAGAAGAATGGATATTGCTCCTTAATTTGCGGCAGTTCTTGCGGATTGGATTCGAAAAACGCCTTGTCGAACCGGTTGACGGAAATCTCTACAGGTATTTCTTCGACTTCCTTTTCGACTTTTGATTTTTTGTCACATGAGAATAACACAAAAATTAGTCCGAATAATATAAATTGTTTGTTCATGGGTGTCATTAAATTAGCGCGGATCGTGCGGCATTTATATGGATTCGATTTCAATTATTTAAGTAAAAAGAATCTGATGAACCGCCGAAAATGCTGCAATATTTCTTTAACTTGCAAATATACGCTGCTCGTCGAACTATTCAATATCATATGCGAAAAAGTACAATCCAAACCGAAAAAGTAAATTCCCATATCGTAAAATGGCTTAAAGATTATGCCTTAAACGCCAAAGTCAACGGATTTGTTGTCGGTATATCAGGAGGTGTGGATTCGGCTGTCACTTCAACACTTTGCGCGCAAACCGGATTGCAGGTTTTGTGTGTCGAGATGCCAATTCATCAGGCCCTGAGCCATGTGGGCCGCGCGAATGAACATATCGCGTGGTTAAAGCAAAAATTCCCGAATGTTACAAGTATAGAGGCAGACCTTACGCCAGTATTTGAAAAGTTCAAAGATGTGGTCCCTTCGTCGGAAAATGCGGCGACTTTACATATGGCATTGGCAAATACCCGTGCCAGATTGCGGATGGCCACATTGTATTATTTTGCAGGATTGAACGGGCTTCTCGTTGCCGGCACCGGTAACAAGGTCGAGGATTTCGGAGTCGGGTTTTACACAAAATATGGCGACGGCGGCGTCGATTTGAGTCCGATTGCCGATTTGATGAAATCTGATATTTACGCTTTGGGCGAGTATTTGCAGATTGTCCCTTCGATATTATCAGCCAAGCCAACCGACGGACTCTTTGGCGACGACCGATCTGACGAAGATCAGTTGGGCGCGAGCTACGACGAACTGGAATGGGCGATGCTGAATTTCGAGAACGGAAAAACCGAGGCTGACTTTAGTGGCCGTCAACATGAAGCGATGGTGATCTATAAAAGCCGACATCGCGCTAACCTTCATAAGATGAAGCCCATACCTGTGTGTGAAATTCCATTTCACCTCAGATAAAATTTTAACTTTTAATTAGGGATTTTGCATTTTTTTATTAAATTTACTATGCCCCACCATTAAATAATTCTAAAAATTTCGTGTTATGATAAATGTGTGCTTGGCCGATAATTATCCGGTGGTTCATTTTGGGGTCAAATCTTATTTTAGGGATCACGCTGAAATCGCTGTTGTTTCGAATGTCGGAAATTTTTTCATGATCCCTGATGCGCTGAAAAATAAACCAATAGATGTACTGATACTTGATCTCGAACTTGATGGGCTGACAAGTATTTATGAGGTTAAATCGATTATCAAGAACAATCCAAAAACCAAGGTCATAATTTTTACAAGCCTGTCCGAGCAAATCTATGCTCCAAATGCTATCAAGTCGGGTGTTGCGGGATTTGTCCACAAATCCGCCAAGCTTGAAACATTGGGGATTACAATTCAAAAAGTACATCAGGGAACCATAATGCTCAGCGATTCGATCAAACGCAACCTTGCGCTGATAGCCAAGCAAAACAAAAGCGAGCGGCTTTACCGCAAATTGTCAAACCGCGAAATTGAGGTTCTTCGTTATCTGAGCGACGGAAAAAAGAACAATGAAATTTCCAAAATATTGAATTTGAACGAGAAAACCGTCAGCACCTACAAACTTCGGCTGCTCACAAAACTCAATGTAACGAACCTCGTTGATTTGGTCAACAAAGCAAAAACCCTCGAAATCGTCTAATTATAGCGCGACATTACCCTTCCCAATTTATGCGAAAACGAATTGATCAGTTTGTAGTAATCCATTGCCATTGACAGCGGCTCTGAATTATCGGAATCTGGTTCCCTTGATATCGAATCCTTCAATTCTTCAATAATCCTATCAACCAAATACCAGCGCAATGTTAGGATTGTTTCCGATACATACTGCGAAATGGATTGGTCCTTGAGTTTTACGATTATATTCTGTGCTTCCCAATTGTGAAGCGCCTCACGTTCTTCCTGCATCAAAATATCGGTGACTTCCTTCGCGAATTGCGGTTGAAGTTGCGCGAGGTATTGTTCAATCGAAAAATGTTCATTCTGATGATAATAATTGATCAAATCATTGTACAGCTCCCGGAACAACGGATTCGCAAGTTCGGTTTCATCCTCCTGCAGACTTAAGAATATCCTTTGATACACTTTGTATTCGCGTTTTTCCGGAACGTGAAGTATCTCGCCGTCTTCCCCTGTTTTTATCAGGATATCTTCGAACTCCTCGGTTCTGCTTCCGTATAGTAGCAGGATTTCAATGATTTTGCGCTCAAGTTCGTATAATACGTCGACTTTCTGAGAAGCGACGGCCTCGACATCTTTGACAATTTCAAAAGCCTTTTGCTCCTGTTTGAGTTTTTTTCCGCTTTCAGCAATGTCTTTTTGAACAAGCTGCGCGAGCGTATTGATCAAAACCTGCTCAGAAATATCCATGATGCGCGATACCTCCTGCACATAAATCTCACGCTGGATCCGATCGGGAATTTTGGAAATGCTCGTTACCATATCGCGAATTAGCCCTGCTTTCTTAACGGGGTCATTTTTCGCTTCATCCATCAACAACGAAGCCTTAAACTGGATAAAATCCTTTGAATTGCGTTCGAGATAAGCAACCAGGTCGTCGTGCGGGGTTTTCTTTGCGAAACTGTCGGGGTCTTCACCATCGGGAAAGGTGCATACTTTCACATTCATTCCCTCTTCGAGAATCAAATCGATTCCGCGAACCGACGCACGAAGCCCCGCGGCATCGCCATCGAATAAGACCGTGATATTTTTGGTCAGACGGTTGATGAGCCGGATTTGGTCGGGTGTCAATGCCGTACCCGATGAAGCGACTACGTTTTCTATTCCGCTTTGGTGAAATTGAATCACATCGGTATAGCCCTCAACGAGATAACAATTGTCCTGCTTCGCGATCGCCTGTTTGGCATGATAAATTCCGTACAGGACTTTGCTTTTGTGATAAAGCTCGCTTTCGGGCGAGTTAAGATATTTTGCCGCTTTTTTATCGTTTGTGAGGATACGGCCGCCAAAACCGAGTACGCGTCCCGACATGCTTTGGATTGGGAACATTACGCGGCCGCGAAAACGGTCGATTGTGCGTTCGTCTTTTACGATCGTTAAGCCGGTGCTTTCAAGAAATTCGAGTTTGTAGCCCTTGCCGAGCGCTTCTTTTGAAAACGCGTCCCAAGCTTCCGGCGAGTAACCGAGCCCGAAACGTTTTATGGTTTCATTTGTAAAACCGCGTTCCTTGAAATACGAATGTCCGATTGCCTTTCCTTCATCCGAATTCATCAAGGTATCGTGGAAATACTTTTGTGCGAATTCCGATACCAAAAACATGCTTTCACGAATGTCGGTGTTTGCTTTTTCCTCTTCGGTTTTTTCGGTTTCCTTTATTTCGATGTTGTATTTTTTCGCGAGATAACGGATTGCTTCCGGATACGTGAAATGTTCGTGTTCCATCAAAAAAGCAACAGCGTTCCCGCCTTTTCCGGAGCTGAAATCCTTCCAGATCTGCTTGACAGGCGATACCATAAAAGAAGGCGACCGCTCGTCAGAAAACGGGCTCAGCCCTTTAAAATTGCTGCCTGCGCGTTTGAGCTGGACGAAATCTCCGATTACTTCCTCAACGCGGGCAGTTTCAAATACGGTGTCTATTGTGGCTTTTGAAATCAATTTTTAAAGTTTGGGGTAAAGGTAGTAAATGTAACAATGTGTAAATGTGGCAATGCAGCAATGTAGCAATGTAGCAATGTGAAAATTACAAAATGGGCAATCAAACAATACTTTTGATACTAATCAAATTTCCAATTATCAATTATCAATTATCAATTATTAATTATTAATTATTAATTGCTTAGCCCTGATGGAAGCGGCAGCCTTTTGATCCGCTTCTTTAGCGGGCAAAAGCTATAGCGGACAGCAGGAAACAGCTCCTCATAAAAGCAAAAAAAAGCGCCCCGAAGAGCGCTTGCAATATAAATAACTCTCACTAAATTCTAATTTAAATCGAAACGGATCCCAAGCGAAATATTGTTTTGATCGACCGCATTGTCCTCGAACAACGGGTTGATATCGTATTTTAAATACAGGCTTGTTTCCTTGTACCCAATATAGGTACTCACTCCATATACAAACCTGTTGACGTTGAAATCGCCGCGCTCGCGTGATTTGACGTCATTCCCGTTGGCCTCATAATGCAGGATTTGCTTCGCTTTCAGGTTGGCACCGGCATATCCGCCAATTCCAAAGCGGACGCTTTTATGGGTGCGGAAACCTTTTTCTTCAACGTTTCTATTTCCGGAAAAATCAAATTCCAAATGCACGGGAACTACCAGATGTACAGTCCTAAAACGCGAATCATCAAGATGGATAGCGCTTTCTACTAGCTCGGTTTGATCGCCGTTTTCAACATACATGCGGTTTTCCGTCGGTCGCAAATTATTATACATCAACGATAGTCCGTATTTGGCATGCAAAAGGTTATGATCTTTTAAAATCCGCGAATTGAAGGTGATTCCCCATTCGTAAAAATGCGAACCCCAGGTGCGGAAGTCGGAATGTGCAACAGAATTATCAGTGACCAAATTGTTAAGACCCATTGCGAACACGAATTGTGATGTGGTGCGATATTCGCCGGCCGGTGGCGTTTTTCGGCTGTCCCGAATTTTAAATCCGGGTAATACCAGGTCGATTCTTCTTCCGGTGGAATCCTTCTCGTTAATCTTCCCGTCAACTTTTTCCTGAACCAAAATCCGAAGCTGCTCCTGTGCTCCTGCAGTACGGGTTTCAATGTTTTTGGCACGTATTTCAGCAAATTCAAGTTTCTTCTGATCGGCTTCTTCGGTTGTGATCTCGCCTTTTTCTAGTTGCTCATTTACCCATTCGACCTCGCTTTTCAACGCGGCTTTTTCTTCTTTTGTGATTTGTTCGATCTTGTCGGCTATCGCTTTTGCGCGGGTCTCAAAGGTTTGCGCAGTAATTTCGTTAACTAAAAGGCATAGTAATCCCGCTAAGTAAATTGTAAAATTTCTCATGATGATTGATTGAATGTTTGATTAATGATTTTCGTCTTCGATGTTTCGGTTTGCCAGTGCGACTTTCACATTTTGATAGTTCCTGCCCACTTTATGGAGCACTTTTTCACGAAAGGTCATTTCTACCTCGCCGTCGACTTGCGAGAGCAGGCTTTTGGCACTGACTTTTACCGATTTGACCTGACTTTGATTGATTGTTGGTTCGACAATCGCCAGAAGCTCGCCCGCCGTGACAATGTCCGTTTTTTGATTGATGGTTTCGGGCGCAGCATCATTACTGATTACTGTTGGCTGCTTGTTTTCCCGGTTTTGTGCGATATGACTTTGATTTACTTTTTTGGACAAATCCGCCGGCGTCTGATCGCCACGTTCCCGACTTTGCTCGGACGATGCAATTTCGGACTGCTCAATTACGAATGTTTTTTCAGGCAAATCACTGCTGATAATTGCAGGGGTTTCTTCGACCGCGACTTTATTGGGCATTTCAACTTCTGGTCCGCGATTGAAAAAAAGCGTTGCGATCAACGCAAACCCTAAAAAACTTGCGGCGATGTACATCCAACTAAATTTGCGCGGCGGTTTCTTCTGCTCGGCAACCGTTAGCATCGCGTCAAGCCTGTCCCATGAATTCGCCGATGGCTTAATCTCGCGTCGATTGAGCTTTTCACTGAACTCCGTTTCCATTTTATTCCGTGCCATACTCGTAGTTTTTTTGTTTATTGACCTGCTCCTGAAGCATTTTTCGTGCGTGTGACAACTGCGATTTCGATGTTCCTTCGTTTATACCTAGCATCTCGGCGATTTCTTTGTGTTTGTAACCTTCAATCGCATACAGGTTGAAAATCATTCTGTAGCCGTCGGGAAGGCTGTCGATCAGCGACTGAATATCGTCTACGCTTAACCCGCTCTCAATATTGTTGATGCCCTCTTCTTTATAAAACGTATCGTCAAGAAAACTGATTTTTTTTTGCGCCCTGATGTACGATATGCACTCGTTTATCATGATCCGCCGGATCCAGCCTTCAAAACTTCCTTTGCTTTCAAAATTCTTCAGGTTCGTAAACACTTTCATGAACGCGGTGATCATCACATCTTCGGCAGTGTGGATGTCTTTAAGATACTGCCGGCAAACGCTCAGCATCTTGGGGCTGTACCTTGCGTAAATCTGCTGCTGCGCATGGCGGTTGTTTTGCACTGCCATTGCGATAACTTCATTTTGCTGCTGATGTAGATCGATTACTTTCACTTTCTAAGTGTTCTAATAGCATAGACGAATCAACTTGCGATTTGGTTGCATCGGGGTGAAAAAATTTTTAAATGTATAAGGTTTAGGTTTGGGATGTAAGCTTTTTGGGCGTTGCCTGACGGCCGGGCCATCGGCTGCACGCGGTGCCTGCCTCTACCCCTAACGCGGGCATTATCCTAAAAATAAACTGATAACTAAATTACTTCTTCCGCTCAATCACATAGTTCACCATCAGCATCAAAGCCGATTTGTATTCGGATTCGGGAAAATCCTCCAGAAGTTGCAGTGCCTGTTGCTGATATTCTTCCATCTTTGCTTCGGCATACGACAGTCCGTTGCGGTCTTTCACAAAAGCAATCACCTCTTTTACGCGCTTTTTGTCTTTGTTGTGGTTTTTGATCGAGTTGATGACCCAGCTTTTCTCTTTCGCCGTCACATTGTTCAGCACATGAATCAGCGGAAGCGTCATCTTTTGTTCCTTGATGTCGATTCCGGTCGGTTTGCCGATGGCTTCGTCGGTATAGTCAAAAAGGTCGTCCTTTATTTGGAATGCCATTCCGATCAGTTCACCGAATTTCCGCAATTTCTCAACAAGAATATCGTCCGACGCATTGACCGAACGTGCGCCAAGTGCGCAACAGGCCGCTATAAGTGTAGCGGTCTTCTTTCGGATGATGTCATAATAAACATCCTCGGTAATATCGAGACGTCTTGCTTTCTCAATTTGAAGCAGTTCACCTTCGCTCATTTCACGCACGGCTACCGATATGATGCGAAGCAAATCAAAATCGCCATTATCGATCGAAAGCAAAAGTCCTTTCGACAATAGATAATCGCCCACCAAAACCGCAATCTTATTTTTCCAAAGTGCGTTGATCGAGAAAAATCCGCGACGACGGTTGCTGTCGTCCACAACATCATCATGCACAAGCGTTGCGGTATGAATCAATTCAATTACAGATGCGCCGCGATACGTCCGTTCATTTACTTCGCCCGAAACCATCTTGGCAGTCAGGAAAACAAACATTGGTCGCATCTGCTTTCCTTTGCGGTTTACGATATAATAAGTAATGCGATTTAAAAGCGCAACCTGTGAGGTCATCGACTGGAAGAACTTTTTTTCGAAAAGTTCCATTTCGTGTCGGATCGGCTGCTTTATTTGTGAAGTGATGTTCATTAATGTTCAAAGATACTGTTTAACGCCAATTTGCCAATATCCTTGCTAGGCTTCTTTGTTTGCGAGTTGGCCACATGCCGCGTCGATGTCTTTGCCGCGGCTTCGGCGGACTTTAGCAACAATATTGTTTTGTTCCAATGCCGCAATGTAGGCGTCGATTATTTCCGGATCGGCCTGCTGGAATTCGCCATCATCAATCGGATTGTACTCGATTAAGTTGACTTTACACGGAACATATTTGCAGAATTTCACAAGCGCATCGATTGCTTCGTTTGTATCATTGATTCCTTTCCACACCACATATTCATATGTGACTTTGCTCTTAGTCTTTGCGTACCAGTATTCGAGCGCTTCGCGAAGATCGGCAAGCGGAAAATTCGCGCTGAAAGGCATGATCCGCGCACGTACCTCATCGATTGCCGAATGCAGCGAAACGGCAAGTTTGAATTTTACCTCATCGTCGGCAAGCTTTTTTATCATTTTCGGAACTCCCGATGTCGATACCGTTATCCGTTTGGCCGACATGCCAAGACCTTCATCGGAAGTGATCATCTCGATCGCCTTGAGCACATTGTTATAATTCATAAGCGGCTCGCCCATTCCCATAAACACAATATTCGACAATGGCCGGTTGTGATAGAGCCTGCTTTCGCGATCGATCTCGACGACCTGGTCGTAAATTTCATCAGGGCCAAGGTTCCGCATTCTTTTCAAACGCGCGGTTGCACAAAAATTGCAATCGAGGCTGCAGCCAACCTGGCTTGAAACGCATGCCGTGGTGCGGGATTCGGTTGGGATCAATACGCTTTCAACCAGAAGTCCGTCGTGTAACCGGATCGCATTTTTGACGGTTCCATCGGAACTGTGCTGCATCTGGTCGACGTTGATATGGTTAATTACAAAATTGTCCTGAAGCATCTGCCGCGTCGCCTTCGCAACATTGGTCATATCGTCAAAACTGCGTGCGCCTTTGCTCCACAGCCATTCGTAAACCTGATTGCCACGGAACGCCTGATCACCATTGGCAACAAAAAATTCGCGGAGTTTCTCTTTCGACAACGCGCGTATGTCTTTCTTCTCGGTTTGCATCGTGCAAAGTTAGGTATTCAATGCGACAAGTGGATATTCATTAAGATTTTTATAATTTTGAGGAAAACATCGCCATGCATTTCATTTCACCTGAACTTGAAGAATATGTGGGACGCCACACTGAACCCGAACCGCAGCTTCTGGCTGAACTGAACAAGGAAACGTACCAGAAGATTTTGCTTCCGCGGATGTTGAGCGGACATTTTCAGGGGCGTGTTTTAAGCATGCTCTCGAAATTGCTGCGTCCGGAAAACATTCTGGAAATCGGAACCTATACCGGATATGCAACATTGTGTCTTTGCGAAGGACTGCGTGAAAATGGCCAGATGCACACTATCGACATCAACGAAGAACTGGTAGCGATGCAGCGCAAATACTTCGATAAATCGCCTTGGGGAAAGCAGATTATTCAGCATTTGGGAAATGCACTCGATATCGTCCCGACGATAAACAAGCCATTCGACCTTGTGTTCATCGACGCCGATAAAGAAAATTACCTGAACTATTTTGAGATGATCGTGCCGCTGATGAAGCCCGGAGGAATCATTCTATCGGATAATGTGCTGTGGAGCGGAAAAGTTCTTGAACCGGCAAAACCGAACGACAAAAGCACGAAAACACTTCAAAACTACAACATCGCATTGAAGGAAGATCCGCGCGTCGAGACCATTTTACTACCCATTCGAGACGGGCTCACTGTTTGTAGGGTTGTCTAGATTCTCTTTCTGATTTGGAAAGAAGCGATCGCGTAAATACGCGTAGAACCGCAGCATCAAAAATGCGGTGAATATTCCAAATGCATAACCGCAGATAATGTCAATCGGATAATGTAGACCGAGATAAATTCGGCTGTAAGCAAAAATCAGCGGCCATATGAAGATAAAGCCCATATACTTAACGTACGGTTTCAATACGTGGAATAAGAAAAATGCGGATGCCATCGAACTTGAGGCGTGGCCCGAAAAGAAACTGAATGACTTTCGCATTTGTACCGCACGGATGACATCGGCGATCTCCGGATTATTGACCGGACGAAGCCGTTGGAAGTAGTATTTAAAAAAGTTGGTGGACTGATCGGTGATCGTGATCAACACTGCAATCAGCACCATTATCATTATTGCGTGCCTCCATCCAAGACGATTAAAAACAAGATACGCGAATAGGGCAAAAAGCGGAATCCAATTGAATTGTTTGGTAATCAGCAGCCAAAGACCATCGTAGGTTTCGGAACCAAGTCCGTTTAAGAAAACAAAAAGCTGCTGGTCGAGTTCAAGAAGTTTTTCAAGCATTAGTGTTGGCGTTTGATAGGTCCGGGCGCAAGGCTGTCGATATCCTCTTTTGTTTTATTCAACACCTCCGGCGTATCGCCCAGCATGGATTCCTTGGCTTTTTCAATTTCCGCGTTTATGCTTCCCTTTACGTCAAGAAGTGACGAATCGATACCATTTGCTTCAGCACTTTTATGGATTTCGCTTTTGATATCATTCGTTGCATCCTTAAGCTGACGCATCGCTTTTCCCATCGTACGAGCGATATCGGGAATCTTGTCAGATCCGAACAACATCAGCACTATCAGGATTATAAAAATAAGTTCTCCGCCACCTATACCGAACATAGTTTCTTCTTTATGGCTACAAAGTTACAAACCTCAACAGGATGTGCTGTCAAATTAACAAAATAATTTGTCAGTCGAACTTCGACTTGACAGCTTCCTTCGGCCAGGTGTTGTTTGCAGTGTCGATATCGGCTGTTTCGAGCTTTGGATCGACGACGATTTTCGAAATCGGTTTCTGCACCGCAAATGTCCGTGATACCTCAGCATCATTCATTCGCCAGATTTGCGCAGGGAATTTATGCATTTCGGTAGTACCATCATCAAATGTCAGTTCAACGATCAGCGGCATTACCAATCCGCCCGGTTTGTCAAAAGTAACCTGATAGAAATATTTTGGGGAAGCCATTCTGCTACGCTGCTCGGCTGTAAAGGTCGACTGCAAATACTCGTCCAGAGGTTTAACTTCCTTTGCGTTAAATGGCTTGTTCAGTGATGCATTAAAATCGGCGCTTCCTTCTTCGACCATGAACACCAATGGTCCGGCGAGATTCCTTCTGTTGCGGCGCGTCACTTCGGGAGCTTTGAAGCCTTTCGGAGCGTCGGTACTTACAAAATACCGTTTGACCTCCTTGATTCCGATATCGGTATAGTCAGTGGTATAAAACCATCCGCGTATAAACCAGTCCAAATCGACTGCCGATGCATCTTCCATTGTTCTGAAAAAATCTTCAGGAGTTGGATGCTTGAATTTCCACCTATTGGCATAAACCTTAAATGCATGGTCAAAAAGCTCACGTCCCATAATGGTTTCGCGCATGATGTTTAGCCCGGTTGCAGGTTTGCCGTAGGCGTTGTTGCCGAATTGCTTGATGCTTTCGGAATTCGACATAATCGGTTCAAGGTTTCGCTGGTCGCCACTCATATAGGGAACTATATTTTTAGCCGGACCACGACTGACCGGAAAATCTGGTTCCCATGCAATTTCTGTCAGATACTCAAGAAACGTATTCAAACCTTCGTCCATCCAGGTCCATTGCCGTTCATCGGAATTGACGATCATCGGAAAATAATTGTGCCCGACTTCATGAATGATCACGCCCAGCATTCCGTATTTAACGCGGTCGGTATATTTTCCGTCCTCGTCCGGGCGTCCGAAATTCCAGCATATCATCGGATATTCCATTCCCTGATCCTGCGCGTTCACCGAAATCGCTTTCGGATACGGATAGTCAAACGTGAATGAGGAATATGTTTTTAAAGTATGCGCGACTATTTTTGTCGAATATTCTTCCCACAGCGGATTTCCTTCTTTCGGATAAAGCGAAATAGCCATTACGTCCTTGCTTCCCATTTTCACGGCCATCATGTCGCAGATGAATTTCCGCGATGTCGATATCCCAAAATCACGAACATTTTCAGCCTTGAATTTCCAGGTCTTCTTTTTGTCTGAAAAAGATTTCTCATTTGCTGTCGCCTCTGCCTGCGTCACGATGAGCACCGGTTTGTCGTAAGATTTTTGAGCCTGGGCGTATCGCTTGAGCTGTTCGGCAGTATAGACTTCATTTCGGTTGACGAGTTCGCCCGTCGCATCGAGGAAATGATCGGCAGGAACCGTGATGTTGACTTCGTAATTTCCGAATGGCAGCGCAAATTCGCCACTTCCCCAAAATTGCATGTTCTGCCAGCCTTCGACATCATTGTAAACTGCCATCCGGGGGAAAAACTGTGCAAGAACGTATAGGTTGTTGCCGTCTTTGGGAAAGTGTTCATATCCAGACCGGCCGCCAATCTTCATGTAATCGTTGATGTTGTACCACCATTTGATCGAAAATGAAAACTTTTGCCCGTTACGCAATGGCGTTGGAAGATCGATGCGCATCATTGTTTCATTGATCGTGTACGGAAGCGGCTTGCCTTGTGCATCGCGTACATACTCGATTTTAAATCCGCCGTCAAAACCTTCCTCCAGATACTTTCTTGAAAAACCTGAGACACTGATTGCCGCATCGGTTTTGGTACTTTGAACCAATGGAGTTTTGGACGTTCGTGCATTGATGTTCTGATCGAGCTGCACCCATAGATATTCGAGTGGTTCCTGTGCGTTATTGTGATAGGTGATGGTTTCCACGCCGTTCAGCCTTGTGTTTTTGTCGTCAAGCTCGATGTCCATCTTATAGTCGGCTTGCTGCTGATAGTACGCCGGGCCGGGTGCTCCCGAAGCAGTCCGATACATATTCGGGGTTGCCAGCAAATCGTACATCTGGCGAAATTTATTGATGTCTTCATGACCACCTTCGCGCTGAGCAGGCTGTTGTGCGGTTGCAGCAATCGAAAAAACAAGGAGCGCAATTGTATATTTTAAATTATTCATATCGAAAAAATTGTGGGAACGCTAATATAATAAATGTGACGGATTAGAATGACAACTTCCCGGCCGGTTCGTCGACAGTCATCAAAAAACTGTCTTTCCTGCCATTAACATTGGTTTGTACGATGTTTTGTTGTTCTGTTACATAATCGAACAGGATTTTGTTTTTGATTTCAAGTGTGGTGATTTTGGAAATATCGCGAATGTTGAAATAACAAATCAGCACGTTGGCCTCGAGTTCGCTGCTCAGGTAATTCAGCGGCTTTGCCTTTCCGTTGACTTTAATCGTGAAATTATCGGTCAGGTATTTCTGCATCAGTGAAAGTTCTTCGGCAGTCGCACTGTTATCGCCGATTAGAAATTTTTGTTTGTGTTTTAATTTAAGTACTTCCTCAAGATCGTCGACAAAAATGCGCGACGTGACCTGCAGCATTTTTTTATCCTTGGCGTAATTGATCTGGTGGATACCGACATAAAACTTATGTGCATCTGCCGATGTCAGCAATCCCAACAACGCAATAAAAAAACAAATCTTAATTATTTTCATCTTTTGTTTTCATAGCATGAAACTTCTCGCCCATTTTTATCATGTAGTCGGTCAACTCGATTGCCTTGGCCGGACCGGTTAAAACCCGTGCTTCGGGTGTGTCGCAAAAAGCAAGGAAGAGACCGATGTCGTCTGCATTTATCTTCAGCGTATTTGTAAAAAAGTAATCCGAAAATTTCCGTCGGGCAATATCCGCAAATAATTCGGTTGAATACTCCTGCTTCGGTTCTTTCTTTTTTGGTTTAACAAATATCAGTGCCAGCATCGATCCTATTTCTAAAAGATCCATTTGAAGACCGATCGGCCACAACCTTACCCACAAGGAGCTGCCTGTTTTGCGCTAACGAAACCATCGGAAAAACCAGTAAACACAAGAGTATTTTTACCTTCATAGGCTATTCCATGTTTAACGTCTGCTTGTATTTTGCGGCAAGTTTCGTTGCCAGGAACATCGTCAATGTTTTGTTTTTTGATTTGAGTGCTGTGGCGAATTCGGAGTCCTCAACCAAAAAATACTGGAATCCTTTAATATGGTCGGGCGGAATGTTGAGCGTGTCGATATAATAGCTGTCGTCATATAGAAACTCCATTTTTGCAAGCAGAATTTCTTTTTTCGAAACCTCGAGTTCCTTTTTAAGCATCTTTGTATGTCCGGATAGTAAATTTGCGATGATATCGATGGGTCCGGTTTGCGCCGCATACAATTTTCGTTCGGCCTGGGTATACTTTTTTTGGTTTTTTGGGACTATCCCGAGCGACACCGCGTTAATATGCGAGTACTCATTTATTATAACTTCATCCAGTTGCGTGATTTTGGGCGTCATCCGAATAAATATGGTATCCTTTTTTAAATCCGCCTCGTCGATTATTTTGCGTTTATATTCAAAATTAACAGAGGTCAGCACCAACAAATCGTCAGGTTTGGCAGCTATTGAAAATGCACCCCGCGAATTGGTCACCGTCGTCCTTTCATTGACCAGATTGATGACATTTATTCCTTCGGTCGATGCCGAATCAGCGATGACCCTAAAATGCAGAAATCGCTCATCCGACTGGCTGACGGCCGAAATTGTCAACAAAAGAGCAGCAATAAGAATTACTTTATGGATTTTCACTTTTGATGATTTTATTGTACTCGACCGCAAGTCCTGTTAGTTGAAACGTGGTGATTCCTTTATTATTTGCCATAAGGGATTGTATGAAACTGTCATTCTCGATGCAATATCGCAGAAACCCGTTGACATATTCAGCCGGGACCTTTAGGATTTCGACAATATGCTTCTCGTCATACATATCCGACAAAATTGCAAGCCAGCCTTCCTTCTTTTCGACCTCTACTTCCTTTTTGAGCATTGCGGTACGGCCGGACATCCAGTTAAGCACTGGATCCAGCGAAGCTGAAGCCCGGAGTCCGACAACTTCATACGGATTAGAAGCCGTGTTCAATTTGCGTTCTGCCGGTGTATATTTCTTTTGGTTTTTGGAAATCAGCCCCAGCGATTCGGATGTTATGTTGCTCCGTTTGTAAATGATAACCTCATCAAGACGGTTGACCAAAACTTCAAGTTTTACGAACAGAATTTCATTCGAAAGGTCATCATCGGTCAAAACGATTCGATGGCCGATAGTTTCAGTAGACGAAAACATCAGGGAGTCACCTGCAATTGCAGAAATTTGAAAGTTCCCCAAATGATCCGACATGACACTTTGTTCGGTTCGCTGATTGATTATGTAAATTCCGCTTTTATCGTATAGGTCGGCCGAAATTTTCCCAATCACCTCATTCGATGGCTGCTGCGCCCAAAGTAATGGAGCACACGAAAGTAAAATCAAGAGTAAGATTCTATTCATACAACGCAATTCCGAACTCATTGGTTGTAAATGTATTTGAATAGCATCGAAATTTAATGCTAACGTGTTAATAAACTTATGTTAATATAAATTTGAACGAACGCCCGTGGAATTGTAATTTTGAGTCTTATCCGAAAATATGAAAAACGCAATAATCGCCAGTACTTCTACGCTTCATGGCCAAACCTATCTGGAATATTTACTTCCTGAACTCAGGAAATTATTTATAAATTGTTCGCAAATCGTTTTTGTCCCTTATGCAAGGCCGGGCGGAGCTTCACACGATGATTATACGGCTGTTGTTAAAAATGCATTCGATACAATCGGCGTTGGCGTTCGTGGCCTGCATGATTTTGACAGTCCGGAAAGGACGATCAGCGAGGCAGAAGGGATTTTTGTCGGAGGCGGAAATACGTTTCTTCTTGTTGCGCAATTATATAAATACAATCTGATGGATCCGATTGCAAACGCAGTCAATAACGGAACTCCATACCTGGGCACGAGTGCGGGAAGCAATATCACCGGGTTGACGATGCAGACCACCAACGATATGCCGATTGTATATCCGCCAAGTTTCAGGACATTGGGAATACTGCCCTTTAATTTGAATCCGCATTATCTGGATCCGGATCCGGGTGGAACCCATATGGGCGAAACCCGGGAAACGCGGATTGCCGAATTTCATGCGTTCAATACAATTCCCGTTTTGGGACTTCGCGAAGGAAGCTGGCTCGAGGTAAAATCAGAAAAAACAATACTAAAAGGAAGCCTTTCGGCCAGGTTGTTTAGGCAAGGGCAAAGCCCGGTGGAATATGAAAGCGGCAGCGATTTGACCTTCATAGGAAGATAAAAAAAAACCCCGACATCAGTCAGGGTTTTGAGCGGAAGACGAGGCTCGAACTCGCGACAACCAGCTTGGAAGGCTGGAGCTCTACCAACTGAGCTACTTCCGCATTCTTTACAGTACTTCCGACTTTAAATGGTCTTGGTTCCTGTTTGGTGGTGCAAATATAAATAATAAGTTTACTTTGTTGCAAATTTTTTTCTGTATAAAATAAAAGAATTCCGTGTTCATTTGGAAATGTGCGACTTACCGATTCTGAACTCTTATGGATGAAACTATTTCAATCAAAACGATTACCGCCTTAGAAACGCATTTGGTAAGACATCCGGTTTTGCGAGCCGGGAAGCCAATTGACAGCTGCATTTTTGATGGCGACTTTCTTGACACCACACGTCATTTCGGTATTTTCATCGATAACGAACTGGCAGGCGTCATCTCGATGTTCGAAAACCGAAATGCAAATTTTTCAACCCCGAAGCAATATCAGATACGGGGAATGGCAGTGCTTGAAAGCTATCAGAAACGAGGGCTTGGCGGTAAACTGGTTCAACATGTAGAATCGGAAGTGAAACTATTGGGTGGTAATCTCGTCTGGTTCAATGCACGCGATTTGGCAGTCCCGTTTTACGTGAAGCTTGGCTATCAAGTAAGCAGTGAACCCTTTTTAGCCATTGGTATCGTACATTTTGTGATGCATAAACAGCTGAAATAAAAAAATCCCCAAACCTTGCGGCGGGGATTCACTTTATATTGGTATTGATTATGAAACCTGAGCTGTTTTAGCTTTGTTATCGCGCGATGGATGATAGATAAACAATAATGATTTGTCTTTGATCGTGTTAATGATTTCATCCGTCAATTCAACCGGGATTGCAGGACATCCAAGGCTTCTCCCCAGCCGGCTGTTATTTTTGATGAAAGATTCAGAAACATAATCAGCTCCGTGCATCACCACAGCGCGGTTACGTGCATTGCTGTTAACCCCTTTTTCAAGTCCGTCCAATCTTAACGAACGGCCATGTTTGCCATAATACACTTCGCCGGTTGCATAAAATCCGAGGCTGCTTTTGTATGATTCGGCAGCATTGGAAAATGATTTTGCAAATTCATTTCCTGTATTGCGGCCGTGGGCAACCAAAGAATTATACAATATGGTATTAGTAGAAAGATCGATGATCCATAAACGCTTCGTATTTGACGAAAGGCTAAAATCAATCAACGTAAGAATATCTTTAGTGACAACACCTTTTTCTTTCATCTCATAAAAACCTTCCAGTGCCTGGGAAAAGCTTTCCAATTTTGGCAATGCAAGATTGTTGGATTGTAGCTGTGCATATACAGAAGCAACATTTTCTTCAAATGTTGGAGCAAGTTCGGCTGTAGTTAACTGTTTGTTTGGTTCGGGTGATTCTGTCTTAATATTTGTAATGCTAAACGACATCATGAAAAACAAAACCACAGGAAGGATACGGTACATCATAGACTAGTGTGTTTGGTTAAAAGTAAATTTGGGATTGCGAAAATATAGAAATCATTTTAAAAACACTTTTAAAAGCAAAACTTTAACGTTTCTAGCTGTAAATCAGAATGTTCGCCAATTAAATGATTTCCCTCAGAGTTGTTGTCCATGCAGAAATCATGCCATAGCGAGGTAATATGGAAATAACGTAAGAGTTTCAAAAATATTGCAAAACAATTGTGATAATCAATATAATAGTTATTTTTGCTCGCAGACTACAGGTTTCTATGGCTAATTTTCCCCGTGCCGTCAATCTACTACTGATTTTGATCTGTTCGCTTGGATATGCTCAAAAAAAGTCCTTACAAGCAGTTCATACAACTCAAAAAATCTCAATCGACGGGCAGATCGATGAAGCTATTTGGACCACGGCCCCGGTGGGAACCGACTTCATAATGTTTGAGCCCGATAACGGCAAACCGATCAGTCCCGAAAAGAAGACTGAAGTCCGAATCCTCTACGATAACGACGCCATTTACGTTGCCGCCTTGCTTTACGACAACGAACCTGAAAAAATTCTAAAAGAAATCACAGAACGCGATAATTTTGGAACGGCAGAACATTTTGGGATTTTTATCAACGGTTATAGCGACGGCCAACAGGAATTCCGCTTTTTTGTGAGCTCGGCAGGTGTTCAGCAGGATTGTATTGCGACGGAGGGACCAGGCGGACTTCTCGAAGATTATTCTTGGAACGCAATCTGGGACAGTGAAGTGTCGATTACGAATTTTGGATGGGTTGTCGAAATGAAAATACCGTATGCCGCTTTGCGTTTCAGCAGCAACGAGGTACAAACATGGGGTTTGAATATGTATCGTGAAATCAGGCGCGACCGACAAAAATATACGTGGAACTTTCTCGATGCCAACATCAATTCGGAACTCCAACAGGCCGGAATCCTCACCGGGATCGAAAACATCAAACCGCCAACGCGACTGTATCTTATTCCGTATTCCTCGTATTATTATGATTATACCGACGGTGATTCGGGAAATAAATTCAAAGCCGGGCTCGACATTAAATACGGCATCAGCGATTCATTTACGCTCGACGCGATCCTGATACCCGATTTCGGGCAGACCAAATTCGATAATGTCATCCTTAATCTAACGCCGTTTGAGCAGGAATTCAACGAAAACCGACCGTTTTTTACCGAAGGAATCGAACTTTTCAATAAAGGCAATCTTCTTTATACACGTCGAATCGGCGGAGCACCAACCGTTAGCCCGCAGCTTGGCGTCAATGAGGTTTTGGAAGAACTTCCGAATACCGTCGATTTGATCAATGCAGTAAAAATTTCGGGACGTACAAAAAAAGGACTCGGAATCGGATTTCTTAACGCAATTACCGAACGCACCTTTGCTCGCGTGCGGGACATCAATACGGCAGAGGCACGGAACGTCCTGGTCGAGCCATTGGTCAATTACAATTTATTGGTGCTGGACCAGAGAATAAATAATTCGTCAATTTCGTTGGTCAACAGTAATGTGACCCGCGACGGCAGTTACCGCGATGCTAACGTCACGGGTTTGATATGGGATCTAAATACAAAGGAGAACTCCTATAAATTCACAGGCGATTTTAAATACAGCTTTATTAATGACGTTGAAAATACGGACGGATTCAAAACAGCGGTGAATTTTGTCAAAACCAGCGGTAAACACCGCTTCGACATTGTGGCGAAATACTTTTCGGCCGATTATGACATTAACGACCTTGGCATCGCATTCATCAACAATTACCATAACTTTTACGCAAATTATAATTTTAGGATCCTTAATCCCGAAGGAAATTTCAACGCGTTTCGATTTGATGCAACTTCAAGCGTCGAATTTCAGAATACTACAGGCAAACTACAATCAGCGTTCACCACTTTTCAGGTAACGGCAACTACGCGCAAAAATAATTTTTTTCAGACCGGACTTCAGATAAATCCCTTTACAGTTTTTGATTTTTATGCGCCGTTCACTCCGGGCCGATTTTCTTATGTGCCCAAGGGATTTAATGCATTTTTCATGTATTCGGGAAATTATAACAAACCATTTGCGCTCGACATAAAACCGTCGGTCGACATTCAGGAAGAAGACCGAAATGGATATGGGCTGTATATTAGTCCGCGTTACCGCATCAACGACAAAATACTTCTGATCTATTCAACCGATTTCTCGCGATTCTTCAATGATCGAGGATATGCCGCAGGAAGCAATACAAACAACATATCGTTTGCCGAAAGGGATCTGCAGACATTATCCTCTGAACTATCGGTGCGATATTCGGTAAACAACAAAATGACATTCAATCTGACGGCGCGCCATTATTGGGCATATTCGCAAAACGACCGGCTGTTCAGCTTAAACGACAACGGTTTCATGGAATTCCTGACCGACGACCCGGCGCTGACATCCGAATTTGACCAAAACCTGAATTTGTGGAATTTCGACCTTTCGTATTCATGGTGGTTTGCACCTGCGAGCCAGGTGTCGGTGCTGTACCGAAACAATGCAATCGATTACCGTTCGGCGATCAATCGTAACCTCGGAACAAATATCGATAACCTGTTCAACAACAACATCAATACGGTATTCAGCGTCAGCATCCGCTACTTCATCGATTACAATTCATTAAAAAATTAGCGAGTCAACCGCCTGAATTCTTTTTTGCGATTGCTTTATCTTTGTTGAAATTACAAATGATGAACAAAAAAGTAATCCTGATGATTCTTGACGGATGGGGAAAATCGCCCGATCCGAAAGTTTCCGCAATCGACAATGCGCACATTCCTTTCATAAACAGTCTTTACGAAAACTATCCGCATGCGCAACTTCGCACCGACGGACTCAATGTGGGTTTGCCCGAAGGCCAGATGGGGAATTCGGAAGTCGGCCACATGAACCTTGGCGCCGGACGCATCATTTATCAGGATCTTGAAAGAATTAACCTCACCGTCAGCAATCGTTCTATCGCCACCGAAAAAGCGCTCGCAAACGCATTCGCTTATGCAAAAGAATATGAGAAACCCGTTCATTTTCTGGGCTTGGCATCAAATGGTGGCGTTCATTCACATATCAACCATCTCAAAGGACTGATTACCGAGGCGAATGTTGCAGGAGTAAAAAATACGTATGTCCACGCGTTTACCGATGGCCGGGATGTAGATCCAAAATCGGGAGCGGGTTTTATTTCAGAAATATTAGACCATATCAAGGGCACAAATACAAAACTGGCATCGGTTATTGGCCGGTACTACGCAATGGACCGCGACAAACGGTGGGAACGTGTTAAAAAAGCGTATGATCTTATTGTAAATGCGGTCGGAATGCATTCGGACAACGCCGTTGCAAGCATTGAGGAAAGCTATAAAAAAAATGTAACCGACGAATTCCTCGAGCCTATAGTGATGGCCGATGCCGAAGGAAATCCGATAGCGACAATCAAGGAGGGCGATGTTGTTATCTTTTTCAATTTCCGTACTGATCGCGGGCGTCAATTGACAGAGGTGCTGACACAGAAAGATCATCCTGAGCTAAACATGCACAAGATGAATCTGTATTATGTGACAATGACGAAATATGACGATTCGTTTGAAAACGTTTATGTGATCTACGAAAAAGCCGATATCACCGAAACGCTTGGCGAAGTTTTGGAAAAACATCACAAAAAGCAAATCCGTATTGCCGAAACCGAGAAATACCCGCATGTGACGTTCTTCTTCTCGGGCGGGCGCGAACAGCCATTTGAAGGCGAAACACGTATCCTTAAAGATTCACCCAAGGTGCCAACATACGATCTGCAGCCCGAAATGAGCGCTTACGAACTTGCCGATGCGTTGGTTCCGGAACTTTTTAAACAAGAAACCGATTTCGTATGCCTGAACTTCGCGAATGGCGATATGGTGGGGCATACAGGCGTTATGGAAGCGGCAATCAAAGCATGTGAGGCTGTCGACAAATGTGTCGAAAAAGTGATAAATGCCGCAATGGAAAATGGCTATACGACAATCGTTATCGCCGACCATGGCAATTGTGAAACGATGATTAATCCCGATGGCAGCCCGAATACGGCACATACGACAAATCCGGTGCCTATCATTATCGTTGATAAAGAAATAAACCACGTCAACAACGGAATCCTAGGCGATATCGCACCCACCATACTGCATCTGATGGGAATTGAAAAACCCGAAGTGATGAACCGGAATTCTCTCGTTTAATACGCCGCCTTCACCATATCGCGGTATTCACGTTCGATGCGCTCCTGATGATCGGGGTGTGCGATTTTTATCATTTCGGAAATGCGCTGCAGCAATGTTTTGCCGTATAGGTCGGCAATGCCGTATTCGGTGATTATGTATTGCACATGCGAACGGGTCGTAACCACGCCTGCTCCCGGTTTTAATGCAGCCACAATCCTACTTTCGCCGTTCTTTGTCACCGATGGCAACGCAATGATGGCTTTACCGCCCTGGCTGAGTGCCGCACCGCGAATAAAATCCATCTGGCCGCCAACTCCCGAATACATCCTCGCCCCAATCGAATCGGCGCAGACCTGCCCGGTCAAATCGACTTCTATGGCCGAATTGATTGCGACCATTTTTGGATTACGACGAATGACGGCCGTGTCATTTACATACGACGATTCACGCATTTCGATAAATGGATTGTCATTTACGAAATCGTATAGCCGCTGCGAACCAATCAGAAATGTGGCGAGCGCTCGGCCCCGGCCCACGCCTTTATAGTCGCAATTGATGACATTCTTTTCAATCAGGTCGATAACGCCATCCGAAAACATTTCGGTATGCAGGCCAAGGTTTTTGTGATTCGTCAAATTGGCGAGCGCCGCATTCGGTATCGACCCAATTCCCATTTGCAACGTGCTTTCGTCTTCTATGAGCGAGGCGACATACATTCCGATTTTTGATTCGTCGACCGAGATCGGTGCCATTTTTTGCCTGTGCAGCGGTACGTCGACATCCACCAAATACGTAATTTCCGAAATATGCAGCACACCATCGCCAAAGGTTCGTGGCATTTGCGGGTTCACCTGCGCAATCACGATAGGTGCGTTTTCTATAGCGGCCAAAGTCGCCTCAACCGAAACGCCAAGCGAGCAATAACCGTGTATGTCCGGCACCGAGACATGGATAAAGGCAACATCAACGTGCAACACCTTTTTTCGGAACAACAATGGCAGTTCACTTAGAAAAACCGGCGTATAGGAGCCATTTCCGGCGGCAAGCGTGTGGCGGACGTTCTTCCCGATAAAAAAAGAGTTGACATGAAAACTCGCCGCCAGCGCCGGATCGGCATACGGTGCCTCGCCTTCGGTATGAAGATGGCACACCTCAACATTCTTTAGCTCGGATGCCCGCTCGGCCAGCGCTCTGGTAAGTACGGTTGGCGTCGCGGCCGCAGCCTGGACATAAACTCGATCACCCGACTTGACGATTTTAACGGCTTCCTCAGCCGACATGACTTTATACATCTTTAAAATTTTAATCCAAATTCAATCAAAAGTTACAAAATTATCGTAAACCGAATTGGCAGATCCTTATTTCCATCGTAAATACTTACTTTTGCAACCACAAACACCGCTTATGATTATCCAGAAAACGCCGGAAGAAATTGAATTGATGCGTGAAAGCGCATTGTTGGTCTCAAAAACATTGGGAATGATCGCAACCGAAATCAAGCCGGGAATTACGACGCTCCAATTGGACAAACTCGCCGAAGCATTTATCCGCGATAATGGTGGTGTTCCGGGTTTCCTCGGACTTTATGGCTGTCCGTCGACGTTGCTTACAAGCGTCAATGAACAGGTAGTACACGGACTCCCGACCAATCGTCCGATTGAGGAAGGCGATATTGTATCGGTGGATTGTGGTGCGATAAAAAACGAATTTTATGGCGACCATGCCTATACGTTTGAAATCGGCGACGTTGCCCCCGAAACCAAAAAACTCCTTCAGGTAACAAAAGAATCGCTGTACATCGGAATCCGTGAATTTAGATCTGGCAATCGCGTTGAAGATGTCGGAAATGCAATCCAGAAGTATACCGAATCGTTTGGATATGGCGTAGTACGGGAACTCGTTGGACATGGCCTGGGCCGAAAAATGCACGAAGATCCCGAAATGCCGAACTACGGAAAACGTGGCCGCGGTAAATTGTTCATAGAAGGAATGGTTGTCGCGATCGAACCCATGATCAATATGGGAACAAAAAACATCAAGCATTTAAAAGACGGCTGGACAATCATCACGGCCGATAAAAAACCGAGCGCGCATTTTGAGCACAATGTAGCTTTGGTCAACGGAAAACCCGAATTGCTGTCGACCTTTGCGTATATCTATAAAGCACTCGGAATCGAATCGGATGAGGAAAATGAATTCCGCAGAACGCCTTTGGTGCTATAAAGCATGAAAAAACTTTTCAAAGCGATCCTGAATACTATTCCCAGACCATTGCTGATCAGGCTGAGCTATGTGGTGCGGCCGATTTTAGCATTCGCATTGAAAGGCAATAAATTTACCGATCCGATCGACGGCAAAAGTTTCAGAAGTTTTCTTCCGTACGGATATGGCACGCAACGCAACAACGTACTGTCGCCCAGCACACTTTCACTCGAAAGGCACCGGCTGCTTTGGCTATATCTGAAAAACGAAACCGATTTTTTTACAGCTCCGAAAAAAGTGCTGCACTTTGCACCCGAACAGGCATTTTACAAACGGTTCCGCAAACAGCAAAATCTTGATTATACCACAACCGACCTGCTCTCGCCATTAGCC